>NZ_LT963352.1:5778000-6096000 GCF_900236475.1 Streptomyces chartreusis NRRL 3882
GCACGGCATCCAGGACCGCGTGCCAGGCGAGGTCCAGGTCCGGCGGGTTGAGGAGCTGGTCCACGCCCGCCTTCAGTGCGAGCACCGGCACCCGGTCGTCGCCGTACTTGGTCCGCACGCCCTCCATGCCGAGGGAGTCCGTCACCACGACCCCGTCGTAGCCGAGCCGTTCACGCAGGATGCCGGTGAGGATCGGGCGGGAGAGGGTGGCCGGGTCGCCGGAGTCGTCGAGGGCCGGGACCATCAGGTGCGCGGTCATGATCGAGTCGATGCCCGCGGCGATCGCCGCCCGGAACGGCGGTGCGTCCAGCTTCTCCCACAGCTCCCGGCTGTGCGTGATGGTCGGGAAGCCGGTGTGGCTGTCGACGTTGGTGTCCCCGTGCCCGGGGAAGTGCTTGGCGGTCGCCGCCACCCCGGACCCCTGGTACCCGGCGACCTCGGCGGCCACCAGCGCGGCCACCGCCCGCGGGTCGGCACCGAAGGACCGTACGCCGATGACCGGGTTGGCCGGGTTGACGTTCACGTCGGCCACGGGGGAGTAGTCCTGCCGGATGCCCATCGCCCGCAGCTCGCGCCCGGCGATCCGCCCGAGGTTCCGGGCATCGGACCGCGACCCGCCCGCGCCGACGGCCATGGCGCCCGGGAAGAGCGTCGCGGGCCTGCCCACCCGGGCGACGATCCCGTGCTCCTGGTCGGTGGAGACGATCACGGGCAGCCCGCGCGGCAGTTCCAGGGAGGCCCGCTGGATGCCGTTGGACAGATCCGCGATCTGGTGCGGCTCGCGGGTGTTGTGCGCCCAGGCGAAGTAGATGATGCCGCCGACCCGGTACCTCGCGACCAGCTCGGCGGCCGTACGGACCCCGATCTCCTTCAGGTTGGCGTCGATGTCGGCCTGGTCGGGGGCGGTGGCGGAGTGGCCGTACACCCGCATCACGAAGAGCTGGCCGACCTTCTCCTCCAGCGTCATGCGCGAGACGAGGGCGCCAAGTCGCTTGTCGTCGGGGGCGTCCGCGGCGTACGCGGGCCCGGCTGCGAGGGCGCCGGCGGCGCCGGCCGTGGCGGCGAGGACGGTGCGTCTGGAGGGCTGTGCGGTGTTTCCCGTGCTTCCCGTGCCGGTGTCGTGCACGTGCGCTCCTTCCGGAGGTGATCCGCTCGGATCCGCTGAAGGAAACTTCCAAGAGGTCACCAGTAACCGGGAAGTTTCTGCCAGTCAAGGGAATGCACACTAACTGCACAGGGGCCGCCACCGGCGCGGTTGGAGGGGGACGCGCCGATGGCGGCGGTGCCGCCGGCCGCGGTACGGCGGAGAGGGTGGTCAGCGATCGCAGCCAGCAGCGAGGGCCGACACCGCACCGTGGTGACTCTCCGGCGGCCTGCGATTGGACGACGGGAGTCCGGGCCGGGTTCCCGGCCCGGGCCGGATTTCCGGAAGTCGGTAGGCGAGGTGAACCAGGGGTTCAACGGGGCGGATGAGCCGCCACTTCTCCCTTCAAAGGGTGCGCTCGACCTTCAGAGGGTGTGCTCGACGAACCGCGCCGCCGTCTCGGCCAGCACCTCCCGTCCGTCCCTCGCCCACAGCCCGTCGTTGAACAGCTCGACCTCGATGGCGCCGGTGTAGCCGGCGGATTGCACGTACCGCTGCCACTCCCGCATGTCGATCGAGCCGTCGCCGATCTGGCCACGGCCGGTCAGCACGCCCTCGGGGAGCGGAGTCGTCCAGTCGGCGAGCTGGAAGGTGTGGATCCGGCCGCCCGCACCCGCCCGGGCGATCTGCGCGGGAGCCGTGTCGTCCCACCAGATGTGGTACGTGTCGACGGTGACCCCGACCTGGTGCGCCGGAAAGCGTTCGGCCAGGTCCAGGGCCTGGGCCAGCGTCGACACCACACAGCGGTCGGAGGCGTACATCGGGTGGAGCGGCTCGATCGCCAGGCGGACGCCGTGCCGTTCCGCGTACGGGCCCAGTTCCGCCAGGGCGTCCGCGATGCGTTCGCGGGCGCCGTGCAGGTCCTTGGAGCCGGGCGGGAGGCCGCCCGAGACCAGGACCAGGGTGTCGGTGCCCAGCGTCGCCGCCTCGTCGATCGCCCGGCGGTTGTCGGCCAGGGCCTCCGCGCGCTTGGCCGGGTCGATCGCCGTGAAGAAGCCGCCCCGGCACAACGTCGTCACCGTCAGACCCGCGTCCCGGACCAGCTTCGCCGTGGCCTCCAGGCCGTACGTCTGGACCGGCTCGCGCCACAGGCCCACGTTGCGGACGCCCAACCGGCCGCACTCGTCCACCAGTTCCGGCATCGACAGCTGCTTCACCGTCATCTGGTTGATGGAGAAGCGCTCCAGCTCCGTGGTGCTCACTGGTCCACCCCGTACACGCCCAGCAGGTTCTTCATCCGCTCCTCCGCCAGCTTCGGGTCGGGGAACAGGCCGAGGCCGTCGGCGAGTTCGTACGCCTTCGCGAAGTGCGGGAGGGAGCGGGCCGACTGGAGGCCGCCGACCATCGTGAAGTGGGACTGGTGGCCGGCCAGCCAGGCCAGGAACACCACGCCCGTCTTGTAGAAGCGGGTCGGTGTCTGGAAGAGGTGGCGGGAGAGTTCGACCGTGGGGTCGAGCAGGTCGCGGAAGCCCCGCACGTCGCCCGTGTCCAGGACCCGGACCGCCTCCGCCGCCAGCGGACCCAGCGGGTCGAAGATGCCGAGCAGGGCATGGCTGAAGCCCTTCTCGTCGCCCGCGATCAGCTCGGGGTAGTTGAAGTCGTCGCCCGTGTAGCAGCGCACGCCCTGCGGCAGCCGGCGGCGGATGTCGATCTCGCGCTGCGCGTCCAGCAGCGAGACCTTGATGCCGTCGACCTTGTCCGGGTGCGCCGCGATGACGTCCAGGAAGGTGTCGGTGGCGGCGTCCAGGTCGCTCGACCCCCAGTAGCCCTCCAGCGCCGGGTCGAACATCGGGCCCAGCCAGTGCAGGACGACCGGCTCGGCGGCCTGGCGGAGCAGGTGGCCGTAGACCTCCAGGTAGTCCTCCGGGCCGGAGGCGGCTGCCGCGAGCGCCCGGGACGCCATCAGGATGGCCTGCGCGCCGGACTGCTCCACGACCGCGAGCTGCTCCTCGTAGGCCGCGCGGACCTCGGCCGGTGAACCGGCCGTGAGCTGGTCGGTGCCGACACCGCAGGCGATCCGGCCGCCGACCGCCTTGGCCTCGGCGGCGCTGCGGCGGATCAGCTCGGCCGCACCCGCCCAGTCCAGGCCCATGCCGCGCTGGGCGGTGTCCATGGCCTCGGCCACGCCCAGCCCGTGCGACCACAGGTGCCGCCGGAAGGCGAGGGTGGCGTCCCAGTCGACCGCGGCGGGCGAGTCGGGGGACACGTCCGCGTACGGGTCGGCGACGACGTGCGCCGCCGAGAAGACCGTGCGGGAGGTGAAGGGGGTGCCGGGGGTCAGGGCGAGGGGCTCCGTGCGGGGCTCGTACGTCCGCAGGCCGCCGGTGGCGTCGGGGAGTCGGATCGTCACAGCGCGATCTCCGGTACGTCGAGGCGGCGGCCCTCGGCCGAGGACCGCAGGCCCAGCTCGGCGAGCTGGACACCGCGGGCGCCGGCCAGCAGGTCCCAGTGGTAGGGGGCGTCGGCGTAGACGTGCTTGAGGAACAGCTCCCACTGCGCCTTGAAGCCGTTGTCGAACTCGGCGTTGTCCGGGATCTCCTGCCACTGGTCGCGGAAGACCTCGGTGGCGGGGATGTCCGGGTTCCAGACCGGCTTGGGCGTGGCCGAGCGGTGCTGGACGCGGCAGTTGCGCAGGCCGGCCACCGCCGAACCCTCCGTGCCGTCCACCTGGAACTCGACGAGCTCGTCGCGGTTGACGCGCACGGCCCAGCTGGAGTTGATCTGGGCGATGGCGCCGCCCTCCAGCTCGAAGATGCCGTAGGCGGCGTCGTCGGCCGTGGCGTCGTAGGGCTTGCCGTTCTCGTCCCAGCGCTGCGGGATGTGGGTGGTGGCGATGGCCTGGACGGACTTCACCCGGCCGAACAGCTCGTGCAGGACGTACTCCCAGTGCGGGAACATGTCGACGACGATGCCGCCGCCGTCCTCGGCCCGGTAGTTCCAGGACGGGCGCTGCGCGGCCTGCCAGTCGCCCTCGAAGACCCAGTAGCCGAACTCGCCGCGCACGGACAGGATCCGGCCGAAGAAGCCGCCGTCGATGAGGCGCTTCAGCTTGAGCAGGCCGGGGAGGAAGAGCTTGTCCTGGACGACGCCGTGCTTGATGCCGGCCTCGTTCGCCAGCCGGGCCAGCTCCAGGGCGCCGTCGAGGCCGGTGGCCGTGGGCTTCTCGGTGTAGATGTGCTTGCCGGCCGCGATGGCCTTCTTGAGCGCCTCCTCGCGGGCGGAGGTGACCTGGGAGTCGAAGTAGATGTCTACCGTCTCGTCGGCGAGGACCGCGTCCAGGTCGGTCGAGACGTGCTCCAGGCCGTGCTGCTCGGCCAGCGCCTTCAGCGCGTGCTCACGGCGGCCGACCAGGATCGGCTCGGGCCACAGCACGGTGCCGTCGCCGAGGTCGAGGCCGCCCTGCTCACGGAGGGCGAGGATGGAGCGGACCAGGTGCTGGCGGTAGCCCATGCGCCCGGTCACGCCGTTCATGGCGATACGCACCGTCTTGCGTGTCACGTCGTTCCCTTCGTACGCGGTCGTCGCGCCGCGTACGCCCGACTGGTGAGCGGTACAGCAAGCGCTTTCTATACAGGAAGAAGCTAGCCTCTGAACCGCGGTCCGGACAAGACCGTGACCAGGACGAGTTGTTCGAGGGGGCGAACGACCGGGGGCCGGGGGCTTAAGGTCTGCTCGGAACCATGGCCATAGGTCCATCGGAGCCAGGGCCTCGGTTCCATCGGAACCAAGGCCACAGGTCTGTATGTGTACGAGGGCGACTCTGTATGTGTACGAGGGCGGACGACGAGATGCGCGACCGGAGGACGACGAGATGACGGTGACCCTGGCGGACGTGGCGGCCCGCGCGCAGGTCTCGCCCGCGACGGTGTCGCGCGTGCTGAACGGGAACTACCCCGTGGCCGCGTCCACCCGGGAGCGGGTGCTGAAGGCCGTGGACGAGCTGGACTACGTGCTCAACGGGCCCGCGAGCGCCCTGGCCGCCGCCACCTCCGACCTGGTCGGGATCCTGGTGAACGACATCGCCGACCCGTTCTTCGGGATCATGGCGAGCGCGATCCAGGCCGAGATCGGCGGGCCGGGCGGTCGCGCGGGCGGGGAGAGGCTCGCGGTGGTCTGCAACACGGGGGGTTCTCCCGAGCGGGAGCTGACGTATCTCACGCTGTTGCAGCGGCAGCGGGCGGCGGCCGTGGTGCTGACCGGCGGGGCGATCGAGGACGCGGCGCACACGGCGGCGATGGACGCGAAGGTGCGCAAGCTGACCGACGCCGGGACGCGTGTGGTGCTGTGCGGGCGGCCGCCGGCGCCGGAGACCGGCGCGATCGCGCTGACCTTCGACAACCGCGGGGGCGGGCAGGAACTCACCGAGCACCTGATCGGGCTCGGGCACCGGCGGCTCGGCTACATCGCGGGCCCGGAGGAACGGACGACCACCCGGCACCGGCTGGAGGGGCACCGGGCCGCGCTCGCCGCGCACGGCATCGAGGAGGACCCTCGGTGGACGGTGCACGGGCGGTACGACCGGCGGTCCGGTTACGAGGCGACGCTGGAACTGCTGCGGCGCGACCCGTCGCTGACGGCGGTCGTCGCCGCGAACGACTCCGTCGCGCTGGGGGCGTGTGCGGCGCTGCGGGACTCCGGGCTGCGGATCCCGGAGGACGTGTCGGTGGCCGGGTTCGACGATCTGCCGTTCAGCATCGACGCGGTGCCCTCGCTGACGACCGTGCGGTTGCCGCTGGCGGAGGCCGGGGCGCGGGCCGGGCGGATCGCGATGGGGCGGGAGGAGGCGCCGCCCGGCGGGATCGCCTCGGTGCGGGGGGAGTTGATGGTGCGGGGGTCCTCCGGGGTGCCGCGGGTTTCCTGACCTCGGCGCTGCTTCCCTGCGTGCGGACCTGCGGACGCGGCGGTCCACGCCTGCACCCCGGTGAGCCCGAACAGACCGGGCACCTCCGCCCGGCCCCGCCTCCGCCGTCCGCTCGATGCGCAGTCCCGCTGCGGCCGGTGGTGTTCCAGGAGTCGAAGGTGCGGGTGGGGTCCCCCTGCTCGCTCGGAGTCGCGGACGCCGATGTCAGCGCACGACGTCGAAGACGTTCTTCTGCAGACCGTTGCCGTAGACCTCGTGCTCGACGAGCTTCAGCATCTGGGTGTCCTTGTCCGTGGTGCTGAAGAGCCGCTTGCCCGCACCGAGCAGGAGCGGAAAGACGAGCAGGTGGTAACGGTCGATCAGGCCGGCGTCCGAAAGGGCCTGGTTCAGGGATGCGCTGCCGTGGACGATGATCGGGCCGCCCTCGGTCTCCTTCAGAGCGGCGACGTCGTCGAGCGAGCGCAGGATCGTCGTCTCGCCCCAGTTCGACACCAGGTCGTCCTCGGTGAGGGTGGTGGAGACGACGTACTTCGGCATCACCTTGTAGTCGGCGAAGTCCTCCATGTCGGGCCACACCGCGCTGAACGCCTCGTAGCTGGTCCGGCCCATCAGCATCGCGGCGGCTTCCTTCTGCTCCCGGCCCTTGATCTCGAATGCCTCGGGGAGGAACTCGATGTCCTTGAAGGTCCACCCGGAGTTCCGGTAACCGGGCTCGCCGCCCGGGGCCTCCACGACGCCGTCGAGCGAGAGGAAAGCTGTGCTGATCAGGGTACGCATCTGAGGTTCCTTCGGTGTCTCGTGTCCGGTTCGCAAGAGAATCAGTCTGTGCGCGCTTCCACCACACTCGCAGCCGCGGCGCACCAATCGTGGTCTTTGACTGCGGATCACGGAGAAACTCATCGGCCGTCGCCCCGTCTGGTCCCGGCTGTCCTGGACGTCTAGACTCTCCCACGGGAATCTCTGACTGAGTCAACCATCGGGGGTCGTGGTCATGACCGTCCAGGACATCCGCTCCTTCAACCGCTTCTACACGAACGTCATCGGCGCGCTCGACTACGGCCGCCACCTCTACGCGCCCTACACCCTCACCGAGTCCCGCGTGCTCTACGAACTCGCGCACGCGCCGCGTACGGACGCCGCCGACCTGCGGACCCAGCTGCACCTGGACGCCGGGTACCTGAGCCGCATCCTGAACAAGTTCGAGGAGGACGGCCTGGTCGAGCGCGGGCCGTCCGAGACGGATCCGCGCCGCCGCCGCATCACCCTCACCGAGCGTGGCCGGGAGGCCGCCGCGCTCCTCGACGAGCGGGCGCGCGAGACGGTCGGGGCGATGCTGGGCACCGTGCGCGCCGAGGACCGGCCGCGGCTGGCGGAGGCGCTGCGGACCGTCCGGACGATCCTGGGTGAGGGCCGGGCGCCGCGACCGGAGGACGTCGTGCTGCGCGACCCCGTCCCCGGCGACCTCGGCTGGATCGTGCAGCGCAACGCCGCCCTGTACGCCGCCGAGTACGGCTTCGACCTCGACTACGAGGGTCTGGTCGCCCGGATCGTCGCCGAGTACGCCGAAGACCACGACCCGCACCTGGAGCGGACGTGGATCGCCGAGCTGGACGGCCGGCCGGTGGGGTGCGTGATGTGCGTACGGGACGACGCGCCGGGGGCCGCCCGGCTCCGGCTGCTGCTCGTCGAGCCGGACGCGCGCGGCCTGGGTATCGGGGACCGGCTGGTCGGGGCCGTCGTCGCCTTCGCGCGCGAGGCCGGTTACCGCGAGGTCGTCCTGTGGACCAACGACATCCTCGCCGCCGCCCGCCGCATCTACCAGCGCCACGGCTTCGTGCTGGTCGCGGAGAAACCGCACCGCTCCTTCGGGCAGGACCTGGTCGGCCAGGACTGGCGACTGGATCTTCTCGCAACACCCGAGTGACGAAGGGGAGTCGTCGGCAGGGCCGCCGGGTAGGGTCCGTCCACATGAAGCTGGCGTTCTCCACCCTCGGTGTCCCCGGCCTGCCCCTGCCCGACGTCCTGCGGCTCGCGACCACGCACGGCTACCACGGCGTGGAGCTGCGCGCCCACCCCGAGGAACCGGTCCACCCCGGCCTCGGCTCCGCCGAACGGGCCGATGTCGCGGCCGAGTTCAAGGGGTCGGGCGTAGAGATCCTGGGCCTGGCGGGCTACGCGCGGGTCGCCGCGCCGGGCGACGACGAGCCCGTCCTGGCCGAGATCCGATCCCTCCTCGACCTGGCCCGTGACCTCGACGCCCCGTACATCCGGGTCTTCCCCGGCGGCGACCTGGACGTCCAGACGCCCGAGGAGGCCGACGCGACGGCCGCCAGGCGGCTGGGCACGGCCGCCGAGTACGCGGGCGACCTGGGCGTCCGCATCCTCCTGGAGACCCACGACTCGCACCGCACCGCCGCCGACGCCATGCGCGTCCTCGGTCTGGTCGGCCACCGCCAGGTGGGCGCGCTGTGGGACGTGATGCACACCTGGCTGGGCGGCGAACAGCCCTCGGAGACCTACGCGGCCCTCTCCCCGCACCTCGGCTACGTCCAGGTCAAGGACATCGCCTCCGCCGAGGACACGACCCCGCTGCCGCTCGGCGCGGGCGTCCTGCCGCTGGCCGAGTGCGTGGAGGTCCTCTCCCGGCACGGCTGGGACGGCTGGCTGTGCTGGGAGTACGAGAAGCGCTGGTACGAGTCGGCCGCCGAACTGCCCGGCCTGCTGGGGGCGGGCCGCGAGCATCTGAGCCGTTTGCTGAACGACTCGGCGTGACAGGGGGGGGGCCGCGTCTGTTCCGCGGAGCGCCTGACCGGGCTCGGGGACGGACGGCCGTCCGCATTGCAGCAGCCCCTGACCGGGCCCGGGCGGCTCGGTCGGAATTGCGGCGGCTCTGACCACCGTGGGCGCGGGGCGGCTCGTCGACCCCATCCCGGCAGCCCTGATCGGGCTCGGGTGCTCGCGGCCCGGAGGGCCTGACTTGGCTCTGTCACGGGCAGCTCGGTCACGCCGCGGCGGCCCCGACCTGGCTCGGGCGCGCGTGGCTCGACCGCAATGCGGCGCCACCCCCGACCGGGACTCGGCACAGGCGGCTCGGTCGGAATTGCGGCGGCTCTGACCACCGTGGGCGCGGGGCGGCTCGTCGACCCCATCCCGGCAGCCCTGATCGGGCTCGGGTGCTCGCGGCCCGGAGGGCCTGACTTGGCTCTGTCACGGGCAGCTCGGTCACGCCGCGGCGACCCCGACCTGGCTCGTGCACGCGTGGCTCGACCGCAACGCGGCGCCACCCCCGACCGGGACTCGGCACAGGCGGCTCGGCCGCATCGAGGCAGCCCTGATCGCTCGGCAACCGCCCGGGCGGTCAGATCACGCGGAACAGATCGGCGGCGGCGTGGACGTCGGTGAGGTCCTCGACGGAGCGGAGGTTGTCGCACAGCGCCTCCAGCACCGAGCCGGCCTCGCCGACGCGCGGGGCACCGACGACCACGCCGAACACCCGGAAGCCGAGCCGGTGCTTGGCGTCGTTCCAGCCGCGCATCCACTCCTCGGTGACACCGCAGTCGTCGTCGGTGATCATCACGATGTCGCCGCGCCTGCGGGCGGTGTCGCCGAACTCGTCCGCCAGCAGCTCGCCGGCCGCTGACAGCGGCGTCTGGTAGCTGGTGCCGCCGCCCAGGAAGGTCTCCGCGAAGTCCAGGACCCGGCCCGTGCCGGCGGACCGGCCGGCCGGGAAGCGGAAGACCTGGATCCTGCCGGGCGCGGAGAACAGGATGCCGACGAAGTCACGCCCCGACTCGCGGGCCTGGTCCAGCAGCGCCAGTGCGCACCCCTTGGCCCACGCCTCCCGGGTGATCCCGCCGGGCCCGGCCTCGTACATCGAGTGCGAGGTGTCCACGCACGCGATGATCGCGCCCCGGCCGGTGGCCTGCTCCCCCTGGCTGTCGTAGAGCATCAGCTCCCCGGCGGCGTAGCGCACGGCGAACACCGCACGCAGCTCGGGCACCCCGAGGCCCGCCAACTCGGAGGGGATGACCCGGGAGAGGTCGTCGCCGAGCGTGACGCCGACCAGTTCGCCGGCGGCGTTCTCCACCCTGCGGGCGCGCTCGCCCCTGGCCATCTGCCGGAAGCGGCCGATCAGCTCGGCCCACTCCGCGAGCCGGCCTGTGCGCAGCCGCTCGGCGAGCCGGGCGCGCTGGTCGAACGGCATCCGTTCCAGCTCGCCCGGGCCGACGCCCCACGCCCGCAGCAGCGCGGACTCCTGCCGCACGGCCTCGGCGGCCTGCGCCGCCGCGTTCCGCGCACCGGCCCGGACGGCGGCGGCCGACGTCCCGAGGGCCCGGGCGGCGTCCTGGGCGGCCTGCCGTGCGGCGGCCGCGGCGGCTTCGGCGGTCCGGACCGCCCGTCGTACGGCGTCGGCGGCCGGAGCCGGCACGGTGCCGTCCTGGCCGGCCTCCTCGGCGGCCTGCCGCAGCGCCTCGGCCGCGACGGACGCCGCCTCTTCGGCGTCCTGCTGCCCCTGCCCCGCCCGCCCGGCCTGTTCCCGGGCCTGCCGGGTGCGCTCCAGCAGCCCCCGCAGCGCGGCGGCCTGGGCGAGTACGGCCATGGCGGCGGCGTAGGGGTCACCCGCCGTCTCCCGGCGCAGCTCGGTGAACCCGGGTGACTCCACCAGCGCGGTGACGACCTGGTGGTCGACCAGCCGGGACGGATCCATCTCGGCGGGCTCGCGCAACCGCGGGCCGGCCTTGTAGGCCGCCAGGAACACGTCGGTCAGGAGGTCCGTGGCGTGGTCGTGGCGCGCCTCCAGCTCCCGGGCCAGCTCGCGCAGCGCGGCCGACTGCTCGTAGGTGTCGCGCCAGGTCATCCGGTCGAACCGGTCCGCGACCACGGCCGCCGTGTGCCGCCCCAAAACGGCGGAGGACAGCCCCAGCCACTTCCCGGCCAGGCTCGCCAGTTCGTTCAGTCCGTCCAGTTCGTCCGGCCCGCTCGAAGCCCCGTCCATGGTCACCCCGGCGTTCAGAGCTGCGCCTGCACCATGCTCGCGTCCATGCCGAGGGCCTCGGTGAGGACCCGGGCGCGGACGGCGCGCTGGCGGCCGGTGACCCGGTCGATGGCGGCGGTGGAGCGGCCGGCGCTCACCGCCTCCTCGCGCAGCTTCTCCAGCCGCTTGCCCGCCGTGGCGAGCTTGTTGTGGGCCTTCTTGATGACCCAGTCGCTCAGCGCCTCGCGGGACTGCCCGGCCATGGCGTCGAGCTGCGCTTCCAGTTCGTCGATGGCGTCGGCCAGGTCGAGCGCCTCCTTGGCGTCGGGGTTGACCAGGTGCAGCACCTCGCGCTCGACGGTGGGGCGGTCGGCGGGGGAGTCCCACAGCACGTGCGTCAGCATCGACAGGTCGGTCTCGTCGACCGCCGGGCGCCCGTCGAGGTACGCGGAGGCCTGGAGCAGCCCCACCGCCTGCCGCCAGCGGCGGTCGGAGGCGACGAGTTCCCTGCGGCGCAGGGCGGAGCGCAGCGTGCACACCGCGTCCACGATCGCGTCCGGGACGTCCACGGCCGGGACGGCCTCGGTCACGGCGTGCTGCAGCGCGGCCAGTTCGACGGTGGTCCTGGCCGGCGCCGCCGGCCGCCGGACGGCGGACCGTACGAGCTCGGCGAAGTTCGAGGGGTTCTCCAGGTACCCGACCTCGATCCGCACCAGCAGCCGGTCGTAGATCGCCGCCGCGTCGTCCTCGCTCGGCAGTTCGTTGCTCGCCGTGATGGCCCCGATCAGGGGGCAGCGGATCGGCTCGCCGCCGTTCTCGGGGTGGTAGATCCGCTCGTTGAGGTAGCCCAGCGTCTCGTTCAGCGCCGCCGTGGAGCACTTGAAGATCTCGTCGATGAACGCGACGTGCGCGGTGGTGGCGCGGCCGTCGTAGACCTGGCGGTACTCGCCCCGGGCGAGCGCGGCGACGTCGATGGGACCGAACATCCTCGTCGGCGCGGTGAACTTCGACAGCAGGATCTCCCAGTAGGCCGCGCCGTCGATCCGGCCCGTGAGCTCCCGCGCCATCTCGGACTTCGCCGTCCCGGGCGGACCGAGCAATAGCGAGTGCTGCCCGGCCAGCAGCGCCACGACCAGCGTCCGCACGACGTCGGCCCGCTCGTAGAACCGCTCCGACATCTCGTCGCCGATCATCCGCAGCTTCTTGGCGGTGTCCTCCGCGTCCACGTTCAACTCCTCGCCTGCGCGCCCCTGCCGGGCTGCCGGGACGGCCCGTCCCCCCAAAGCTATGCCGAAGTGGCAGGCGGCCGACGGTGATTACGGCGGGCCGGACGCCTCTGCCCTGGGCAGAAGCAGGGCCGTCGCCTCCGTCGAGCCGTCTACGCTCGCCCTCCCCGACCCGAGGGAGACAGGGAGAGTCATGGAGACGATCACCGGTACCGCGGCCGGAGTTCCGTTCACCGCGCTCCCGCCGGCCGGAGCTGCCGACGGTCCCGCGCCGTTGCTCGTGACCTGGCACATGCTGGACGCGCCGCGCACGGACGCGGCGTTCGCGGCCGCCCTGCCCATGACCGGGGTGCCCGCCTGGCGGATCCACCTGGGCATGCCGATGTGTGGCGCGCGGATGGTCGACGGCCGTGTCGACGCCGCCCTCCGACGTGCCCGCGAGGACGCGCTGTTGTCCTTCCTGGCCCCGTTCGCCCGTCAGGCCGCCGACGAGTTCCCGGCCGCGCTCGCCGCGCTGCGCGAGCAACTGCCCGTCGACGACGGGCCGGTCGGTCTCCTCGGCGCCTCGCTCGGCGGAGCCGTGGCGTTGCGGGTGCTCACCACGCGGCGGATTCCGGTCCGGGCGGTCGCCCTGGTCAACCCCGCCGTGCGGATACGCTCCGCCGTCGAACGCGTCCAGGACCTCACCGGACAGGTGTACCGGTGGACCGAGGAGTCCCGTGGGGCCGCCGACGAACTGGACTTCGTCGCCCGTGCCGGAGACCTCACCGCCCACCCGCCGCTGCTGCTCGTCAGCGGGGAGCGCGACCACCCGGAGTTCCGCACGGACGCCGCCGCCCTGGTCGACGCACTGCGCGAGCGGTACGCGCGCCCGGACGAGGTCGAGCTGATCACCGTGCCGGACCTGGCGCACCCGCTGGCCGCCGAACCCGGCCTGGAACCGGCTCCGCAGCTGCCTGCCGCCCGGGCCGTCGACGACGTCCTGACGCGGTGGTTCCGCCGGCGACTCAGCCGCTGAGGACGAGCCGCTCGAAGGGCGACGGCCGGCAAATGGATTGCGGCCCCGCTGCCCGCGCCGCTAGCGTCGCCGCCCGTGCCCCCGAGCCTGCGAACGCCCCGCCTCCTCCTCGACGCCTACACCCCAAAGGACGAAGAGGCCTTCGTCGCCCTCTTCCAGGACACCCGGGTCTCCCGGTGGATGGGTGACGGCCCGGCGGCGGAGGCTGACGACCGTGCCCTGTTCGGACGGATCTTCACCAAGGTGTACGCCCAGGACCTGTTCGACGTGTGGGCGGTCCGGCGCGGTGGGCGACTGGTCGGGCATGCGGAGATCAAGCGGACGGACGTCGTCGACGGTCACGAGATCGTCTATGCCCTGGCCCCGGAGGCCTGGGGCAGTGGGCTCGGGACGGAGCTGGCGGAGGCGCTCGTCGGGTACGGCTTCGACACGCTCGGGCTGACCGAGGTGCACGCCACCGTCGCCGCGCAGAACGAGGCCTCGCTGCGCCTGCTCGGCCGGATCGGGTTCGCGCACGTCAGGGACGTCGAGGAGGACGACGGCGGCCTCACCCGCGTGCTGACCCGGCCCGCGCGGTGATCTTTCCGAAAATCCGGCAAGAATTTCTTACTCCGCCGTGCAACCCTTTCCGCCCTGTGCGGGTCGTACTTGGTGTCAGGACTTCTGGAGGGGGATCCGGGGGGATCGCGGGGGTTCCTGACGGGAGGGGAAAAGCCGAGGGGGCCCGGTCGACGGACCGGGCCCCCTCGAAACCTTTCCGGGCTTCAGAAGAAGACACCGCACCTCAGCAGCACGTTCGCGTACGGCCGTGCCTCACCCGTGCGGACGATCAGCCGGGCCCCGGCCGACAGCTCCTTGAGCCGCTCGTGCGACACCAGCTCCAGCGACGGGAAGTGCCCGGCCAGGAGTTCCGAAGCCTCCCGGTTCGCTTCCCGTACCTCCGTCGCCGCCGTCGCCCCCTCGACGACCAGCTCCGCCAGCAGCCCCTCCAGCACCTCCGCGAACGCCGGTACCCCGGCCCGGAAGGCCAGGTCGACCAACCGCGGGCCGTCGGGTACGGGCATGCCCGCGTCGCACACCAGCACCCCGTCGCCATGGCCCAGCTCGGCCAGCGCACCGGCGAGGTGACGGTTCAGTATTCCGGCCTTCTTCACTGCGCAGCGACCTCCGCCGCCGTGGGGAAGGACGCCTGCGCGCCCTCCTTCGTCACGGTCACCGCCCCGACCCGTGCCGCGTAGGCGGCCGCCTCCGCGAGGGACTCACCGGCCCCCAGCCGGAACGCCAGCGCGGCGGTGAACGCGTCACCCGCGCCGGTCGTGTCCACCGCGCTCACCTTCACGGACGGCACCCGGGAGACGCCCTCCGCGGAGGCGACCAGCGCGCCCTGAGCGCCCAGCGTCACCACCACCGACCGCGGCCCCTTCGCGAGCAGGATCCGCGCCCAGTCCTCCGGGCTGTCCCCGACCGCGGCCGAGCCCAGGATCACCTTCGCCTCGTGCTCGTTGACGATCAGCGGATCGCACGCCGCCAGCACCTCCTGCGGAAGAGGCCGCGGCGGCGAGGGGTTCAGCACGAAACGGCTCTCCGGCGCCAGGTTCCGTACGACCTCCACCACCGTCTCCAGCGGGATCTCCAACTGCGCCGACACCACCCGGGAGCCCTGGAAGAGGCACCCTGCGGCGCTGACGTCCTCCGGGGCCAGCCGGCCGTTCGCACCCGGCGAGACGACGATGCTGTTGTCCCCGGACGGGTCGACCGTGATCAGCGCGACCCCGGTCGGCGCGCCGCCCACCAGGACACCCACCGTGTCCACGCCGGCCGAGCGCTGCGAGTCCAGCAGCAGCCGGCCGTACGCGTCGTCGCCGACCCGGGCCAGCAGCGCCGTACGGGCTCCGAGCCGGGCGGCCGCGACCGCCTGGTTCGCGCCCTTGCCGCCCGGGTGGACGGCCAGGTCGGAGCCGAGCACGGTCTCGCCGGCACCGGGCCGGCGCTCGACACCGATCACGAGGTCGGCGTTGGCCGACCCCACGACCAGGAGGTCGTAGTCGTACATGAGTTGTCTCCCCACGTGAGTGACATGGGCGGGCGGCCCCACCAACGGTGGACGACCGCCCGCCGTTCCCCGAGGTCAGCCGCTGAACCCGGCCACGTTCTCCTTCGTGACCACCTTCACCGGCACCTTCACCGTCTCCTCGACCTTCTTGCCCTGGAGGGCCTTCAGCGCGTTGTCCACGGCGATCTTCCCGAGCTGGGACGGCTGCTGCGCCACGGACGCGTACAGCGTGCCGCCCTCGACCGCCTTCAGTCCGTCAGGCGTGCCGTCGAAGCCGACCACGGAGACCGACGTGCCGGCCTTGGAGCCCAGGGCCTTGATCGCGCCGAGCGCCATCTCGTCGTTGGCGGCGATGACGCCCTGGACGTCCGGGTGGGCCTGGAGCAGGTTCGACATCACGTCGAGGCCCTTGGTGCGGTCGAAGTCGGCGGGCTGCTGGGCGACGACCTGGATGCCCGGGTAGGCCTTGAGGCCGTTCGCGAAGCCCTGGGCGCGCTCGCGGGCGGCGGAGGTGCCGGCCTGCCCCTGGAGGATCACGATCTTGCCCTTGCCGCCCAGCCTGTCGGCGATGGTCTTGGCGGCGAGTTCACCGCCGGTGACGTTGTCGGAGGCGACGAGGGTGTCCGTCCTGGCGTTGTTCACGCCGCGGTCGACGGCGATGACCGGGATCTTCGCCTTGTCGGCGGCCTTCACGGAGTTGCTCGCCGCGTCCGAGTCGACCGGGTTGACGATGATCGCGCCGAGCCCGGAACTGGTGAAGTTCTGGAGCTGGTTGGCCTGCTGCGAGGCGTCGTTCTGGGCGTCCGTGACGGTCAGGTCCACGCCCAGCTTCTTCGCCTCGGCCTGGGCGCCCGCCCGGATCTGCACGAAGAAGGGGTTGTTGAGGGTGGACAGCGACAGGCCCATCTTCGGGGTGCTCGCGGCGGAGGAGCCGTTGTGCAGGAAGGACGTGGCGCCGACGATCGCGACGGTGACGACGGCCGCGAGCGCGTAGGTCGCCGCCTGCCTGCCCTTGTCGCCGCCGGTGCCGGCCGCGACCGGGGTGGCCCCGGCCTTGCGGCGCGCGGTGTCGAGCAGCACGGCCAGCGCGATGACGACGCCGATGACGACCTGCTGCCAGAACGCCGACACGTTCAGCAGGTTGAGCCCGTTGCGCAGCACGGCCAGGATCAGCGCGCCGATGAGTGTGCCGGACGCCTTGCCGGTGCCGCCCGCGAGGGAGGCGCCGCCGATGACGACCGCGGCGATCGCGTCCAGCTCGTAGCCGTCGGCGGCCTGCGGCTGCGCGGAGGACAGCCGGGCGGCGAGGACGACACCGGCGACGGCGGCGAAGACGCCCGAGAACGCGTAGATCGCGAGCTTCTGCTTCTTCACGCGCAGCCCGGACAGCCGCGCGGCCTCCTCGTTGCCGCCGATCGCGTACATCGAGCGGCCGATGTACGTCCGGCCGAGCACGAACGCGGCGATCAGGCCCATCACGACCATGACGAGCACCGGCACCGGCAGCCATCCGCCGAGTGTGTCGCCGAGGTGGGAGACCGAGTCGGGGAAGGCGATCGGGGAGCCCTCGGAGATGACGAGGGACAGGCCGCGGGCCACCGACAGCATCGCCAGCGTCGCGATGAACGGCGGCAGCTTGCCGTAGGAGATCAGGATGCCGTTGACCAGGCCGCACGCGATGCCGGTCGCTATGGCGAGCAGGACGGCGAGGAACACGGGGACGCCCGCCGACGTGGCGCTCCACGCGAGGACCGTGGCCGACAGCGCGGCGACCGAGCCGACCGACAGGTCGATGCCCGCCGAGACGATCACGAAGGTGACGCCGAAGGCGAGGATGGCGGTCACGGCCGCCTGGACGCCGACGTTGAGGAGGTTGTCCGTCGTCAGGAAGTCGCCGGACAGCGCCGACATCGCGATGACGAGGACGATGAGCGCGGTGAGCGCGCCGTTGTCGAGCAGGAGACGGCGCAGGCCGCCCGAGGCGCCACCCGCGCCCGTCGTGCTCTTGAGCGTGTCAGTGGCCACGGGAGGCCTCCGTTCCGGTCGTGGTCGTTGCGGTGGGGGTACTGACGGCGAGTGCCATCACGGCGTCCTGGGTCGCCTCGTCGGCGGAGAGTTCGCCGGCGATCCGGCCCTGCGCCATCACCAGCACCCGGTCGCTCATGCCGAGCACCTCGGGAAGGTCGCTGGAGATCATCAGGACGGCCGCGCCGGCGGCGGTGAGTTCGTTGACGAGCTGGTAGATCTCGACCTTGGCGCCGACGTCGATGCCGCGCGTCGGCTCGTCGAGGATCAGCACCTTGGTGTCGGCGAGCAGCCACTTGCCGATGACGACCTTCTGCTGGTTGCCGCCGGACAGCGTGCGCACGTGCTGGCCGAGGCCCGCCATCCGCACCCCGAGCTGGCCCGCGATCCGCTCGGCGGCCTCGCGCTGCCCCTTGAGGTCGACGAGCCCGGCGCGGGTGGCCGACCGCAGCGTCACCAGCCCGAGGTTCTCCTCGACCGACGCGTCCAGCACCAGGCCCTGGCCCTTGCGGTCCTCGGGGATGAGCCCGATGCCCGCGGTCATCGCCGCGTTGACGTCGTACTTGGGGACGGTGGAACCGGCGACCTTCACGGCCCCCTTGTCGTAGGGGTCCGCCCCGAACACGGCCCGTACGACCTCCGTACGGCCGGCGCCGACCAGCCCCGCGATGCCGACCACCTCACCGGCGTGCACCTCGAAGCTGACGTCGTGGAAGACGCCGTCCCGGGTCAGCCCTTCGACGGTGAGCAACGCGGCGCCCCTGTCGGCCCGTTCGCGCGGGTACTGCTGCTCGATGGAGCGCCCCACCATGAGCCGTACGAGCTCGTCCTCGGGGGTGGAGGCCGGGACCTGCCCGACGCTCCTGCCGTCCCGGACGACCGTCACCCGGTCGCCCAGGGCGGCGATCTCCTCCAGGTGGTGCGTGATGAACACGATCCCGACGCCGTCCTCGCGCAGCGTGCGCACGATCGCGAAGAGCTTGTCGACCTCCTCGGAGGTGAGCACGGCCGTCGGCTCGTCCATGATCAGCACGCGCGCGTCGAGGCTGAGCGCCTTGGCGATCTCGACCATCTGCAGGCGCGCGATGCCGAGTTCGCGGACACGCGCGCGGGGCGACACGTTCACCCCGACGCGCGCGAGGAGGACCTCGGCGTCGGCCTCCATCCGCTTCCGGTCGATCATCCCGAAGCGGCGCGGCTGCCGCCCCAGGAAGATGTTCTCGGCGACCGTCAGATCCGGAACGAGGTTGAACTCCTGGTAGATGGTGGCGATCCCGAGCCGCTCGGAGTCCTGCGCACCCTGGATGCGCACCTCCTCGCCGCCGACCAGGATCCGCCCGGCGTCGGGTGTGTAGGCGCCGGAGAGCATCTTGATGAGGGTGCTCTTGCCCGCGCCGTTCTCACCGAGCAGCACGTGCACCTCGCCCCGGCGCAGGTCGAAGTCCACGCCGTCCAGCGCGACCACACCCGGGAAGGTCTTCCGTATGCCCTCGATGCGCAGCAACTCGTCCGCGTTGCTCACGACTGGCTCCTGTTCTCTGCGGGGTGCTGCACAGCGGGGGCCTGTGCAGGGTCCGGCTCGGGGGAGGCCGGATACGGCTCGCCGCACGAGCGGCGCACGACGAGCCGGGCGGGAAGGGTGACGGACTCGCCGGGCCGCCCCTCGATCCGGTCGACCAGAGCGCGCACGGCGGCACGCCCCAGCTCACCGGTCGGCTGGGCGATCGCGGTGACCGGCGGATCGGTGTGCACGAACCACGGGATGTCGTCGAACGCGGCCAGCGCGATGTCGTCCGGCACGCGCAGGCCACGCGCGCGTACGGCGTCCAGCGCGCCGAGCGCCATCAGGTTGTCGGCCGCGAACACGGCCTCGGGCGGCTCGGCCAGGTCGAGGAACCCCTCGGTGACCCGGCGCCCGCTGCCGGCCTGGAAGTCGCCCTGCCCTATGTAGGCGTCGGGCAGGGCGAGGCCGTACGCGCCCAGGGCTTCCCGGAAGGCCTCGACACGTTCCCGCCCGGTGGTGGTGGCGGCGGGACCCGCGATGATCGCGACCCGCCGGTGCCCGAGCCCGTGCAGATGCGCCACGAGATCCCGGACGGCGGCCCGGCCGTCCGCCCGGACCACCGGCACGTCCACGCCCGGGATCCACCGGTCCACGAACACCATGGGCGTCCCCGCCCGCGCGGCGTCCAGCATCAGCGGCGAGCCGCCGTCCGTGGGGGAGACGAGCAGCCCGTCGATCCGCCGGTCCAGCAGGTTGCGTACGTGGTGGTCCTGGAGGTCGGGCCGCTCGTCGGCGTTGCCGATGATGACGCTGTAGCCGAGCGCGCGGGCCTCCTCCTCGACGGAGCGGGCCAGTTCGGTGAAGTAGGGGTTCAGTACGTCACTGATGACCAGGCCGAGGGTGTGGGTCTGGTCGGTGCGCAGAGAGCGGGCGACGGCGTTCGGGCGGTAGCCCAGGGACTCGACGGCGGCCAGCACGCGCCTGCGTGCGTCGGCGCTGACCGACGGGTGGTCGTTCAGGACGCGCGAGACCGTGGCGACGGATACGCCTGCCTCGGCAGCGACGTCCTTGATGCTGGCCACCGCCGCTCCACCTCCTTGTGGATCAGTCGTGGGAGCGCACATGGCGCAGCGCTCGTGGAATCGATTACATCGACGGGTGGATGGAATCGATTACACGCCGGTAAATCAAGCCCCCGAGGGCACCTCTTGACCGGATCGTGATGTCGCGGGCGGCTCCCCGGCGGTTCAGGGTGGAGGGAGGAGGTCCGTTGTCGCGAGGCCCGGCCGGGCCGGAGCGGAGGAGTCATGACGGCGGCGACCCGGAACGACGTACCCGTTGCCCTTGAGGGCAACGGCGTGGAACTGCGCCTCATGCCGATCGGGGGCGGCATGTCGGTGGGCTACGTCAGCCTGCCCCAGGGCACGGACATGGGCCCGGCCCTCAAGGGGCAGCCCGACGACGCGTGCCAGTGCCCCCACTGGGGCTATCTGCTCAAGGGCCGGATCAGGATGCGCACGGCTTCCGGTGAGGAGGAGTACGAGGCGGGACAGGCGTACTACTGGGGCCCCGGGCACGTCCCGGTCGCCCTGGAGGACAGCGAGTTCGTGGAGTTCTCCCCGAGTGAGGACTTCCAGCAGGTGATCGATCACGTGGTCGCGCAGGCCGGGTGAGCGGGAGGGCCGACGGCCGGTGAGCCGGAGAACCGGCGGGCGGTGGTCGCGGGGAGCCGACCGCCGGTGAGCCGAGGGAGAACGCCGGGCCGCCGATGAGTTTCGCCGGCCCGGGCGGTCTGTCCCCTCGTCGACCACCACAGGAGGAGCGCCGTGCCCCAGCAGCTACTGCGAGTGCAGAACTTCAACGTCTCCAGTGACGGATTCGGTGCCGGTGAGCACCAGAGTTTGGAGCGGCCCTTCGGCCACGCCGACCCGGGGCAGATGTTCGCCTGGGCCGGCGCCACCGCGAGCTGGCCCAACCGCACCGACCCCGGCGGCAGCCGCGGTCTCGACGACTACCTCACTCGTGACTTCACGAACAACATCGGCGCCGAGATCATGGGCCGCAACAAGTTCAGCCCGCAGCGCGGCCCCTGGCAGGACCACGAGTGGAAGGGCTGGTGGGGCGACGAGCCGCCGTTCCACACGCCGGTGTTCGTGATGACCCACCACGAGCGTCCGTCGTTCACCCTCTCCGACACCACGTTCCACTTCGTCGGCGGCGACCCGGCCGAGGTCCTGGAGCAGGCGCGCAAGGCGGCCGAGGGCAAGGACGTCCGGCTGGGCGGCGGGGCGACCACCATCCGGGAGTTCCTCGACGCCGACCTGGTGGACACACTGCATGTGGCGGTCTCGCCCGGCGTGGTGCTCGGATCGGGATCACGGCTGTGGGAGTCCCCCGAGGAGCTGTTCGACCGCTTCCACTGCGATGTGGTGCCCAGTCCCAGCGGGGTGATCCATCACCTGTTCTGGAGGAAGTGACGGCTTCCGGTGACGGAAGGTCAGGCGCCCTTGCCCCAGTCCAGGCGGTCGGCGAGCCCGGCTGCGGTGAAGGCGGCTTCCAGCTCCTCGCGGCCTTCGGTGAAGTGGGCCCAGCTGTCGTAGTGCACGGGGACGACGCGGCGGGCGCCGAGGATCCGCGCGGCCTCCGCCGCCATGGCGCTGTCCAGCACGATGACCTGGTTGTCGAAGAGGACGGGGAAGCGGGGAGCACCGGCGAAGAGGACGGCGGTGTCGACGGGGCCGAAGCGGCCGGCGATCTCGCGGACCGCTTCGAGGGAGGCGTTGTCGCCGCTGACGTAGGCGGTGGGCAGGCCCTCGCCGGTCAGGACGAAGCCGACGACCTGGCCGGTGACCGGCTCGACCTCCTCGCGGGGGCCGGGGCCGTGCAGGGCGGGCACGCCGGTCACGGTGACCGTGCCCCCGTCGGGGCGGTCCAGCTCGATCGACTCCCAGTCGGCCAGGCCCCTGGCCCTGTCTCCCAGGCTCTCGCGCAGCCGCTCGCCGCCGCCGGGCGTGGTCAGGGTCAGGGGTATGCCGGCGAGCAGGGCCCGGCCGGAGACGTCGAGGTTGTCGGGGTGCTCGTCGTGGGAGAGCAGCACCACGTCGATGCGGCCGAGGTCGGCGGGGGTGGTGGCGGAGGGCGCGGTCTTGGTCAGGAACCGGGCGTCACCGCGGGCGTAGTCGCCGGGGGCGTCGAAGGTGGGGTCGGTCAGGAAGCGCAGGCCGCCGTACTCGAAGAGGGCGGTCGGGCCACCGAGGACGCGGACGGGGAAGGGCGCGGTCGGCGCAGGAAGGGCAGACATCGAGAACCTCACGGATAGATACCATCGAACCGTGAGATGACCGTAGCCGCTCCTCACGGATAAAGGCAAGCCGTACCATGAGAAGCATGGAGGAGCCCGTGATCGAACAGCCCGCCCCGCCGCCCGCACAGGGAGAGGAGGAGCACCCCTCCCTCGCCCTCGCCAACAGCGCGATCGCCCTGCCCGGCGGGCGCACGGTCGATTTCCTGGGCACGCCCGCACAGGCGAACCACTGGCTGACACAGCGCGGCCTCGCCCCGGTCGACGCCGGCATGCGGGAGATGTGCGCGACCCAGCTGCGTTCCCTGCGCGAACAGATCAGGTCGCTGTTCGCCTCCCGTGCCGAAGGCCTGCCCGCCCACCCCGCGGCCGTGACGGCCGTCAACGACGCGATGACCCGGGTCCCCACCGCCCCGCTGCTGCGGTGGGACGACAGGACCGGCCCCTACCGCACCGCCCCCCACCCCACCACCGCGATCGTCGACCTCGCCCTGGCCACCCTCGCCGCCGACGCCGCCGACCTGCTCACTTCTCCCGACGCCGACCGCCTCACCGCCTGCGGCTCCCCGCCCTGCAACCGCTACCTGCTCCGCCACGGCCGCCGCCACTGGTGCTCCACCCGCTGCGGCGACCGCGCCCGCGCGGCCCGCGCCTACGCCCGCCGCAGCGGCTCGGGATGACCCGCTACGCACAGCTGATCAGCAGAGCGGCGCCCAGGATCTCGACCCAGAAGTAGAACCAGGACGGAAAGAACGCCGACGGGCGCTCCACCGCACGGGATACCAGCCGCCCGAACGCCATCCCCGCCAGCGACACCGCCACCGTGAGAACCACCCCCGACCGCAGATCACCGGAAGCGCCGAGGGCCGCCCAGGCGAGCAACGCACCGACGGCGACCCCGAACCCGCCGTAGACGGCGCGGACTTCACTGCGCGCTTCCGGGACGGACAGCTCGATGCCGAAGGGGCGGATGAGCGCGCCGGGAGCGACAAGCCCGAAGAGCCCCATACCCAGGAAGAACAGCGCGGCGGCGCTTATGCAGAGGAAGGACATGGGGGTGAGCGTGCGCGGGTGAGCGCAGGTCCTCAATTACGTCCCTGGTAATGGCCCGGCTCACGCCCTGTGCGCGGGCCGGGCTGGACGGGGATGCGGGGGACGGAGCCGTAGCGGCGGGTGCGGCGGGCGCACTGCTCGCGGCACATGGCCGTCGGCCAGGTCCTCGGAGAGGCCGACGAGGGCGTCGGTGAGGATGATGGCGTCCGCTGCCGTCCGTGACGCCACCGCCGCCTCCGGTACGACTGAGGCGATCGCGTCCGGTTCGGCAGGCAGGCCCGCGACCCGCATCATCGGCGAGGCAGCGCGCAGCGCGAACGGGGTGGTGACCAGGCTGTAGCGTCGCCACTCCTGCCACGTGGCGAACCGGCGCCCCTGGACGTCCAGGCGCAGCTGCTCGAACCGGGTGTGCGTGAAACCCGGTGGCAGGTTCCACCTGAGCATGGTGTGGATCAGCGCCTGCCGACCAGATCTTGATCACGCCCGGCTGGACGATCACCGCGGACCGAAGTGCTGCCGAACTCACCATCGGTCGATATGACATGGCCGCCCCCGCTTCGGCTGTCACACCCCGGCGGTACGGTCGGATCATGCCCAACCAGACGGGAACCCCCGCCGGCGAACGGCGGCTCGCCGTGCTCGAAGGCGTTCTGGAGCGGATCACGTACGCCAACGAGGAGAACGGCTACACGGTCGCCCGGGTCGACACCGGCAGAGGCGGCGGCGATCTGCTCACGGTCGTGGGCGCGCTGCTCGGTGCCCAGGTGGGGGAGTCGCTGCGCATGGAGGGCCGCTGGGGCTCGCACCCCCAGTACGGCAAGCAGTTCCACGTGGAGAACTACACGACCGTCCTGCCGGCCACGGTCCAGGGCATCCGCCGCTACCTCGGCTCCGGCCTGGTCAAGGGCATCGGCCCGGTCTTCGCGGACCGCATCACGCAGCACTTCGGCCTGGACACCCTCCAGATCATCGAGGAGGAGCCCAAGCGGCTCATCGAGGTCCCGGGCCTCGGGCCCAAGCGGACGAAGAAGATCGCCGACGCCTGGGAGGAACAGAAGGCCATCAAGGAGGTCATGCTCTTCCTCCAGACCGTCGAGGTGTCCACGTCCATCGCCGTGCGCATCTACAAGAAGTACGGCGACGCGTCCATCTCCGTCGTGAAGAACCAGCCCTACCGCCTCGCCGCCGACGTCTGGGGCATCGGCTTCCTCACCGCCGACAAGATCGCCCAGTCCGTCGGCATCCCGCACGACA
The DNA here is from genome assembly GCF_900236475.1 of Streptomyces chartreusis NRRL 3882. Taxonomy (GTDB): domain Bacteria; phylum Actinomycetota; class Actinomycetes; order Streptomycetales; family Streptomycetaceae; genus Streptomyces; species Streptomyces chartreusis_D. Next base: position 5,802,415 of record NZ_LT963352.1, read on the forward strand.
GCCCGGAGCGCGTCAAGGCGGGCCTGCAGTACGCGCTGTCGCAGTCCACCGACCAGGGCCACTGCTTCCTCCCGGAGGAGCAGCTGATCAAGGACGCGGTCAAGCTCCTCCAGGTCGACACGGGCCTGGTCATCGAGTGCCTCGCCGAGCTGGCCGAACCCGCGCAGGAGGGCGAGGACCCCGGCGTCGTCCGGGAGAAGGTCCCGGGGCCTGACGGCGGCGAGCCCGTCACCGCGATCTACCTCGTGCCCTTCCACCGCGCCGAACTCTCCCTCTCCGCCCAGCTGCTGCGCCTGCTGCGCACCGAGGAGGACCGGATGCCGGGCTTTCGGGAAGTGGCCTGGGACAAGGCGCTCGGCTGGCTCAAGGGCCGTACGGGCGCCGACCTCGCCCCGGAGCAGGAGGCCGCCGTCAGGCTCGCGCTGACCGAGAAGGTCGCCGTCCTCACCGGCGGTCCCGGCTGCGGCAAGTCCTTCACGGTCCGTTCGATCGTGGAGCTGGCCCGCGCCAAGAAGGCGAAGGTCGTGCTCGCCGCCCCGACCGGCCGGGCCGCCAAGCGCCTGTCCGAGCTCACCGGCGCCGAGGCCTCCACGGTGCACCGCCTGCTGGAGCTGAAACCCGGCGGCGACGCGGCCTACGACCGGGACCGCCCGCTGGACGCCGACCTGGTGGTGGTCGACGAGGCGTCCATGCTGGACCTGCTCCTCGCCAACAAGCTGGTGAAGGCCGTCCCCCCGGGAGCCCATCTGCTGTTCGTCGGGGACGTGGACCAGCTGCCCAGCGTCGGTGCGGGCGAGGTGCTGCGCGACCTCCTGGCCGACGGGAGCCCGATCCCCGCCGTCCGCCTCACCCGGGTCTTCCGGCAGGCCCAGCAGTCGGGCGTGGTGACGAACGCGCACCGGATCAACGCCGGCCAACACCCGCTCACCGACGGCATGAAGGACTTCTTCCTCTTCGTCGAGGACGACACGGAAGCGGCCGGCCGGCTCACGGTCGATGTGGCGGCCCGCCGCATCCCGGCCAAGTTCGGACTGGACCCGCGCCGGGACGTCCAGGTCCTCGCCCCCATGCACCGGGGCCCGGCGGGCGCGGGCACCCTCAACGGCCTGCTCCAGCAGGCCGTCACCCCGGGTCGCCCCGACCTGCCCGAGAAGAGACTCGGCGGACGGGTGTTCCGCGTCGGCGACAAGGTCACCCAGATTCGCAACAATTACGAGAAGGGCAAGAACGGCGTCTTCAACGGCACCGTCGGCGTGGTCACCTCGCTCGACCCGGTCGACCAGCGCCTGACGGTGCTGACGGACGAGGACGAGGAGGTCCCCTACGAGTTCGACGAGCTCGACGAGCTGGCTCACGCCTACGCCGTGACCATCCACCGTTCCCAGGGCAGCGAGTACCCGGCGGTCGTCATCCCGGTCACCACCGGCGCCTGGATGATGCTCCAGCGGAACCTGCTCTACACGGCGGTCACCCGGGCCAAGCAGCTGGTCGTCCTCGTCGGTTCGCGCAGGGCGATCGGCCAGGCGGTGCGCTCCGTTTCGGCGGGCCGCCGGTGCACGGCACTCGACTTCCGGCTCGGTTCGCAGAAAAATGATCGATCAAATGAGTCGTGAAGGTCACAGAGCACTTCCAGATGGGGAACACAGGGGGCAGGATGAGGAAGTTGGCGGCACTCAGTGCCGTCAATAGGCCCGATGGTCGACCCCGAGTGCACTCTCCTGAGCCGAGTGGGGGATGGTAGAGACAGTCAGGGCACCTCGAAGAAGAGGCACAACGTCGGTGAGGGATGACGTGAGCGACAACTCTGTAGTACTGCGGTACGGCGACGGCGAGTACACCTACCCGGTGATCGACAGCACCGTCGGTGACAAGGGCTTCGACATCGGCAAGCTCCGCGCCCAGACCGGTCTGGTGACGCTGGACAGCGGTTACGGCAATACCGCCGCCTACAAATCCGCCATTACCTACCTGGACGGCGAAGCGGGCATCCTGCGGTACCGCGGCTACCCGATCGAGCAGCTGGCCGAGCGCTCCACCTTCCTGGAGGTCGCCTATCTGCTGATCAACGGCGAGCTGCCGACCGTCGACGAGCTCTCGACGTTCAAGAACGACATCACGCAGCACACCCTGCTGCACGAGGACGTCAAGAACTTCTACAAGGGCTTCCCGCGCGACGCGCACCCGATGGCCATGCTGTCCTCGGTCGTCTCGGCGCTGTCCACGTTCTACCAGGACAGCCACAACCCCTTCGACGAGCGTCAGCGCAACCTCTCCACGATCCGCCTGCTCGCCAAGCTCCCGACGATCGCGGCGTACGCGTACAAGAAGTCGATCGGCCACCCGTTCGTCTACCCGCGCAACGACCTGGGCTACGTCGAGAACTTCCTCCGCATGACCTTCTCGGTCCCCGCGCAGGAGTACGACCTCGACCCGATCGTGGTCTCCGCCCTCGACAAGCTGCTGATCCTGCACGCGGACCACGAGCAGAACTGTTCGACCTCCACGGTCCGCCTGGTCGGCTCCTCGCAGGCGAACATGTTCGCCTCGATCTCCGCCGGCATCAACGCCCTGTGGGGCCCGCTGCACGGCGGCGCCAACCAGTCCGTGCTGGAGATGCTGGAGGGCATCCGCGACTCCGGCGGCGACGTCGACAACTTCATCCGCAAGGTGAAGAACAAGGAGGACGGCGTCCGCCTGATGGGCTTCGGCCACCGGGTCTACAAGAACTTCGACCCGCGCGCCAAGATCATTAAGGCCGCCGCGCACGACGTGCTGTCCGCCCTCGGCAAGTCCGACGAGCTGCTGGACATCGCGCTGAAGCTGGAGGAGCACGCGCTCTCCGACGACTACTTCGTCTCGCGCAGCCTCTACCCGAACGTGGACTTCTACACCGGCCTGATCTACCGGGCCATGGGCTTCCCGACCGAGATGTTCACGGTCCTGTTCGCCCTCGGCCGGCTGCCGGGCTGGATCGCCCAGTGGCACGAGATGATCAAGGAGCCGGGCTCCCGCATCGGCCGCCCGCGCCAGATCTACACGGGCGTCGTCGAGCGCGACTTCGTGCCCGTCGAGGAGCGCTGAGGCGCCAGCCCGTTCGAGCCCCCGTATCCGACTGCCGGATGCGGGGGCTTTCGGGTCACCACGGGCGCGGATTTCGGGTATCCGCGCGCACATAAAGAAGGCGCCCTGGAGCGCCGGTCCCCCCACGGGCCGACGGCCAGGGCGCCTTCCCAGTCCCGGTTCGGATTCCCCCCACGGGATCCGGCCGGGCGTCTGTGAGGACAGCGCCTGAATCGCTGTTGAGCACAACGAGCAGAACTCGCCGTACTGCGGTGTGCGGTCTGCCGGGACAGCGCACGACCGGGAGGGCCGCTCAAAGCTTCCCGGTGTACGTGCCCCGGCAACGCATCTCTGGAGAAGTCCCCCAAGACATCTCCAGATGCCAGGTGGCGCCCCCCAAGACGCTCCCTGACATCGTCAACTTAGACCTTCGAACTCCTTCGATGGTTACGTTCACATCACTGTGATCTGCGTCTCTTGCGTATGTCCGGTAGATACGCAAGAGCCCGGATATACCGTCCGGGGCTCTAGCGTAAGGATGATGCGCGAGCCTTGTGAAGAGCTTATGTGAGCCGGGCCCGGGACTCCAGAGGGGCTCATATCGCGTTCGCCGCGAACTTAGGGCGAATTCGGGGGACTTCACCGGAATGTCCGAAGTCGGAGACTGTTCGTGACGACGAAGACCGACGAGAAGGCCATCGCGGCCCCGGCGATCATCGGGTTCAGCAGTCCCGCGGCGGCCAGCGGCAGCGCGGCCACGTTGTAGCCGAAGGCCCAGACGAGGTTGCCCTTGATCGTGGCCAGCGTCCGGCGGGACAGCCGGATCGCGTCCGCGGCCACCCGCAGATCGCCGCGCACCAGCGTCAGGTCGCCCGCCTCGATCGCCGCGTCCGTGCCGGTGCCCATGGCCAGGCCCAGATCGGCGGTGGCGAGCGCGGCCGCGTCGTTGACGCCGTCGCCCACCATGGCGACGACCCGCCCCTCGGCCCGCAGCCGCCGTACGGCGTCGACCTTGTCCTCGGGCAGGACCTCCGCGATCACCCGGTCGATCCCGACGGCCTCGGCCACCGCTTCGGCCACCGCCCGGTTGTCCCCGGTCAGCAGCACCGGAGTGAGCCCCAGCGCGCGCAGCTCGCGAACCGCCTCCGCGCTGGTCTCCTTGACCGCGTCCGCCACGGCCAGGACGGCCTTCGCCGTCCCGTCCCAGCCGGCCAGGACGGCCGTACGGCCGGCCCGCTCGGCCTCGTCCCGCGCGCGGGCCAGCTCCGGCGGTACGTCGTCGAAGAGCCGTCCCACGGCGACCTCACGGCCCTCCACGCGCCCCCGTACGCCCCGCCCGGGGACGTTCTCGAAGCTCTCGACGTCCGGGAGCTGTCCGGCCCTCTCCGCGGCACCCAGCGCGATCGCACGGGCCACGGGGTGCTCGGAGGCGTGCTCGACGGCGCCCGCGAGCCGCAGCACCTCCTTCTCGTCGGCGCCCTCGGCGACATGGACCTCCTGGAGGGTCATCCGGCCCGTGGTGACCGTGCCGGTCTTGTCCAGGACGACCGTGTCGATCCGGCGCGTGGACTCCAGGACCTCCGGGCCCTTGATGAGGATGCCGAGCTGGGCGCCGCGGCCCGTGCCGACCATCAGCGCGGTCGGGGTGGCCAGGCCCAGTGCGCACGGGCAGGCGATGATCAGGACGGCGACGGCGGCGGTGAACGCGGCGACGCCGTCGCCGGTCAGCCCGAGCCACGCCCCGGCCGTGGCGGCGGCGATCAGCAGGACCGCCGGCACGAAGACCCCGGCGATCCGGTCGGCGAGCCGCTGCACCTCGGCCTTGCCGTTCTGCGCGTCCTCCACCAGTTTCGCCATCCGCGCGAGCTGGGTGTCGGCACCGATCCGGGTGGCCTGGACGACGAGCCGGCCGCCCGCGTTGACCGTCGCGCCGGTGACCGCGTCCCCGGCCGTCACGTCCACCGGCACGGACTCGCCGGTCAGCATCGAGGCGTCCACCGCCGAGGCGCCCTCGACGACCGTGCCGTCGGTGGCGATCTTCTCGCCGGGCCGTACGACGAACCGGTCGCCGACGGCCAGCCGCTGCGCCGGGATCCGCACCTCGCGCCCGTCCCGCAGCACGGCCACCTCCTTGGCGCCCAGTTCCATCAGCGCCTTGAGGGCCGCTCCCGCACGGCGCTTGGACCGGGCCTCCAGGTAGCGGCCCAGCAGGATGAAGGCCGTGACGCCGGAGGCGACCTCCAGGTAGATCGAGGAGGCGCCGTCGCCGCGCGAGACCGTGAGCTCGAAGGGGTGCCGCATGCCGGGCATGCCCGCGTCGCCGAGGAACAGCGCCCACAGGGACCAGCCGAACGCGGCCAGCGTGCCGAGGGAGACCAGCGTGTCCATGGTGGCGGCGCCGTGCCGGGCGTTCGTCCGGGCCGCCCTGTGGAACGGCAGCCCGCCCCAGACGACGACCGGTGCGGCGAGGGTGAGCGAGAGCCACTGCCAGTTGTCGAACTGCAGCGCGGGGACCATCGCGAGCAGGACGACCGGGACGGCGAGGACGGTGGAGACGGTGAGGCGCCGGCGGAGGGCCGACAGCTCGGGGTCCTCCTGCTCGACGGCGGAGGCCTCCTCCCGCACCGGCGCGGGCTCCTCGGCGGTGTACCCGGTCTTCACCACGGTCGCGATCAGGTCGGCGACCTCGGTGCCCGCCGGGTAGGTGACCCGGGCCTTCTCCGTCGCGTAGTTCACCGTGGCGGTGACGCCGTCCATGCGGTTGAGCTTCTTCTCGACGCGGGCCGCGCAGGAGGCGCAGGTCATCCCGCCGATGAGCAGCTCGACCTCGGCGAGCGCCGGCTCGCGGTCGGCCGGCGCCTTGGCGGTGGTGCTGGTCATGTCCGTACTCCAGGAGGTGCGGGGCGCCCGGGAAGCGGGACGGGCCGTACGGGCCGGGGCGGCGGCGTACGGCCCGTACGTCTGTATGAGTGCCAGGACCGGGGTGTCTCAGGCCTGTGCGTCTCGGGCTCGGGAAACCGGTCAGGCCTTCCCGGCCAGCTCGAAACCGGCCTCGTCGACGGCCGCGCGCACGGCCCCGTCGTCGAGCGGGGTGGCGGAGACGACGGTGACCTCGCCGGTCGAGGCGACGGCCGTCACGGAACTGACGCCGGAGATCTGGGAGATCTCCCCGGAGACGGCACCCTCGCAGTGTCCGCAGCTCATGCCGCTCACCTTGTAGACGGTGGTGACGGGTCCCGTGGTGTCGGTCTGGGCGGTCATGTCGTTACTCCTCGTCGAGGCATGTGTGGCGATGGGGACCTGTGGGGTCCCCACTCGTCCAACTGTACCCCTAGGGGGTATGAGTTCACGACGCCCCCGGCCGGCGGTCGCGGGTACGGCACGGGCTAGCGTTCCCCGAGGCGCTGACTGCCCGGGGCGCCGGGACCCCCGGCGCCCCGGACGCGAACGGAAGGCGGGGAGATCATGCGGGCCGTGGTGTTCGAGCGGGACGGGGAGCCGGCCGAGGTGCGGGACGTCGCCGATCCGGAGCCGGCGGAGCACGGGGTCGTCGTGCGGGTCGAGGCCACGGGGCTGTGCCGCAGCGACTGGCACGGCTGGCAGGGCCACGACCCGGACATCGCGCTGCCGCACGTGCCGGGGCATGAACTCGCCGGGGTCGTCGAGGCGGTGGGCGACCGGGTGACCCGCTGGGGGCCCGGCGACCGGGTCACCGTGCCGTTCATCTGCGCCTGCGGCACCTGCCCGTCCTGCGCGGCGGGCGACCACCAGGTGTGCGAGCGGCAGACCCAGCCCGGCTTCTCGCACTGGGGCTCCTTCGCCCAGTACGTGGCCCTGGACCACGCCGACGTCAACCTCGTGGCGCTCCCCGGGGAGCTGTCCTTCGCGACGGCGGCCTCCCTCGGCTGCCGGTTCGCCACGGCGTACCGGGCGGTGGTGCGGCAGGGCCGCGTCGCGGCGGGGGAGTGGGTGGCGGTGCACGGCTGCGGCGGGGTCGGTCTCTCCGCGGTGATGATCGCGGCGGCGTCGGGCGCGCGGGTCGTGGCCGTCGACGTGTCGGCCCGAGCGCTGGACCTGGCGCGGGAGTTCGGGGCGGCGCGGTGCCTGGACGCGTCGGCCGTGCCGGACCCGGCGGCGGCGGTCCGTGACCTCACCGGTGGTGGTGCCCACCTCTCCCTCGACGCGCTCGGTTCCCCCGCCACCTGCGCCGCCTCCGTGAACGGCCTGCGCCGTCGCGGCCGGCACGTCCAGGTCGGCCTGCTGCCCTCGCCGACCGGCACGACACCCGTGCCGATGGCCCGCGCGATCGCCCTGGAGCTGGAACTCCTCGGCAGCCACGGCATGGCCGCGCACGGCTACCCGCCGATGCTGGAGCTGGTCCGCAGCGGCGTCCTGCGCCCCGACCTGCTGGTGACCTCCACGATCCCGCTGGACGAGGCGCCGCCCGCCCTGGCGGCGATGGGGACGGCGTCACCGGCGGGCGCGACGGTGATCGAGCCGTGGCGCTGACCCTCCCCCGGAGACACCCGTGCCCCACGCGACGGTGGGGCACGGGGTCGGGCCGGGAGGGTCAGTCGGCTCTTCGGGCGCGGTTGGCGGGCCGGGACGCCACCCAGGCCCGGACCGTGTCGGCGTACCAGTAGGGCTTGCCGTTCTCGACGTGGTCGGGCGGGGGCAGCAGCCCGTGCTTGCGGTAGGACCGCACGGTGTCCGGCTGCACCCGGATGTGTGCGGCGATCTCCTTGTAGGACCAGAGCCTTCGGTCGGTCATGACGTGCACCTCCCCGCGCGCGCCACGGCGGCGGCCGGGGACGGCCGTCCGGGGGAGCCGGGCGCTGCGCTGGCGATCAACAAGCCTGTGTCCGTGTCAACGACGCCCGGTGACGCAGGGCAGGGCCTGTGCGCCGGGTGTGACGGAAGGCCCGGGTACCTGCGACACCTGTGACAGGACGGGGGTGTTCGTGACACGGCCGGGGCACACGGGCACGGCGGAGCTCCGGCGGGGCGTCTTGACGCACATGCGCCCCCGGCATCCGGAAAGCGCTGTCATGATCTGGTCCGAATGTCCGGACAAAACATTGACAGCGCTTCGGGAAGGGGACTACAAAGCCGGGGAGAGCCGACACCGAGGGGAAGCCGATGGCGTACGACCTGATCACCATGGGGCGCATCGGAGTGGATCTGTATCCGCTCCAGACGGGCGTCCCGCTGCCGCAGGTCACCTCCTTCGGCAAGTTCCTCGGCGGCTCGGCCACGAACGTCGCGGTCGCCGCGGCCCGCCTGGGACGGCACACGGCGGTGATCACCCGCACCGGCGACGACCCGTTCGGCACCTACCTGCACGAGGCCCTGAAGGGCTTCGGCGTGGACGACCGCTGGGTCACCCCGGTCCCCGGCCTGCCCACCCCGGTCACCTTCTGCGAGGTCTTCCCGCCGGACGACTTCCCGCTGTACTTCTACCGGCGGCCCAAGGCCCCCGACCTGGAGATCGACGCCCACGAGCTCGACCTGGACGCCATCCGTGACGCCCGCGTCTTCTGGATCACGGGCACGGGCCTGAGCGAGGAACCGAGCCGTACGGCGACCCTCGCGGCCCTCGCCCACCGCGCCAAGTCCGGCACGACGGTCTTCGACCTCGACTGGCGCCCGATGTTCTGGACGGACCCGGACGCGGCCCGCCCCTTCTACGAGGAGGCCCTGCGCCACACCACCGTCGCCGTCGGCAACCTCGACGAGGTGGAGGTCGCCACCGGCGTGCGCGAGCCCCACGCCGCCGCCCGGGCACTGCTGGACGCCGGTGTCGAGCTGGCCGTCGTCAAGCAGGGCCCGAAGGGCGTCCTCGCCGTCGACCGCGACGGCGCCACCGCCGAGGTCCCGCCGCTGCCCGTGAACGTCCTCAACGGCCTCGGGGCCGGAGACGCCTTCGGCGGGTCCCTCGTCCACGGTCTCCTGGCCGGCTGGGACCTGGAGAAGACCATGCGGCACGCCAACGCCGCCGGCGCCATCGTCGCCTCCCGCCTGGAGTGCTCCTCCGCGATGCCCACCGAGGACGAGATCGAGGCGGCCGTCACCGCGGGGGCCGTCAAGTGACCGTCGACGTGAGTGAACTCGTCCGCCTCCGCAGCCGGCGACCGGAGGCGATCGCCGAGGCCGCCGCCCGCCGCCCCCGTCGGCCCCTGCTGAACGACAACGGCCGGCTGATGATCGTCGCCGCCGACCATCCGGCCCGCGGCGCCCTGGGCGTCGGCGGCCGCAGCATGGCCATGGCCAACCGCGCCGACCTGCTGGAACGCCTCTGCCTGGCGCTGTCCCGCCCGGGCGTGGACGGCGTCCTCGCCACCGCCGACATCCTCGACGACCTGCTCCTGCTCGGCGCGCTCGACGGCAAGGTCGTCATGGGCTCGATGAACCGCGGCGGCCTCCAGGGCGCGCGCTTCGAACTCGACGACCGCTTCACCGGCCACCGCCCCGAGGACCTCGAGCGCCTCGGCTTCGACGCGGGCAAACTGCTCCTGCGCATCGACTACGACGACCCGGGCTCCCTCACCACCCTGGAGTCCACCGCCCGCGCCGTCGACGACATGGCGGCCCGCAAGCTCCCCGTCTTCGTCGAGCCGTTCATCTCCCGCCGCGACGAGACGGGCCGGCTGCGCAACGACCTGTCCGCCGAGGCCGTCACCCGGTCCATCGCCATCGCCTCGGGCCTGGGCGGCAGTTCCGCCTACACCTGGCTGAAGGTGCCGGTCACCGACAACCCCGACGACATGGCCGAGGTCATGGCCGCCTCCACGCTGCCCGCCGTACTGCTGGGCGGCGAGGTGGGCGACGATCAGGACGGGGCGTACGAGAAGTGGCGCGGCGCTCTCCAACTGCCCACCGTGCGCGGGCTGGTGGTCGGCCGTTCGCTGCTGTACCCGGCGGACGGCGATGTGGCCGCCGCCGTGGACACCGCCGTAGGACTGCTGTGAGGGCCGCCTCATGACCCGTGTGCGCACAGAAGACCAGGAGTTCCGTCTCCCGGGCAGGTCCCGGGCCCAGATCGCCTCCGGCGCGGGAAGCCGCTTTGCTTTGGCAGGAGCGAAGTGCGAGCGACAACTCCCCGCCCGCTACGGCCCCGCGCCGGAGGTCCCCCACGCGAGGCGCACGTGCTGAACGCCCGCGGCGGCCCCTGCGTACCCGTCTCCATCCACAGGGAGGGACACCGATGACCCCGACGACGAGGCTGACGGCCGCACAGGCGCTCATACGCTTCCTCGCCGCCCAGTACACCGAACGCGACGGCGTACGGCAGCGGCTCATCGGCGCCACCTGGGGCATCTTCGGCCACGGCAACGTCGCCGGACTCGGCCAGGCGCTCCTGGAGCACACCGAGGAGATGCCCTACCACCAGGGCCGCAACGAACAGGCCATGGTGCACGCGGCGGTCGGCTACGCCCGCCAGTCCAACCGGCTGTCCACGCACGCGGTGACGACCTCCATCGGCCCGGGCGCCACCAACCTCGTCACCGGCGCCGCCCTGGCGACCATCAACCACCTGCCGGTGCTGCTCCTGCCCGGCGACGTGTTCGCGACCCGCCCCGCCGACCCGGTCCTCCAGCAGCTCGAAGTGTTGTACGCGGGCGACGTCTCGGTCAACGACTGCCTGCGCCCGGTGTCGAAGTACTTCGACCGGATCACGCGCCCGGAGGCCCTGATCCCCTCGGCGCTGAACGCGATGCGCGTGCTCACCGACCCCGTCGAGACCGGCGCCGTCACCCTGGCGCTGCCCCAGGACGTGCAGGCCGAGGCGTACGACTGGCCCGACGAGTTCTTCGCCGAGCGCGTCTGGACCGTACGGCGTCCCGGCGCCGACCCGGCGGAACTCGCCGAGGCGGTACGGGCCATCCGCGCGGCGAGGAGGCCCCTGGTCGTCGCGGGCGGCGGCGTCCACCACAGCCGCGCCGAGGAGGCGCTCGCCGAGTTCGCCGGGACCACCGGCATCCCGGTCGCCTCCACCCAGGCCGGCAAGGGCTCCCTGCGGCACGACCACCCCCAGGACGTCGGCGGTATCGGCCACACCGGCACGGCCACCGCGGACGAACTCGCCCGCACCGCCGACCTGGTGATCGGCGTCGGCACCCGCTACACCGACTTCACCACCGCCTCCGGCACCCTCTTCACCGGCGAGAACGTCCGGTTCCTCAACCTCAACATCGCCTCGTTCGACGGCCACAAGCTCGCCGGGCAGCCCCTGATCGCGGACGCCCGCACCGGCCTCGAGGAGCTGACCGAGCGGCTGCAGATGCACGGCCACCGGGTCGCACCGTCGTACGCCACCGAGTACACCGAGGACAAGGAGCGCTGGGAGCAGCGCGTCGACGCCTGCTACGAGGTGGACGAGCCGGACACCCGCCCGTCCCAGCCGCAGGTCCTCGGCGTCCTGGACGCCCTGGTCGACGAGTCGGACATCCTCATCAACGCCGCCGGTTCCCTCCCCGGCGACCTGCACAAACTGTGGCGGACCCGGTCCCGCGACCAGTACCACCTGGAGTACGGCTACTCCTGCATGGGCTACGAGATCCCGGCCGCCATCGGCGTGAAGCTGGCCGCCCCCGACCGTCCCGTGTGGGCGCTGGTCGGCGACGGCACGTACCTGATGATGCCGACGGAGATCGTGACGGCCGTGCAGGAGGGCATCGCGATCAAGGTCCTGATCATCCAGAACCACGGCTACGCGTCCATCGGCGGGCTGTCCGAGTCGGTGGGCGGCGAGCGGTTCGGCACCGCCTACCGCTTCCCGTCCGAGGACGGCACGTACACGGGGCCGCCGCTGCCGGTGGACCTCGCCGCGAACGCGGCCAGCCTCGGCATGCGCGTACTGCGCGCGAAGACCGTGCGGGACCTCGAGGCGGCGCTCGCCGAGGCCCGGGCCGCCGACACTCCCACATGTGTCTACGTGGAGACCCAAACGGCAGACACAGTGTCGGGCGCGCCTCCCGCGCAGGCCTGGTGGGATGTACCCGTGGCCGAAACCGCGACACGGCCGTCCGCGGTCAAGGCACGTGAGCTGTACGAACGGCACGTCTCCACCCGACGCCGCCATCTGTGAAGGAGTTCCCGGCCATGACGAAGATCGTCAACCACTGGATCGGCGGCAAGACCGTCGAAGGCGCCTCGGGCACACACGGGCCGGTGACCGATCCGGCGACCGGCGAGGTGACGACGAAGGTCGCGTTCGCCTCGGTCGACGAGGTGGACGCGGCGGTGGCAGCCGCCAAGGAGGCCTTCACCACCTGGGGCCAGTCCTCCCTGGCCCAGCGCACGTCCATCCTCTTCAAGTTCCGGGCGCTGCTCGACGCGCACCGCGACGAGATCGCCGAGCTGATCACCGCCGAGCACGGCAAGGTGCACTCCGACGCCCTCGGCGAGGTCGCCCGCGGCCTGGAGATCGTCGACCTGGCCTGCGGCATCAGCGTGCAGCTGAAGGGCGAGCTGTCCACGCAGGTGGCGAGCCGCGTCGACGTGTCCTCGATCCGTCAGCCGCTCGGTGTCGTCGCCGGCATCACGCCGTTCAACTTCCCGGCGATGGTGCCGATGTGGATGTTCCCCGTCGCCATCGCGTGCGGCAACACCTTCGTGCTGAAGCCGTCCGAGAAGGACCCGTCGGCGTCGGTCAGGATCGCCGAACTGCTGGCCGAGGCGGGCCTGCCCGATGGCGTGTTCAACGTCGTCCACGGCGACAAGGTGGCCGTGGACCGCCTCCTGGAGCACCCGGACGTCAAGGCCGTCTCGTTCGTCGGCTCGACCCCGATCGCCCGCTACATCCACACCACCGCCTCCGCCAACGGCAAGCGCGTCCAGGCGCTCGGCGGCGCCAAGAACCACATGCTGGTCCTCCCGGACGCCGACCTCGACGCGGCCGCCGACGCCGCCGTGTCCGCCGCCTACGGCTCGGCGGGCGAGCGCTGCATGGCCATCTCCGCGGTCGTCGCGGTCGGCGCGATCGGCGACGAACTGGTGGAGAAGATCCGCGAGCGCGCCGAGAAGATCAAGATCGGCCCCGGCAACGACCCGACCTCCGAGATGGGCCCGCTGATCACCAAGGTCCACCGCGACAAGGTGGCGTCCTACGTCGAGGGCGCGGCGGCCGAGGGCTGCGAGGTCGTGCTGGACGGCACCGGCCACACCGTCGACGGCTTCGAGAACGGCCACTGGATCGGCATCTCCCTGCTCGACAAGGTGCCCACGTCCGCCAAGGCCTACCAGGACGAGATCTTCGGCCCGGTCCTGTGCGTGCTGCGCACCGAGACCTACGAGGAGGCCCTGGACCTGATCAACGCCTCGCCGTTCGGCAACGGCACCGCGATCTTCACCCGGGACGGCGGCGCGGCCCGCCGCTTCCAGCTGGAGGTCGAGGCCGGCATGGTCGGCGTGAACGTCCCGATCCCGGTCCCCGTGGGCTACCACTCCTTCGGCGGCTGGAAGGACTCGCTCTTCGGCGACCACCACATCTACGGCAACGACGGCACGCACTTCTACACCCGCGGCAAGGTCGTCACCACCCGCTGGCCGGACCCGGCCGACGCCCCGGCGGGCGTGGACCTGGGCTTCCCGCGCAACCACTGAGATTTTTCTCCGGGGGTGCCTGCGGTTCTCGCAGGCACCCCCGGACCTGTTCCCATTGACGACTTGTGCTCAAAAGGACAGTCGATGGGCTAGTTCACTGCGGATTTCGTAGGTAAACAGCCATTGACGTGCTGCTTTCGTCGGGGTTCGATGCTGCGCACATCCACCGCCGAGCCACCGAGCCGATGGGAACCGCCGCATGACCGACACGCTCCGCCCTGTCGAGACCGCCGTCGCGCACGCGCCGGACAGGCGTCCCAGGAAGCTCAAGCGCTCCATCGGAGTCGTCGGCGGCACCTTGCTCACCCTCTCCTGCGTCACGCCCGCCTCCACACTGTTCGTGGTGGTCCCCGACCTGTTCGGCTCGCTCGGCACCGCCACCGCCCTCACCATCGCCATCGGCTCGCTGCTCTGCGTAGCGGTGGCGTTCTGCTACTCGGAGCTGGGCACCCTGGTCCCGAGCGCCGGCGGCGAGTACGCCATGGTCTCGACGCTGGCCGGAAGGCTCGCCGGCTGGCTGGTCTTCGTCCTGTCCCTCCTGGTCGTGATGATCGTCCCGCCGGTCATCGCGATGGGCACGGCCGACTACCTCGCCCCCCTCGTTCACCTCGACCCGTCCTGGACGGGCGCCTCCGTGATGCTCCTCGCGACCCTCGCCGGCCTGCTCGACCTGCGCGCCAACGCCTGGATCACCGGCGTCTTCCTGGTCCTGGAAGTCATCGCGGCTGCGGTGGTGGCGGTGCTGGGCTTCGCCCATGCCGAGCGCGGCACCGGCAGCCTGGTCTCGATGCAGGTGGCGGCCCCGGACGGCACCCCGGACACGGTCACCGCCCTGCTCGTGGTCTCCGGCCTCGCGATCGCCCTGTTCGTCACCCAGGGCTTCTCCACCGCCGTCTACCTATCCGAGGAGCTGGAGAACCCGCGCCGCTCAGTGGCCCGCACGGTCCTCGCCACGCTCGCCATCTCCACCGTCATCATCCTGGTCCCGGTCGCCGCGATCACCCTGGGCGCCCCGGACCTCGCCGCACTGACCGGCGGGGACATCGGCACCATGGTCACCGCCTGGTCCAACACGGCCGTCGGCACGTTCGTCAGCCTCTGCGTGGCCCTCGCGATCATCAACGCCGGCATCGTCATGGTCATCCAGAACTCCCGCGTCCTGTTCGCCTCGGCCCGGGACAAGGCCTGGCCCGACCCGGTCAACACCCTCTTCTCCCGCCTCGGCCGCTTCGGCTCCCCCTGGGTCTCCACCCTCGCGGTGGGCATCCCGGGCGCCGCCCTGTGCTTCGTGAACCTGGACACCCTCTACGGCGTCACGGGCGTCTCGGTGACGGGCATGTACCTCCTGGTCGCCGTCGCCGCGCTGCGCTCCCGCCGAGGAACCCACCAGCACACCCCGGCCTGGCGCATGCCCCTCTGGCCGGCCGCCCCGCTCCTCCTGATCGTGTTCCTGGTCTACATCCTGATCCAACAGGACCCGACGTACCTCCTCTGGACGGGCGGCATCACGGCGGCGGCGACCCTGTACTGGGCCCTCTACCTGCGCCCGCGACCGGAGACCCGCTGGCTGGTGTCGATCCCGCAAGAGTGACCGCATGCCCCAAGGGGGCGCGGGGAACCGCGCGACAAGCCACAGCGCACCCGCGGACGGCCGCGCACCACAGGGACCGGGCTCGATGCCGTACACCACCCGCGGTACGCCGAAGGCCCTGCGTACTCCCCCAGGAGGCCCCCCACTTCAGCCTCCGGTCGACAACTGTTCGACAGCTTCACCCCGTACCGTTGACGCATGGATCTTCGACTGCCCGGACTGAACGGGCTGCTTCGGAGGCCCCGGAGGCTGCTCGCCGCCGGGGCCGCCGTCGTCGTTCTCGCGGGCGCGGGGACATGGACGGCCGTCGCGTCCGACGAGGCGCCCCCGGTCGACCGCGCCGACCGGATCCTGGACACGGGGAACGGGGTGCGTATCGACACCTCCTACTTCACCTCCCAAGGAGCCGGCCGCCGCCCCGCCGTCCTGCTCGGCCACGGCTTCGGCGGCAGCAAGAACGACGTACGGCAGCAGGCCGAGGATCTCGCCAGAGACGGCTACGCGGTCCTGACCTGGTCGGCGCGCGGCTTCGGCAAGTCCAACGGGAAGATCGGGCTGAACGACCCCAAGGGCGAGGTCGCCGACGTCTCGAAGCTCATCGACTGGCTGGCGAAGCAGCCCCAGGTCGAACTCGACAAGCCCGGCGACCCCCGCGTCGGCATGGCCGGCGGCTCCTACGGCGGCGCGATCGCGCTGCTCACGGCGGGACACGACGACCGGGTGGACGCCATCGCCCCGGCCATCACGTACTGGAACCTCGCCGACGCGCTGTTCCCGAACGGCGTGTTCAAGAAGCTGTGGGCCGGCATCTTCGTCAACTCCGGCGGCGGCTGCGAGCGGTTCGAGCCCGCGCTGTGCCGGATGTACGAGCGGGTCGCCGAGTCGGGCAAACCGGACACCGAGGCGCGCAAGATGCTCGACGAGCGTTCGCCGTCCGCGGTCGGGGACCGCATCAAGGTGCCGACGCTGCTGATGCAGGGCCAGTCCGACTCCCTGTTCCCGCTCGGCCAGGCCGACCAGGCCGCGAAGGTCATCCGTGCGGGCGGCGCCCCGGTCGACGTCGACTGGATCGCCGGCGGCCACGACGGCGGCGACATGGAGACGAGCCGAGTCCAGGGCCGCGTGCGGAGCTGGTTCGACCGCTACCTGAAGGACGACCACGGCGTCGACACCGGCCCCGCCTTCCGCGTCACCCGCACCCTCGGCCTCGGCTCCGGAGACGGCGAACCCCGGCTGACCGGCGTGACCTCGGACCGCTACCCCGGCCTGGAGAGCAAGCAGCGCTCCATCGCCCTGGCCGGCCGCGAGCAGAGCTTCGACAACCCGCCCGGCGCGAGCCCGCCCGGCGTCTCGGCCCTGCCCGGCCTCGGCGGCGCGGGCGGCCTCAGCCAGCTGTCCTCGCTCGGCGTCGGGGTCTCCCTCGACTTCCCCGGCCAGTTCGCCGCGTTCGAGTCGGCCCCCTTCCGGGACGACGTCCAGATCACCGGCTCCCCGACGGCCACGGTCCACGTGAAGTCCACCAGCGACGACGCGGTGCTCTTCGCCAAGGTCTACGACGTCGGCCCGGGCGGCACCCAGCCGGTGCTGCCCTCCCAGCTGGTCACGCCGCTCAGGGTGGAGGGCGCCAAGGCCGGCAAGGACGTCACGATCACCCTCCCCGCGATCGACCACGAGGTCGACGACGGCCACCGGCTGCGCCTGGTCCTGGCCTCCACGGACCTCGGCTACGCCTCTCCGACCGCCCCGGCCACGTACACCGTCTCCCTCAAGGGCGCTCTGAAGGTTCCGTCGGCGCTCGGCGAGAGCAACCCACAGGGCCCGCTGCCCGCCTGGGTGTGGTGGATGCCCCTGGCCGGCGCCGCGATCGCCCTGGCGCTGATCGTCACGGGACGCCGCCGCACGGCCGCACCCGCCCCGCCGGACCCCGAGCTGGCAGAAGTACCGCTGCAGATCACGGACCTGACCAAGCGGTACGCCAAGGCCTCCGACCGGTACGCCGTCAAGGACCTGTCCTTCCGCGTCGAGAAGGGCCAGGTCCTCGGCCTGCTCGGCCCGAACGGCGCCGGCAAGACCACGACCCTGCGCATGCTGATGGGCCTGATCAAGCCGGACGGCGGCGAGGTCCGCGTCTTCGGCCACGCCATCAGTCCGGGCGCCCCGGTCCTGTCCCGGGTCGGTGCCTTCGTCGAGGGCGCGGGCTTCCTGCCGCACCTGTCCGGCCGGGAGAACCTGGAGCTGTACTGGCGCGCCACCGGCCGCCCGGCCGAGGACGCGCACATGGAGGAGGCCCTGGAGATCGCGGGCCTCGGCGACGCGCTCGCCCGTGCGGTGCGCACGTACTCCCAGGGCATGCGCCAGCGCCTCGCCATCGCCCAGGCCATGCTCGGCCTGCCGGACCTGCTCATACTCGACGAACCGACCAACGGCCTCGACCCGCCCCAGATCCGCGAGATGCGCGAGGTGATGATCCGCTACGCCGCCGCGGGGCGCACGGTCATCGTCTCCAGCCACCTCCTCGCGGAGGTCGAGCAGACCTGCACGCACCTGGTCGTGATGGACCACGGGCAGCTCGTCCAGGCCGGTCCGGTCGAGGACATCGTCGGCTCGGGCGACACCCTCCTGGTGGGCACGGCCACGCCCGTGGACGAGCCCGTCGTCGAGAAGGTCGCCGCCCTGCCGGGCGTCGCCTCGGCCGTGCCCGTCGACGAGGGCATCCTGGTCCAGCTCGACGCCGACGGCAGCCCGCAGCGCCTGGTCGCCGAACTCGTGCGCCTGGACGTGCCCGTGCGGTCGGTCGGCCCGCACCGCCGCCTGGAGGACGCCTTCCTCACCCTGATCGGAGCCGAAGCATGAGCAAGCTCGCCGACCGGGCCGAGCCCGTCGAGGTCGCCGACGGCTACCGCGCGGGCCGCACCCTGCCCTTCCGCGTCGAGCTGGTCCGGCAGTTGAAGCGGCGCCGCACGATGGTCATGGGCGGTGTCCTGTTCGCCCTGCCGGTCATCCTGCTCATCGCCTTCCAGGTCGGCGGCGACCCGGGCGGCAACAACAACCGCGTGAACCTCATGGACACGGCGACGGCGTCCGGGGCCAACTTCGCCGCCGTCAACCTCTTCTCCGCCGCCGGCTTCCTCCTCGTCATCCCCGTCGCCCTGTTCTGCGGCGACACGGTCGCCTCGGAGGCGAGCTGGTCGTCCCTGCGCTATCTGCTCGCGGCGCCCGTGCCCCGGGCCCGGCTGCTGTGGTCCAAGCTCGCCGTCGGACTCAGCCTGAGCCTCGCCGCGCTGGTGCTGCTGCCGATCGTCGCCCTCGTCGTCGGCACGGCCGCCTACGGCTGGGGCCCGCTCCAGCTGCCCACCGGCGGCACCCTGCCCACCGGCACCGCCGCCCAGCGCCTGCTGATCGTCGTCGTGTACATCATGGTGTCCCAACTGGTCACCGCGGCCCTCGCGTTCTGGCTGTCGACCCGGACGGACGCACCGCTCGGCGCGGTCGGCGGCGCGGTGTTCCTGACCATCATCGGCAGCGTCCTCGACGAGGTGACGGCCCTCGGCGACTGGCGGCACTTCCTGCCCGCGCACTGGCAGTACGCCTGGCTCGACGCCGTCCAGCCGCAGTTGCAGTGGACGGACATGATCCAGGGCACGTCGATCTCCGTAACGTACGCGCTCGTGCTGTTCGCCCTGGCCTTCCGCGGTTTCGCCCGCAAGGACGTCGTCTCCTAGGTCAACGGAGGATCACCCACCGGTCTCGAAGGCCGGTCCCCGTGGCCGCTTCGAGACGTTTCCGCAACGCCCCGTACCGCACGTTCCGGCCCCCTGCGCCGTCACAGTCGCAAGAAGCCGACGCCAACGGACCCAGGGGGCACGAACGATGCAGCCGTACGGAAGGCACGAGCGGTACCGGACGCGACACCTGCTGCTCGCACTCACGGCGGCCGGCGGGCTGCTGCTCACCGCGTGCGGCGGGACCACCGACAGCGGGAGCGACAGCCGGGCCGCCGACCGCCCCGACCACACCGCGGGCCTGCCCGCGCCCGCCCACGGAGACGAGGACGGCACCGGCGAGCAGGAGGACCGCGAAGCCGCCCCCGACCACCTGTCCACCTTCGCCCTCGACGTCGACACCGCCTCCTACGACTACGCCCGCCGTGCCCTGGCCGACGGCCGGCGCCCCGACCCCTCGACGGTCCGCCCCGAGGAGTTCGTCAACAGCTTCCGCCAGGACTACGAACGCCCCGACGGCGACGGCTTCTCGGTCACCGTCGACGGCGCCCGCACCGATGACGAGGACTGGTCCCTGGTCCGCGTGGGCCTGGCCACCCGCACCACGGAACGCACCGGCGAACGCCCGCCCGCCGCCCTCACCTTCGTCATCGACGTCTCGGGCTCCATGGCCGAACCGGGCCGCCTGGATCTCGCCCAGGAGTCCCTCTCGGTGCTGACGGACCGGCTGCGCGACGACGACTCGGTCGCGATCGTCGTCTTCAGCGACGAGGCGGAGACCGTCCTGCCCATGACCCGCCTCGACGGCAACCGCGACGAGATCCACGACGTCATCTCCGAGCTGGACACCCGGGACTCCACCAACCTCGGCGCGGGCGTCGAGACCGGTTACGAGACGGCCGTCGAGGGCCTGCGCGAGGGCGCGACCAACCGGGTCGTCCTCGTCTCCGACGCCCTCGCCAACACCGGCGACACCGACGCCGACACGATCCTGGAGCGGATCTCCGGCGAACGCCGCGAGCACGGCATCACCCTCTTCGGTGTCGGCGTCGGCAGCGACTACGGCGACGCCCTGATGGAACGCCTCGCCGACAAGGGCGACGGCCACACCGTGTACGTGTCCGGCACCGAGGAGGCCCGCGAGGTCTTCTGCGAGGAGCTCCCGCGCAACATCGACCTCACCGCCCGCGACGCCAAGGCCCAGGTCGCCTTCGACCCCGAGACCGTCGAGGAGTTCCGCCTGGTCGGCTACGACAACCGCCGGGTCGCCGACGAGGACTTCCGCGACGACCGCGTCGACGGCGGCGAGGTCGGTCCCGGCCACACCGTCACCGCCCTGTACGCCGTCCGCACCGAGCCGGGCGCCGAAGGCCACCTGGCCACCGCCACCGTCCGCTGGCTCGACCCGGACACCCGCGACCCGCACGAGGAGTCCGGCGACCTCGAGACCGGTGCCCTCCACGACTCCCTGCGTGCCGCCCCCAGCCGCTTCCAGGTCACCGCGGTGGCGGCCTACTTCGCCGACGCCCTCCGCTCGGGCGACGACCGCTACCACCGCCTCCCGGGAGCCCCGGTCCCCCTCGCTGAACTCGCCGGCCGTGCTCGCGCGTTGGCCGGGACCACGGACGACAGGGCGGTGCGCGAACTGGCCGAGGCCATCGAACAGGCAGACCGCCGCGGTTGAACACAGTTGCGGTCTTCGGAATGCGACGCGGGCCAACCGGGTGAACCTGCGGAACCAATTCTCCTGCACCGGGTTGATGAGGCAGTAGAGCATGCGGCGCTACGAGAAAGGAACGCGCAGTGCTCCAGGAGGCAATGAACGTCGCGGCCGCCGCCGCTCCTGCCATCGACATGCCGGTGACGGCCGCTGCCCCGGCGCTCGCCGACGGACCGGTCGTCGCGATGGGCAAGGGCGCGGAGCGCTGAACCGACTCCGCAGCCCCTTCGGCGCGAGCGCGCATCCACCACGCCTCATTCCTGTCCAGCGCTGCGACCTTCCGTGCCGCCACACCGCCGACCTTGGATGTGGATCTCCGTTCCGCGGCCGGCTGCCCCAATTCTTCAAGCAGGAGGACAACTGCAATGCGACAGACCCTGAGCAAGGGAGCTTTCGCGGCGGTCGCCGCCACGGGGATTCTGTCCCTGTATGGCAGCCCCGCCCTCGCTGACTCGGACGCGTCGGGAGTGGCGAAGGACTCTCCCGGTGTGTTGTCCGGGAACGCGGTGCAGGTGCCGGTCCACGTGCCGGTCAACCTGTGCGGCAACACCGTCGAAGTGCTCGCTGCGCTCAACGAGTCGTTCGGCAACGTCTGCCGCAACACCTCGCACAAGTCGAAGGGCTCCGGCGCGGACGCCTCGGGGGTCGCGAAGGGTTCCCCCGGCGTGGGGTCGAGCAACGTCGTGCAGGTGCCGGTCGACGTGCCGGTGAACGCGTGCGGCAACAACGTCGCCGGACTCGGGCTGTTCAACGAGGCGGCCGAGAACTCCTGCCACAACGGCTCGTACGGCGGCCACGGCGGCTACGGCGGCGAGGACGACACCCCGAAGCCGAGTGGTCAGGACCGGACACCCCCGGCCAAGGAGCGTCCCACGCCGCACGACGAGGAGACCCCGGACTCCCCGCCCGCGCCCGAGAAGGACAGCGAGAAGCCGTCCACCACGGAAGAGGAGAGCGGCCCGCTGCCCCAGCTGGCCGAGACCGGCAGTGAGGCGCTGGTGGCCGCCTCGGTCGCCAGCGCCGCGCTGATGGCCGGCGGGGTGATGCTGTACCGCCGCGGTCGCACCACCTGGTCCCGCTAGCTGTCGCCGGGTGCCGGACGCGACCCGCCCGGCACCCGCACCTCACCCCGGACCGGCGCCTGCCACCACCCGAGGCGGGCCACAGCCGGTCCGGGGACCACACGCCGCACCTTCCAGGGTCCCGGCGCGAGCCCTGGCTTCCCGGGACAAGCACCACCCGCACCCCCCGTCGACATGATCCGGGGGGTGTCGGCCGTCGCGCACACCGCACCTCCCACCGCCGCCCCCGGCACAAGGAAGGGCCGCTGACGACTCCGTCGCCGTCAGCGGCCCCCGTGTCACCCGCGCGGTTCCCCGTCAGCGCCGTACCGGAGACGGCGACTCGCTCCGGCTGCCGTCCACCGGTGCGGGGACGGTGCGGCCCGCCGGTGTCGCCCCGAGCCGGCGGCGCACACCGCGGACGAGGGTCGACGCCGTGAAGGACGCGCCCTGGACGAAGCGCATGGCCGGGCCGAAGCCCGAGGCCGTCACCAGGCCCGCGAGGAACAGGCCGGGGTAGGAGGACTCGAAGCTGCGCCCGACCTCCGGGGAGCCGTCCGGCAGTGCCGCGAGCGTGCCGCGCAACTCGGGGGAGAGCAGTCCGAGCCGGTCGCAACGCGCCCGGAACCCGGTCGCGGCGATGACGTGTTCGGTCTCCAGGCTGCGCAGGGCACCCGCGCGGCTCACCGTGTCCAGCCGTACCCCGCCCGGCACCGCACTGGCCGCGGTGACCTCATGGCCCGGCAGCAGCTCCACCACGCCCTCCACCCGGTCCCGCACCCACCACGCGCCCGCCGGCCCCAGCGCCGTGGTCGCGATGCGGGCCCGGGTCGGCTCCGGCAGCCGCCGGAAGAGGTTGGGGCGCTCCGAGTAGAACCAGTTCCGCCATCCGGGGCCGAGCCCGCTGTGGGGGGAGCGGGCCGACTGCCACCAGGGGCGCTCCCAGGGCGGCGGCACATCGTTCCACCGCAGCTGCGCCGCCCGCGCCAGCACCCGGACGCGGGTGCCCTGTTCGGCGAGCAGCGCCGCCGTCTCCAGGGCCGCCTGACCGCCACCGATCACCGTGACGTCCTTGCCGCGGAAGCGGTCGAGGTCGCTGTGGTGGCTGCTGTGGGTCACCAGCGCGGGGTGCAGTCCGCGCAGTGCCTGCGGTACCTCGACGAACGGCATCACACCGACCGCCAGGGCGACCGTCCGCGCGTGCACCTCCTGCCCGTCCTCGGTGACCGCCGTGAAACCGCCGGGCCCGGCCGCCACACGGGTCACCGTGCGCTCGTCCACCTCCGGCACGGCGTGGCGCGCGAACCACAGGCCGTACTGCGCGAACGCCTCGACGGGAATCGGATGCGCGTGACGTGCCGTCAGGCCGTGCTCCGCACAGTAGGCGTCCAGTCGCCACCGCCCGGCCGGGTCGGAGAGGTTGGACGCCCACGGTTCCGACTTCAGGAACATGCCGCGGGGCATGTTGTCCCGCCAGGAGGCCATGGGCCGGCCGAACACGCGCAGGTTCAGCCCGGCGGCCGCGGCGTGGGACGCGATCGACAGGCCGTACGGGCCTGCGCCCACCACCAGAAGGTCGTACACCATCAACTGCTCGCTTTCTCGTTGTCGGTCAGGGAGGGCGAGGCTGCCCGGGGAATCAGCCGGGCCGTCGGTGCCGTCGTCGTCGTGCCCAGCCGCTCACGCAGCCGGCGGGACACGTGCCGGCACCACTGGGCCCACATGACCCGCCCGGGGGCGCGGTCGTCCGCGGCGTACCAGGCCAGTTCACGCCCGCCCGGCGCCGCACGCAGCGCCGCCAGCGGCGCGTAGTTCTCCACCACGAACGCCCGTCCGGCCAGCGGGGCCCCGTCCGGCAGTGGACGGCCCGTCAGATCCAGGTGCAGGGCCCGTACGACGTCCAGGCCCGCGCTGTCCGCGAAGAGCCGGAACTGGGCGCCGGCGCGCGGGTTGAAGTCGAGCAGGTGGTAGCGGCCCGTCGTGCCGCAGCGGCGGAAGTCGAGGTCGAAGACGCCCCGGTAGCCCAACTCGCCGGTGAGCCGCTCGGCCAGCGCCTGCACCTGCGTGTTGGGCGTCCAGCAGCCGACCGCGGTCAGCCCCGCCCCGCGCGGCCAGGCCAGCTGCTTGCGGCCCGGTCCGCCCGCGCGCACGGTGCCCGAGTGGTCGGCGTAGCCGTGGAAGAACCAGTCCCGGTCCGGCCCCGGTGGCAGGTACGCCTGGAGCAGCAGCCGGCTGCCCGCTTCCTCGGTGCGCAGGAACAGCTCCCGGGCCTGTTGCACGGACCGGACCAGGACCGTGCTGCGCAGCCCGCCGCCGGCGGGCAGCAGCCAGGGCCGGCTCCACTTGGCCACCACCGGCAGTCCGAGCCGCCGCATGGCGTCGGCGACCTCCGCGGGACTGTCCGGGATCAGTGTCGTCGGGTGCGGGACGTCGGTGGACGCGCACACGGCGGCCAGTTCCGCCTTGTCGGCGACGCGTTCGGCCACAGTGCCCGGCATCGAGGGCAGGAGGTAGGAAGGGGCGAGTTCGTCCCGCATCCGGCTCACGGCGATCGCGCTCGCGTCGTCCAACGGGACCAGCACTGCGGGGCGCGCGATCGCGTCGGCCACGCGGCGCAGCACGGCGAGAATGTCGTCCGGGGACGCTCCCGGGAGGGGCGGGGGATGCATTTGGCGTACGTAACGTGACGCGCCCACGGGACTTTCCGCGGAATCCGCGACGACGTGTACCTCCACGCCCGACCTGCCGAGCGAACGCGCGGCCCCCAGGGTTCCGTGGTGAAAGGGATTCCGGTCGATCCGCAGCAGCACAGCGGGGACGCGGGTGTCGAGCAGCGACACGAATTCTCTCTTTCTCTTCGATCGGCTCACCCGCACGGGCGAGCCCGGCACTCGAAAGTCGTAATGGTTGTGGCGCTCATGGCTTTTCTGTGACTGACTTCATATGACTGCCCGTCAATAACACAAACGGTGGCAGTAGTCCGGACGAGAGCGAAGAAAGGAACAGGCATGGCCCCACAGCACAAGCGGGCCGGGGTCCGCCGGCTGGCCTTGGGCGCGGCAGCGGTCGCCGCGTCGGCCGCCCTGGCGTCCGGCCCCGCGGCGGGGGTGGGGGTGGCGCGAGCCGCCGATCCTCGGGCTCCGGCACCGAGCCCGACGACGCCCGTGGCCACGCCCTCGGCCCTCACTCCTCCGGCCGTCCCCCTGCCCTCGGCACCCACCCCGGCCACCACCCCGGTGGCGGGCCAGGAAGCCCCGGCCTTCGGTGTCTTCCTCAAGTCCGACGGCCGCGGTGTGGCCCGGATGCCGCTGTTCAGCCACTGGCTGGGCGGCGCGGACCTCCGCGCCGGCCACACCTACCTGCCGGGCCACCGCTGGCGCGACATCGAGGGTTCCGCCGACTTCCTGAAGGTGTGGGCGCACTGGCGCAACAAGAAGGCCGACCGGATGCTCGTCCTCAACGTCCCCATGCAGGAGCGCAACGAGGAGGGCGTCTCCGACAGCGAGGTCCGGCGGCTGCTGCGGCAGGGCGCTGCCGGGGAGTTCGATCACCACTTCCGTGTCCTCGCCGAGCGGCTGGTGGAGTTGAAGGTGCCGGACACGATCATCGTGCTCGGCTGGGAAATGAACGGCACCACGTACACCCATCGGTGTGGGCCGGACCCGGAGGCCTGGAAGAAGTACTGGAATCGGATCGTCACCACCATGCGTTCCGTGCCGGGCCAGAAATTTCGGTTCGATTTCACGCCGAGTCGTGGCGTGGACGCCGTTCCCTGGACGAAATGCTATCCGGGAGACGACACGGTCGACATCATTGGCATGGACTCCTATGACCAGCCGGCCGGGATGTCGTTCGACCAGCAGGTGAATGAGCCCTACGGGCTGCAGCACCACGTGGATTTCGCGAAGGCTCACGGCAAACCCATTTCCTATCCGGAATGGGGTCTCTTCCGCAACGGTGACAATGCCGAGTACATGCGGCGCATGCTCGCCTGGATGGAGGAGCACAAACCGCTGTACAACACGCTGACCGACTACTGCCCGCACGGTGTGTGGCAGTGCGGGGCCAACCCGAGGTCGGCCCACCTCTACCGGTCCGCCCTGTTCGGCCGCACGGACCAGGCGACGCCGCCCCTCACGCCCACGCCGAAGCCGACCCCGCCCAGCACACCGCCGCCCCCGGCGGACTGCACGCCCATCGACCTGGGCAGTTGGGTGGAGGAGTGGCTCGGCGGGAAGCTCTGCCTCCGCTTCGACTGGTGGTAGACCGCGGCGAAACAGCGCTCCCCGGTGCCGTGTCCGGACAGGCCCGCCGCCGTCACCGTTGTCCGCGCACATCGGCGGCGGCGGCCGGGCCGGGCACCGAGGGGGCCGGGGCGGGTTCGTCGTCCTGGCCGGCCTTCCTCGGCCGCGCCAGCAGGACCAGGCCGCCCAGCAGACCGCCCGCGCTCGCCCCCACCAGACCGGTCACCGCCGGGGACGCGGACGTCGGCTCGTTAGGCTCCACCGCCCGCGAGAACTGCACGAGCCGCACATTGGTGTTGCTCCTGGTGTCGTCGGCGTGTCGGGTCAGCGCGCGGGTGACGGCGTTGGCCATGTCGACGGCGAGGCCGGGGCGCGAGGAGGTGGCCGAGACGGCGACCATCGGCGCGTCCGGCGACGTCGCCGTACGCACACTGCGCTGCAGGGTGTTCACGGGCACACCCGCGTACACCTGCGCGTCCCCGAGCACGGCGAGCTGGGTGGCGACCCGGCCGTACGCCTGAGCGAATCCGAGGGCGGCGTCCGGCGTGGACTTCTCGGTCGGTACGGCGATGACGTAGCTCGTGGCCGTGTACGTGGACGGTGTGAGCAAGCCGTACGCACCGCCGAGCAGACCCCCGACGAGGGTGCCGGCCGCGAGCACGGACCACAGCGGAAGCCCTCTGAGACGAGCCAGGGTCGAGCGGCGCTGACGGGGCGGAGTGTCGGTCATGAGGAGGTGGCTCCCAGAGGTGAGAGGGACGGCGAACTGGAGACCGCTGCCGCGTACACGTCCGTCAGACGGGCCGCGCAGTGGGTGATGCTGTAGTGGTGGGCGACCTCCGAGGCCGTGCGCGGCCGGGCCCCGGCCTCGCGGACCTCGGCGATCGCGCGGGCGTACGCCTCGGGGCCGCCGCTCACCCGCCGGGCGCCGGAGGCGGGCGGCCGCACGTCCTCGATGGCCGGACAGGAGGCGTAGAGCACGGGCAGGCCGGACGCCAGCGCCTCCACGGCCGCCAGACCGAACGCCTCCTCCGTGGACGGGGACGCGAGCACGTCCATCGCCGCCATGAGCGAGGGCAGGTCCGGGCCGGGCGAGCCGTCGGGCACGTAGGGCCGCTCGCCGGTGAACACCACCCGGCCGGCCACGCCGGCCTCGTGGGCCGTGCGACGCAGGGCGTGCTCCTCGGGGCCGCCGCCCACCAGCAGCAGCCGGTGGTCGTCCGGGAGCAGGGTGAGCGCGCGGACGAGGACGTCGAACCGTTTCCCCGCGGTGAGCCGGCCGACTCCGCCCACGACCCGGGTGCCCTCCGGCACGCCGAGGTGCCGGCGGGTGTGCTCGCGCCGCTCCGGGTCGAAGCGGAAGCGGCCCAGGTCGATGCCGTTCGGGATGACCTCGATGCGGGGCGCGGGCACGCCCCAGCGCTTCAGGCGCTCGGCCACCGTCCGGGAGACGGCCACCGTCGCCGAACCGAGCCGCTCGCTGGCGAGGTACAGCCCGCGCACCCCCGCCGTCAGCCTGCGGCCCTCCATCTGCGAGTCGCCCAGGGAGTGTTCTGTGGCGACGACCGCCCGGACCCCGGCCGCGCGCGCGGCGAACCGGCCGTAGACGCAGGCGCGGTACAGGTGGGTGTGCACCAGGTCGTAGCCGCCGGCGCGGATCAGCCGGACCAGGCGCGGCAGCGCGGCCAGGTCACGGTTGCCGCCCATGCCGAGATGCGTGACGCGGACGCCGTCGGCCTCGAGGCCCGCGGCGACCGCACCGGGGTTGGTGAGGGTCACGACGTCGCAGTCGACGGGCAGGTGCCGCAGCAGCAGGCGCAGCTGCTGCTCGGCCCCGCCGACGCCGAGGCCCGTGATGATGTGCAGAACCCTCATCTCACAGGCCCTCCACCGGCCGCCGGCGCAACCGGTGCAGCCAGTGCTTGAGGTGCAGGCGCCAGGCCGTGTCCTCCTGGCCGACGTACACGCGCGGCAGGGCGTGCGGGCCGGTCAGCGGGCCGGGGTCGATGGCGCAGGCGTAGGTGTACCCCGCGTCCCGTACGGCCTGGACGGCGCGGGCGTCGATCGTGCCGTACGGGTAGCAGAAGCCGTCGACCGGGGCGCCGGTCAGCTCCTCGAGCTGGGCGCGGCTTTCGGCGACCTCGGCCTTGAGGGTGAGGTCGTCCGCCTTGGTGAGGTCGACGTGCGTCAGCCCGTGCGAGCCGATCTCCACGCCCTCGGCGGCCGCGCGCCGGATGCCGTCCGCGGTCAGGAGCGGCTTGCGCGGTCCGAGCGGATCCCAGGCGTTGTCGCCGCCGAGCCGCCCGGGCAGTACGAAGAGGGTGGCGCCGCAGTCCCAGCGGTGCAGCAGCGGCAGGGCGTCGGTGACGAAGTCGGCGTACCCGTCGTCGAAGGTCAGCCCGACCAGGTTCCGCCCCTCGCCCCGGGCGCGGGCGGCGAGCAGCTCGGCCACGGACACGCCCCGCAGCCCGCGCCGGCGCAGCCAGGCCAGCTGCTTACCGAGCCGCTCGGGCGTGACCGTGATGCGGTACGGGTCGTCCGAGCAGTCGCCCACCGAGTGGTACATCGCCACCCAGGGGACCGGACCGCTGCGCGGGGCCGGGGGTCTGCCGGTGTCGAGGGAGTCAACGGAAGCGGCCATGTGTGAGCCTTCGTGTGACGGCGCGTAGGAAGCGCAGAGCGGACGCGGGACTCTGGGCACCGAGGGCCCAGGTGAGCGGGACGAAGACGAAGGTCACGGTCAGGCAGCCGGCCGCGAGGCCCGCCGCCGGGGACGGCAGCCGGCTCGCGGCGAACGCCCCCGCGGCCGTGGCGACGACCGCGGCGCACACCAGCCTGCTCAGTTCGGCCAGGACCCGCCGGACACGGACCGAGACGCTGTGCGGGCTGTTCAGCCGGCCCGTTCGCAGCCCGGCGAGCAGCAGGGCGGCCGTGACGGTGATGCCGAGGGCGTTGGCGGCGGCGATCCCCGCCACGCCCCAGGAGTGCACGGTGACGGCGCCGATCCAGGACGTCACGGCGATGCCCGCCGCCATCGCGCCGAGGGGGTACCAGCTGGCCCGGCCCGCCGAGAAGTAGGAGCGCACGAGGGCGCCCACCAGGGTCTGGCCCAGCAGCCCGAGGGCGTACACGCGCATGACGTCAGCCGTCGCCGCGGTGTCGCTCGCGGTGAACGCGCCCCGCTGGAAGAGCAGTTCGATCATCTGCGGGGCGCAGGCGATCACCGCGCACATGCCGAGCAGCACCAGACACGAGGCGAGCGCCAGATCCCGCTCCACGCGGCTGCGGGCGCGCGCGGTGTCGCCGTCCGCGAGGGCCCGCGCCACCACCGGGAAGGTGACGGTGCACACCATCAGCGACAGCGTCATCGGGATCTGGGCGACCTTCTGCGCGTAGTTCAGGTGCGAGATGGCGCCGGCGGGCAGGACGGAGGCGAGGAAGCGTTCGGCGAGGACCTGCGACTGGCGGCACAGGGCGAAGAGGAGTACGGCGGCGACCAGGGCGAGTTGCATCGGCCGCTCCCCGACCTCCGCCCCCGCCCTGGCGAGGGGCGGCGCGGGCGACGCCAGTCGCCGCCACAGCGACGGCAGTTGCACCGCCACCATCAGACAGCCGCCCGCCGCGACCCCGACCGCGGCGGAGCGCACGCCCCAGCCTTCGCCGAAGAGGAACATCGCGGCGATGATGCCGGTGTTGTAGGCGACGTAGATCGCCGCGGGCGCGAGGAAACAGCGGTGTGCCCGCAGGGCGGCACTGCAGTACCCGGCGAGCCCGAAGGCCAGCACGCAGGTCGCCGTGATCCGGGTGCAGTCGGCGGCGAGCCCGGGGTCGGGCAGGCCGGGTGCGAGGGCCTGAACCAGATAGGGAGCCGTGGCGGCGATCAGCGCGGCCACCGCGGCGAGGGCGAGGCAGAGCCGGGGCAGGGTGGCGCCGACCAGGGCGCGGACCGGGTCGCCCGGGACGCCCCGGGCGCGGCGGGCCAGCGCCATGCTGAACGCCGGGATCAGGGCGATCGCCAGCCCGTCCTCGATGAGCAGCGTGGCGGCGAACTCCGGAACGGTCCACGCCACCAGGAAGGCGTCCGTGTCGCTCCCGGCACCGAACAGCCGCGCCAGCGACTGGTCGCGCACCAGGCCGAGCAGTGAGCCGGCGATGGACAGCGACGCCGTGACGAGCGCGGCCCTGGCCAGGAAGCTTCCGGAGACCGACGCCGCCGAGGCCGGGTCGGCACCGTCCCCGGCCCTGGTGGCGGCACGCGCCGGGGGCACGGTCGCCGCGTCGTCCGTTTCGGGGCCGGGGGACTGCGAAGGCACCACCGTCATCGCGCCAGGGCCTCCTCGGCGCGTTCCCGCACCTCGCTGCGGGGCGCCTCCACCCGCGCCTCGCCGGTCAGCGCCCACCACGCCCCGAGCCCCAGGGCCACGGCCGTCAGCACGGTCGCGGGACCGCCGATGTCTCCGTACATGAAGTCGGTCAGCAGCCAGACCAGCAGCCCGCAGGCGACGAGCCCGCAGTCGAGTCCCGGGCCGTGGTCGCGGACGCGCAGCAGGCGCCGCATCCCGCACACCAGCAGCGCCAGCCAGCTCCCGGTGAGCGCCAGCAGCCCGATCAGGCCCTGCTCGCTCAGCACCAGCAGGTACATGTTGTGCGGAGACAGCAGCGGCTGCCTCTGGTACACCATCCCCGCGCCGTCGGTCTCGCTGCCCGACGACAGCGCCAGCGTGGCGTGCCCGTCCCGGTACTCGGGGAAGCCCTTCAGCCCGACACCTGTCAGGGGGTGCTGGCGCCAGATCTCCGTGGCGGACGCCCACAGGGTGTACCGGTCGACGACGGACTGGTCGGGTGCGTCGGTGACCTGGGCGATGCTGTCGATCCGCTGCTGCAGAACCGCCGAGCCCACACCGAACCCGCCCACCAGGATGACACCCGCGGCGAACGCGGCCGCCACCACCTTGAGCGCCCGCCGCAGCCCGGCCAGTACCAGCTGGAGGATGCACGTCAGGACGGTCGCGATCCAGGCTCCGCGGCTGAAGGAGAGCGCGAGCGGCAGCAGCAACAGCACAGCGCACGCGGCGGCGGCCACCCGCTGCCGTACGGACAGCCGGCCCAGCGCGATCCCGACCGCGCACACCAGGCCGAGGGAGACCGCCGTCGCCATGCCCATCACGTCGTGCGCACCGAAGGTGCCGACCGCCCGGATGTTCTCGCCCTGGTAGGAGGCGCCGGTCCGGGTGACGAACTGGTGGACGCCGACGGCTCCCTGACACAGACCGAGCCCCACGAACGACCAGGCCACCAACCGGAAGCCGGCCCGGTCGCGGAGCAGCAGCAGCACGGCCGCCGGGACGAGGACGAAGGTCTGCAGATAGCGTCCCAGGCCGGTGAGCCCGGCCTGGGACGAGAACGCCCCCATGGCGGCGAGGGCGAGCCCCACGACCGGCAGGCCCAGAACCACGGCCGCGGCGGGCGACAGCGGGCGCCGCCGTTCGAACAGGAGACGGATCACGCAGTACACCACCACCAGCCCGGAGAACACGTCGGCGGGCCCCGCACCGTCCGGGGTCAGCGGCAGCGCCAGCAGGGCGGGTACGGCCACCACGGCCAGGGCCGGTGTCAGCGCTCCGACGCGGCGGGGGAGCGGTGCAGTTGCGAGGCTCACCTCTCTCAGCTCCCCGTGGGACGTACCACCGTGGCCGCGGTGCGCAGCAGGATGCAGACGTCCTGCCACAGGGACCAGTCGTCGATGTAGGCGTTGTCGAACCGGCAGCGGTCCTCGATCGAGGTGTCGCCGCGCAGACCGTGGATCTGGGCGAGGCCGGTGATGCCGGTCCGCATGCGGTGGCGGACCGAGTAACCGGGGTACGTCTGACCGAACTGCGCGACGAAGTACGGGCGTTCGGGCCGCGGTCCGACCAGGCTCATGTCGCCCCGGAGCACGTTCCACAGCTGGAGCAGTTCGTCGAGCGAGGTACGCCGCAGCATCCGGCAGAACCAGCGCATCTCGTTCTCGTTCGCCACGCTCCACCGGGTTGCCGACTCGTGCTCGTCGACCGGGCGGTGCGTACGGAACTTCAGCAGCGTGAACGGCTTGCCGTTCCTGCCGATGCGCTCCTGCCGGAACACCACGCCCGGCCCGTCGCTGATCCGCAGCGCCACGGCGAAGGCCAGCAGCAGCGGGCTGACCAGCACCAGCAGCGTTCCCGACACGAGAATGTCGAGCGCCCGTTTGGCCGCGCTGCCGCGCCGGGCGGGGGACATGTCCAGGCGCCGGCAGGAGAACCCGGCCAGCCGCTCCCGCGTCGCGTACGACGGGGAATCGGCGTCGACCTCCCAGACCACGCAGCCCGACTCGGCCAGTGCCCGCAGCAGCGGCTCCTGTTCGGCGCGTACGGAGGGGTGGACGGCCAGCACCGCCCGCACCCCGTTCTGGATGACCGCACGCTCGACCTCCTCGGGGGTCGTCAGCACCGGCAGGCTCTCGCTGCCGTCCGGCTGCTCGGCGACGATCCCCACCGGCCGCACACCGCACCGCGGGTGACGCAGTACGGCGGCGGCCACGCGCTGCGCGGTCGCCGCCGGGCCGAGGACGAGTGCGGTGTGCGGGTGCCGCAGCAGCGCGGCGCGCCGCCGCGCGTGCACCGCTCCGCGCAGCACACAGCCGGCCGCCGCGTGCAGGGCAAGGCCCGTCAGCACGGTACGGAGCGTCAACGCGTGCTCCGGCCGGTACGCCGCCAGGAGCGCCGCGAGTGCCAGCCAGGCCACCGCGATGCGGCCGCACACGGCGGGCAGTTCCTCCAGCAGCCCCGGTACCGGCGGCCGCCCGTCGCGCCGGCGCAGCAGCAGCGACATGACGATCAGCAGGGTGACGAGCAGTGGGTGGCGCTGGGCATCGGTGAGCGCCGGCGCGCCCGCCAGGGCGGCCACGCCGTCCGCGACGAGCAGCGCCACGGGGGAGGCGGGACGGGCCGGCCGCCGCGGTGCGGACGGCCGGAAACCGGTGGCGGTGCCGCGCGGCGGCATGACCGAGACTGGTGAGGATCCGTGGTCCCGTGGCGGTACGCCGGGGGAGGGCACGGTACGTTCGGCGGTCACGAGTGGATGGACTCCCTGTACTCGGTGGGCTCGACGCGCTGTGGTGTCCGGTTCGCCTCGGCGCCACGTCCGGTGCCGAGCGGCTGACCGTGCTCAGCGCTGGGGGTGGCGGCGGTCCATGGGCCGAGCAGGTCGCGATAGACGTCCGAGACGGCCTCGGCGGTGTAGCGCACGTCGTGGGTGGACAGCACGTGCCGACGGCCCTGGCTGCCGAGCGACTCGCGCAGCAGCGGATCGGCCAGCAACTCGGTGACGGCCCCGGCCAGCGCGGCCGGGTCCTCCGGCGGGACCAGGCACCGGGCGGCGAAGGAGGGTGGCAGGCTCTCGCGGGCGCCGTCGACGTCCGTGACCACCACGGGCCGCCCGCAGGCCATCGCCTCCAGCGGCGCCAGGGCCATGCCCTCCCAGCGGGACGGCAGGACGACGAGATCGGAGGCCTGGTACCAGGGGGAGGCGTCGGCGACGGCTCCCGTGAACACCACGGATTCCGGGGCGCCTTCGCGGAGCCGGTCGTGGTCCGGCCCGTCGCCGACGAGGACCAGGCGGGCGTCGGGCACCTGCCGCACGACGGCTTCCCACGCCCGCAGCAGGACGTCCTGCCCCTTCTGCCGGCACAGCCGCCCCACGCACACGGCGAGCGGTGCCGCCGGGCGGATGCCGGCGAGCGGGGCGAGCCCGGCCCGTACGGCGCCCGCGGGGGCCGGGCGGAAGCGCTCCGGGTCGATGCCGTTGGGGACGACGGTCCACCGGCCGGTGATCCTGGCGTCCATGCCGGTGGCGCGTTCCGCCTCGCTCACGCACACCACGCGTGAGGCCCAACGTGCCCCCCAGCGTTCCCATAGGAGCGCCAGGGCCGCGGTGCCCCCGCTGACCGCTTCGAACGACCAGGCGTGCGGCTGGAAGACCGTCGGAATCCGCCCGCGTACCGCGAGCCGTCCGGCGAGCCCGGCCTTCGCGCTGTGCGCGTGCACCAGATCGGGGCGCACCTCGTCGATCACCCGCGCCAGGTGCCGCACCTCCCGGACGAGCGACGTACCCGGCGACCGTGTCGCGTGCCAGTGCCGTACGCGCGCGCCGAGCGTCCGCAGCTTCGTGGTGAGCGCGCTGTCGGGGCAGGCCACGGTGACGTCCAGGCCGTCCGACAGTTGGGCGCGGACCAGATCCGTCACGACGCGCGCGACGCCGCCGTCCACCGGTTGGGTGAGGTGCAGGACTCTTGGGAGGGGGGCGGTGTGCATGTGGGCGGATTCCTCGCTCGCGAAGGTGTTCGGGGCGGGCGGCGACGGAGTCACCGCCGTGCGTCGACGGCGGCGAAGAGCACGCCGGCCCACGCCGCGTCCTGCTGGGAGTGGAGCCGGAAGGTCGCTTGGTCACCGGCCTGCTGCAGGCCACTTCCGAGATCGAACACGTCGGAGTCGTAGCCGAGGTTGTTGGCGTGCGCGGGCACCCGTGCCGCATCCGCCCCGGGCTCGCTGATGGTGGAATTGAGGACGTCGTCCCGGGGGTTGGCGGCGTTGGTGAGGGCGAACTCGGACTGGCCGGTGGTCACGGTGAGCGAGTCGCCGGTGGTGCCGCGGTCGCCGTTGTACGTCACCAGGCCGGCACGGCCCCACGCGCCCGCGGCGAAGCCCAGATCGGTCATCCGGATCTCCTGTGCCGCACCGGGCCTCAGCGGGGTGAAGCCGTCCCAGAGCGCGAGGTGACGCAGTGGCTCCGACGGGTTCTCGTAGGCCACCACGAGCGTCCAGCCACCCCACGCCCCGGCCGCCGATCTGCCCATGGCGATGTTGATCTGCGCCACGGTGTACAGGCCGGGCCCGCCCTCCCGCACCAGCCGTGTCACGTCGGCCGAGGCCTGGAAGGCGTCCATGCCGTCCGCCACCCGGTGTCCGACCGTCGTGTCGGCGAGCAACTCCTTGTACTCTCCGCCGGGTTCGGCGATCAGCACGCGCTCGTTGTCCTGCGGCGGCTTCTGTTCGCCCACGCGCAGGTTGCCGCCCCAGTAGAGGCGCGCGTACGTCACCCGGGAGGCGTTGGGGAGGCGGACCTCCGCGCGGGAGGAGTTGTAGGTGTTGGGGTCGCGGTCGACATCGACGTAGAACATGTCGAAGTCGCCGTTCACACCGGACCCGCCTGCCTGGGCGTCCGGGCACGAAGGCGCCTGGGCCGTGCGGCAGGTGATCGACGCGTTGGCCGCGCGTACGATGCCGCCGTGCTGGAGCGTGCGGTACCGCTCGGCGAAGCCGAGGCTCTCGGCCTCCGGCGCGGGCGCGGCGGCCGGAGCGGCGGCCGGGGAACTGCTTGCTGCCCACACGGCCGCAAGGGCCAGGACGCCCACGGTCGCGCGGCGAAACACGGGGCCCAGAGAATGGCGCATGACCGGTCGTTGCCCTTTCGGAACAGGTGGCCGTGGCAGCAGTGCCACGAGAGCGATGTGTCCGCGCTGAGAAGTGCGTCGGGCGGTTCGCAACTCTAGTCATCAATCGGACATAGTCGAAGAAATTCGGTGAAGTCTGACAAGTGTGTCGGAATCGTGAAGCAGCAAGTCCTTGCTGGTTCCGGCCGTCGCCTCCGGCCTCGGTCAGCGCCTCCATTCGGGGGAGGCCGGTGCCTTGCTCCGGCAGGGGCCGAGAAGGGGGCGTCCTGACATACCGTCTGATCAGGGCGGGCACGGCGAATGGGGGAATTGTTAAATCCCGAAAAGCCTATGAGCGGTTGCGGGAAGTCGCGGGCGCTTTCACGGTGGGCTCAAGATCCAACGCCGTCGAAAGGAATCTCCATGTGTGCTCTGCCCGCACGGCGCATCGCGTCCAGCGCCCTGTGCGCCGCCCTTCTGGTCGGGATCACCGGCCCCGTAGCCATGGCGGCCGACTCGGCTCGCGGGCACGCTCATGTGGCGCCCGACGCCCGGCTTCCCGGCGCGGATGCCCGTCTCGCGCAGATCGACAGACTCAACTGGGGTGAGCTCACCCCGGTCGCCGACCTGCTGCACGCCGTGCTCCGGAGCGACGGCCGACTGCCCGCGTCCGAGGCCAGGAAGCTGGGAGCCGAAGCGAAGGCCGCCCTGACCGAGGCGGCCGCCAAGGGCGAGCGAACCTCGATGACGTCGACGGTCGTGCTGTTGCCGGCTCCCGCCCTGCCCGCCCTGGTGCCCGGGGCGCCCGACCGGCGCGCCGCCGACCCCGTGACCGACCTGCTGGACCTCGTGCTGGGAGCTGTCGACAGTCTCCTGCAGGCCATCACCTCCGGTGTCGGCGGCATCCTTCCCTCCGTCGACGACCTGCTGAACGGGGTGGACGACCTCCTCGCCGGACTGATCGGAGGCAACCTGCTTCAGGACGATTCCGTTTCGTCGCCGTCGTCCAGCACGTCGTCGACATCGGTGCCGACGACGATGCCCGCGGCCGTCACGTACCCGGCCGTCCCGCTGCTGACGCGGGTGGTGCCGCCGGCCTCCTGAACCGCGTCCAGTCGTGGTGCCGACCTCAGGGAGCGGCGCCACGACTGTCGTTCTTCCCGCCCGACTTCGCGTATTCCTCCGATTCATTTTCCGTTCCGTGGCCCGGTCTGTTAATAGATCTCGTATGAGGTATCGGCAATCTTGGGCATCTCCGGTTTCCGCCCAGGCCAGGGCTCGTTAGGCACGGCGACAGAATTCCCTCCGGCGACGCGCGTTGCCGAAGAAAGGAACACGATGAAGTCTCTGAAGGCTGCCGCCGTCTTTGCCGGGTCCTTGATCGCTGCCGGTTCCGCCACACCCGCGTTCGCCCAGGACGCCATGGTC
The DNA here is from genome assembly GCF_900236475.1 of Streptomyces chartreusis NRRL 3882. Classification (GTDB taxonomy): domain Bacteria; phylum Actinomycetota; class Actinomycetes; order Streptomycetales; family Streptomycetaceae; genus Streptomyces; species Streptomyces chartreusis_D. The sequence goes on from NZ_LT963352.1 coordinate 5,839,294, forward strand.
GCCCCGAGCGCGCCGGCCGCTCAGAGCGTTCCGGACGTGCAGGCTGCCCCGGTCGCCCAGAGCGCTCCCGTTGCTCAGGCCGCTCCGGTTCAGAGCGCTCCGGCTGTTCAGAGTGCTCCGATGGCTCAGCCCGCCCCGGCTCCGGTCGCTCAGCCTGCCCCGGTTGCGCAGCCGGCTCCGGTTGCTCAGCCCGCCCCGGCTCCTCAGCCGGCTCCGGTCGCTCAGCCCGCCCCGGCTCCTCAGCCGGCTCCGGTTGCTCAGCCCGCCCCCGCTCCGCAGCCGGCTCCGGCCGCTGAGAACACTCGGGACCTGGCGTCCACCGACCTCACCGGCGGCGTGAGCACCAGGGTTCCCCTAGATGTGAGCGCTCAGGGCAAGGAATCGCTGGTCCAGACGGCGAAGAACGCCGCGTCCGCGGTCAACGACACCAAGCCGGTGCACGGCAACCTGTGGTTCTAGAGCTGGGACCACGCGTACGGAGGGTCGGTCCTCGGACAGTTCGAGGGCCGGCCCTCCGTTGTGTGTCCTGCCGGTGACGCGACCCGCCCCCCTACCGGCAGCTACGCCGGCGATCACTTGTCTGGCCGCGCGGCGGTGACCGCGCGGGACGTCCGGCGGTTACGGCTACGACACCGGAACCGGACGAGGAGTGGACATGGTCGTCAGCATCGGCGGAGGACCGGCGGGAGGCGGGGCACCGACCCCGGCGCGACCCGAACGGGCGGGCAGGACACGGCGGGAGGTGACGCGCGGTCTGCGTGCCTGCGCCCTCGCCGCCACCCTGGCGGCCCCGGTGGCCGCCGCCTTCCGGCTCCGGCGCCCCGGAACCGAAAACGTCCTGGGCGAAGCCGCTTTCGACCAGACCTACCGCAGCCGCCGCATCCGAGGGACGTGGACCCCGTCGGCCGGGTCGGGCGGGCGGGGTCGGTGGCACGTCACTGTGGACGGCCGACCGCTGCATCTGATGCGCCGGGCCGACGGCACCTGGCTGAGCATGGTCGACCACTACTGCTCGTACCGGTCACCACTCGAAGCCGCCCGCGCAGCCGTCGACGAACTCGGCCCCGGCCGCCGACTGCGCGACCTGGCCCCGGAACCAGCAGACGCGGGGCATGTGCACACGGGGGACCGGCATGGCGTACGTGCGTAGAGACGCCGGCACGCTCACCAAGACCGAGAAGCGGCGGTTCGTCAAGGCGCTGCTGGAGGTCAAACGGCGGGGCGAGTACGACGAGTTCGTGCGGATGCACATCGAGTACTTCTCCTCCGACGGCGAACACGGACTGCGCGCCGCGCACATGGCACCCTCCTTCCTGCCCTGGCACCGCCGGTTCCTGCTCGACCTGGAGAGCGCGCTGCGCCGGGTGGACCCCTCGGTGACCGTGCCGTACTGGGACTGGACGCGCTACCGCACGACCACCTCCGCACCCTGGACGGCGGACCTCCTCGGCGGCACCGGACGCCCTTCCGACCACCAGGTGATGACGGGTCCGTTCGCCTACCGGGAAGGCAACTGGACCATCAAGGTGAATGTGACCGACGCGGTGTTCCTCACCCGGGACCTCGGCCGCCGCCGCTCCCCCATGGAGCTGCCCACGAAGAACGAGCTGCAGTGGGCGCTGAAGGACCCGGTCTACGACGTGGCGCCCTGGGACTCGACGGTCACGCGGGGATTCCGCAACAAACTGGAGGGCTGGGGCACCGGTGGGGGCAGCACGTCCTGGCGCAACCACAACCGGGTGCACGGCTGGGTCGGCGGGGACATGCTCGGCGGCGCTTCCGTCAACGACCCCGTGTTCTGGCTGCACCACGCCTTCGTCGACCTGCAGTGGTACCGCTGGCAGCGCAGACACCGCGGGGCCCGTTACCTTCCCGCGGCACCGCCGGGCTCCGGCGACGGGCAGCACGGCCGGATCGTGGCACGGCACCAGCGCCTGCCTCCGTGGGACGTGACGCCGGACGAACTGGAGGACGTCGGCCGGATCTACCGGTACGCGTGAGGTGACGAGGACCCTCACGGCGACATGGGGAGAGCCCCGGCGTTCGGGGAGGCCGGGGCTCTCGGGGCAGACAGCAGACGTCAGTGGCGGTGGCCGCTCTTCTTGCTGCTCTCCTTGTGGTCGTCCTTCTTGTGGTCGTCCTTCTTGTGACCCTCGTTCTTGCAGGTGTTACCGACGGCCGGGTTGAGCAGGCCGACAAACTGGACGGTGTTGCCGCACACGTTGATCGGCACGTGGACCGGCACCTGAACGACGTTGCCGGACAGGACACCGGGCGAGCCGATGGCAGCGCCCTTGGCGCCGGCGTCCGCCGCGGCGAGACCGGCGCCACTGAGCACCACAGCGCTCGTGCCGAGAGCGACAACGCCAACCTTCGCGATGCGAGACATCACGTTCTCCTTAGTGAATCGGTGAGTGCGGCAGCAGTACGCGCGACCGCACTGACCGTTTCAACGCGAGGGCCCCGGACCGGTAACGAGGTTTTTCTCCGGATCACCCTTTTTGAACCTGTGCTCCGCCGTACGGGCGTTGTTTCCCCACGACCCGTGCCGTGCCGGGGTCATGCCGCGGCGAAGACGGGCTCCCTGTCTCGTCCGGCACGCGACGCGCCACGGCGGCTGCTCGGCGTCTGCCCGGCAGCTCCGCACGGAGATTTTTTGGGAAAGTTAAGCGATTGGGCGTTTTGCGTATAAAAACCATCGATCTTCACCTACAGTCTGTGACTGCCAGTGACCAGTCCATCACGGATTGTGTCGACTCGAGAACGGAGAGGTAATGCGCAACTTCCAGAAGGCCGCGGTCGTCATGGCCATGCTCGGCAGCGTCAGCTTCCTGGGTGCCGGTGTCGGTCACGCTTCGGACGGCGACAAGATCAAGCTCGACAACGACCAGAAGCAGGCGTGTGCCCAGAACGACGCGCAGACCGGGCTCGTCCAGCTCGACGACGTCAACGTCTCGGTCGGCCTCCTCGGCTGGTCTCAGCAGGACAACAGCGAGAAGGAGTCCCTGGCCTGCTCGCAGAGCTTCGGCAAGTGACGATCGGCTGATCTGAAGGCAGGCCCCGGGGTTCGACCATGTGTCCGAACCCCGGGGCCTGCTGCTTGTGGTGCGGTCGACGCGGGCGCGTTCGCGCGATCGGCTCCTGAAGGTGCGCGCGGCCGCCGGCCGCGACCCGGCGACCACCTCGACACGCACCGCCGAGACGGCAGGCGCTCTTCGTGTTCGGTGGCGAGGGCGGCCTCCCGCCTGTGGAGAAGGATCCGCCCGCTGTGAACAGCGGCTGTCCGACCGGTAGTTGGCCGACGGTGGCGGTCCTGGTCGCTGGTCGCCGGACACCTGCACAGCATCACCACAATGTGTTTTTTCAGGAAAGTTACGCGATTGGGCGTTTTGCCTATCAAAAGCCCCGAATGTCACCTAGAGTGCGACTGTCAGTGACCAGTCCATCACGGATTGTGTCGACTCGAGAACGGAGAGGTAATGCGCAACTTCCAGAAGGCCGCGGTCGTCATGGCCATGCTCGGCAGCGTCAGCTTCCTGGGTGCCGGTGTCGGTCACGCTTCGGACGGCGACAAGATCAAGATTGACAACGACCAGAACCAGGCGTGCGCCCAGAACGACGCGCAGACCGGGCTCATCCAGCTCGACGACGTCAACGTTTCGGTCGGTGCCATCCTCGGCTGGTCCCAGCAGGACAACAGCGAGAAGGAGTCCCTGGCCTGCTCGCAGAGCTTCGGCAAGCACTGATCCAGTGATCTGAAGGCAGGCCCCGGGGTTCGACCACGTGTCCGAACCCCGGGGCCTGCTGTCTGGTTTCCAGCCGGTCCATATGCCCGGAAAAACGACTCCGCCGTTCAGCCGCGGGGGGTCGACCGCAAAGGAGAAACAGATGCTCGACACGAAGAAGATCGCAGCGGTGGCGGCAGCCGGAGTCCTGGGGGGCTTCGCTCTGATCGGTGGCGGAGTCGTCCAGGCCGCTGCCCAGGGCGGCCCCGGCAGGTGCGTCGACGACGGCAAGGGTCACGTTCACTGTGTGCAGACGAGTACGTACAAGCTCACCACGAGCAAGGACGGCGGAGTCCACCTCAGTAACGAGTCGACGCAGACCTGTCCGGCCTCGCGCGGTCAGGTCACGTGTGTCGACAGCGTCGTCCTCCCCGGGCGGTAGCCCCCGGGGGTTCCCTAGCGGTAGTTGGTCGGAAGTGGCTAGTTGAGTTAGGCCATCCGATACATACAAAACCGCGTTACAACGCAACTTTTTTCAAGAAACTTGCGTGAGTGGGCGTTTCGCCCGTTAGAAGCCGCGTGAGGGTCACCTACAGTTGGCGACTGTCGGTGACCAACCCATCACGGGTTGTGTCCACTCAAGAACGGAGCAGTAATGCGCAACTACCAGAAGGCCGCGGTCGTCATGGCCATGCTCGGCAGCGTCAGCTTCCTGGGGGCCGGTGTCGGCCACGCTGCGGACGGGGACGAGAAGGTCAAGCTGGAGAACAAGCAGAACCAGTCGTGTGAGCAGAACGACTCGACCAAGGGCCTCATCAACATCGATGACGTCAACATCTCGCTCGGCATCCTCGGCTGGTCGGAGCAGGACAACAGCGAGCGCGAGTCCGTGACCTGCTCCCAGAACTTCATCCTCGGTGGCAAGTGATCACTGATCAGGTGATCTAGGCAGGCCCCGGGGCTCGAACCAGGTGGTCCGAGCCCCGGGGCCTGTCGTCTGGCTTCTTTGTCGGCCCAAGCGTCCGGAACGACCCCGCCGTCCAGTCACGGGGTCGACCGTAAAGGAAAAGTAGATGCTCAACTCGAAGAAGATCGCAGCTACAGCGGCAGCCGGAGTCCTGGGGAGCCTTGCCCTGATCGGGGTCGGTGCCGCCCAGGCCGCCGCCCAGGGCGGCCCCGGCAAGTGCGTGGACGACGGCAACGGGCAGGTCCGCTGCGTGCAAGGGGACACGTACAAGATCACGACCGCCAAGGACGGCAGCGTCCGCTTCGCCAACAACTCGACGCAGACGTGCCCGACCTCGCACAGCCAGGTCACCTGCGTCAGCAACGTCATCGTTCCTGGCAAGCAGTCCTGAAGTTCGACGCGGCAGCCGAGGCGCCCTTGTTCACGTCGGCGCCCGTGGCGTGAATCCACCGCTCACAGCGGTGGCCGGCCGGGACCCGTCACCGGGTCCCGGCCGTTTCCGTGTCCTCACCCGGACGGTGCGGAAACGTCCTCACCCGGACGGTGCGGAAACCCGGCGCGGCCCCGGACGGGCGTCACGGCAGCCGTCGTACGGGCGCGCCCCCGAGGAACGCGCGGATGTTCTCGACCGCCTGCCCGTAGTACGTCGCGTAGTTGGCCCGGGAGACGTAGCCGAGGTGCGGCGTGGCGAGGAGGCGGGGGGCGGTGCGCATCGGGTGGTCGGCGGGCAGGGGCTCGATGTCGAAGACGTCGATGCCGGCGCCGGCGATCCGGCCCTCGTGCAGGGCGGCGAGGAGGGCTTCCTGGTCGACGATGGCGGCGCGCGAGGTGTTGATCAGGTACGCGGTCGGCTTGAGGATGGCGAGTTCGGCGGGTCCGAGCAGTCCGCGGGTGCGGTCGCTCAGCGCGAGGTGGATCGAGACGAAGTCGCTGTCGGCGAGCAGGTCCTCCCGGGAGGGGGCGAGTTCGACGCCGATCTCGTCGGTGCGCTCCTCTGTGAGGTTCTGACTCCACGCGCTGACGTGCATGCCGAAGGCGAGACCGACCCGGGCCACGCGGCTGCCGATCTTGCCGAGGCCGAGAAGTCCGAGGCGGCGTCCGTGCAGGTCGGCGCCGACGGTGGATTGCCAAGGGCCGCCGGAGCGCAGGGCGTTGTTCTCCTCGACGAGCCCGCGGGCGAGACCGAGCAGCAGGGCCCACGTCAGTTCCACGGGCGGGGTGGAGGAGCTGGTGGTGCCGCACACGGTGACGCCGTGCTTCTCGGCGGCCGCGTAGTCGATGACCGAGTTGCGCATGCCGGAGGCGACGATGAGTTTCAGCCGGGGCAGGCGGGCGATCAGCGACCCGGGGAAGGGCACGCGCTCCCGCAGCGTCACCACGAGGTCGAAGTCGGCCAGGGCCGCGGCCAGGGCGTCCTCGCCGTCCAGGTGGGTGTCGAAGGAGACGACCTCCACCTGGTCGGCGACCGGCGACCAGTCGGCGACCTCGGTCGCCACCCTCTGAAAGTCGTCCAGCACAGCACAGCGCAGCCGCACGTCACACCCCTTCCTCGACCCACGGTGGGTCCCGGACCATGATCGGGCCTGGGCCGGGGGTGCGGGAAGCGGGGGGAGGTGGCGGGGGGCGGGGCGGGCAGGGGACGGTCCTCACCAGGTCGCCGGCGGATCTGCGCTTCTCCCGTTCGACATGTGGCAGAAGCAGGGCTGGTGACGGTTGATCGGTATCTCTCAAATGATCTAACTGTGAGCGGCGGTACCACCATGTTCGTCGTCTGTACCGGCTGCCTGTCGTCGGCGTCGTGGGTCCGCTGGATGTACGTCACGAGTGTGGCCCTGTGGACATCGAGTAGCGACGCCTCCCTCGGCGGTCGCCTGCTCGACTCCGGCTGCCCCACGGCGGGGGTGAACGGTGACGCCGAGCGCGGCCATGCGGTTCACGACTCCCGCCCCGGTGTGTGGTCCTCCCTCGGGGAGAAGGACGAGTGTGTAGGCGGTCAGGTCGTACGGCTCCCCACTCGTCGACTGCTGCACCGGTCGGCCGTCGGCAAGGAACTCGTGCGTGGTTCAACGCACAGGTCGCCCTCGGCGATGCCGAACCGCGCAGCGATGCAAGGTCCGCCCTGCGATTCCCTGCGGGTGCGCGAGCGTCGGAAGCCGTGGAGCCGGGCGAAGGCGCGCTCGACCACCCGGCGGTAGGTGCCCAGTCCGGCGTCGTGCCGGGTCCCACGGCGGGCGATGACCGGCACGGTGTCGCGAGCTCAAACCTGCTCGCGGTAGACGTCCCTCGGTGAGCAGGACCTCGTGAAGGCATTGCCAGACGTTCGGTGCGGTCCCACCGCTCATCCGGCATGGGATTCTCGGCGCTACGGGACAAACAGAGTGAATAGACAACTGTTTATCTGGCGCAAAAATTGACCCTTCATCGAGAGATGAGCTCGCCAAGTCATCTCGTCCGAGTGCACGCCATCGCCAAGATGCGAGCTCACACTCGAAACCTAGACTGGACGTAACTCTATTGAGCGCCGTGCCGCCGAGGTCATCATGTATAGAAGGAGAAAGTCGGGTCACTGGGCTGACGCCTCCGTCCCGAAACCTCGCCCTATTCTATGGTCGGCTTACTTTGCCATTACAGCCATCGCAGTGTTGTGCGGAATCTTGGCATTCGGGGTAGACGTCACGGAATGGGAGGGTAAGCCGATCCTGGGGCTTCTGGCGGTTCTGAAACCCTATAGATTTTTCATACTCGGCATCTTCTGCCTGACAGCAGTCTACTGTTGGCGCAGAATTGGCATGTCCAAAAGGATAAGTGCCCCTGGACCTATTTCTGTGCCCCCGTTGAGAGATGAGACGGGTAGATCCAATGCGTCGATCGACAGGTTGACGACAAGTTTCCGAGAGAAGCTGAACCAGGTGAACATCCAAGCTCCCGAACCTATTCCAGGAGGTTCACAGCAGATTGATTTCGCGGAAGTGTTGCGCAGCCCAGCTATAGACACGAAGAACGTCGGCGCAAGTTTGGCCGTCAGTATCGGAAGGCTACTTGCTGCCGGGCAGGTCAGCTACGCGTACCAAGTCAACGGTGCAATATTCAACAGCGAGAACGGCAAGCGCGGCGTGACAGTGCAGGTGATGGTACTGCCCAAATGGGCCAGTCAACCAATCACGTGCACTGATGAGACATGGGATCTTGCCCTAGAACAAGCAGCTTACGAAGTGTGCGCTTTCGTGTTGCCACTGACGAGGCTTGTTGACGAGCCGCCTTGGCCTGCATGGCGACGCCTCGCGGTCCCACCCCAACTCTTCAGAAACGTCCAACAAGCGCAACAATGCAAGAAGAGCAGACGTTTTGATGAAGCGCTGCGATATTATTACAAGGCTCTGCAGCTCGATCCTCACAACCCCTATCTCCGCCTCGAGGTAGGCATGCTGCAAGAACAGATAGGGATGCACGTCGACGCAGTCGTTACATATGAAGATGCCATCAAACTCGCACCATCGGATCTCGATCTGAAGATCTATCATCCATTCAGAAGAAAGCCGGTCTATTTTCGCCGCAAAGGTATTTCCATACGCGGAGATTGGTGGAGGGCTCCGATTCTCATGGCCAGGTATCGCCAGGCGGTTCTATTGTCCATGGGTGAACGACTGAGTGCGGACTGGTCGCCGCGCGACGAGACCAGTGGGCTGCGAGCAGAGGAATGCAAGAATCTCCGGAAACGTATCACTGAAATCTTCAAAGAGTACTTTGAAGATTTTAAGCGGTACCTTATTGACCAAGAAGGAGAGGTAGACGGCGAAGGTAATCCACGTTCTGGCCAGTCTCTACCCAAGGAGGTCAGCGAGGTCCTCCCGGAGGGCCCAATCGAAACAGCGCAGCTAAGGCTGATCCAGCGAGAATTTTTTCAATTCATCGGTCAGGTCAGAGCGGAGCAACTGAGGCGGTCTTACTTCTATCCGCGTAAAATACCGGAGCGAAAAGTACCCCGAGCCGCTTTGCATCTCTTGTTGGTAGGGAATCCGGTCCGACGCTGTTGGACCCGCGTCCTTCGTCATGGCCATAAGTCCCCTTTCCGTGGCCTCAAATACATATCGGCTTACAGGGGTGTCAAGCATCCGGCTATTGCGAAGATCCGGGATGTGATGGGTGTATTCGAGACCCCGAAAGCGCAACTGTTCTGGCCGATCAAGGTTCGGGACATAACAGTTCTGATGCGGCATTCGCGTCTGCTGTCCCACTGGCAAATCTACTACGATACTGCTTGCATCTATTCTACCTGCATTCTCCCGATAAGAGGAGGCGTGGCAGATACAGATGTGCAGCCCAGAAGTGGAAGTAGGTACTTTTCTGATCGGCTCGACGAAGAGGAGCTCGACGAAATAGAGGAGGAGATCGGCGGAATGGTTCATGACTTGGCCGAGAGGGCGGTCCACTTTCTCGAACTGTCTTCGCGCAACCAAGACAGCGGATTTGCCAGCTCTATCCGCCCCTGGATCCTGGCGGATGATCCGGACCTTGTCGGTCTCAGGAGGAGAGAAGAATTTATCCGGTGGGCTGAGCAGCACTATCCTGAAAGGTACCCCAACCGGCTACGCCCTGACAATGTGCACGAAATTGAATTGGTGCACTATGAGCAGCTGCTGATAGAGCGATCGGCTGCCGTGGCTGCTCACGTATGGAAGCATCGAAGCGCCCAGAGTTTGGCCGGCGGCTTGACGCCTGAAAGCTTTCGTCGGTGGCTGAAGGAAGAGGAAAAGGGATGGAGTCTCGTGGCTAAACTCGTTGAAAACAGGAGGCATTGGCAGACACGCTGCGAAGCCATTCGAGCAATGCGTGAGTTTGGCCGTACCGGTACTTCAAGCGAAATAATCTACGAACTCACCGTTCCCTATCCAATGTATAGCAGCGATCCCGTAATTCATCTGCCTGCAAGCGGAGACGATGAGTTCATGGGTAAGGTAGAAGAAGTTCAAGGGCGGAGGAATGGGCGAATTGAGGACTTGCGAAACATCCTCAAGCATCGCCAAATGTGGTGCCTTTTCGATTTGCCGAGTGCATCTTCCCCGCAGGGTGTTTCTCGGTTCTGCAGCCAGCTTGCAGCTCGCTGGGAAACGCTGGCAAGAGCATTTCGCGAGGAAAATGATCGCGACGAGCTCAAACCACTTGCTTCGGTGAAGCAGGTGGGAAAGCGTCCCAGCAAATTCTAGGAGCCATTGGAGGCTGACGCAGGGAATGGGCACCCGCCTCGGACGAACAGCTTGCAGTGGAAGACCAGAACGACGGCGCTGCGGGTCAGGTTCTTGTGGACGCCGGCCAGTTCGTCTACCTCAGCGTCCAGGCATCCCGTCCTCGCGTACCACCAGACGTGCCCGTCGAGTAAGCGCCCCTGCCCGATCCCGGTGCCCAGGATCAGTGGGCGCCGGCTGCTGCTCCACAAGGCGACGCCGGAGGTCGGGGAAGCAGTGGATCGACACGGGGAACATCCACGAGCGACGCGACCTGCAGGGCCGCGCGGACGGCGGGACCGCGCTGTCCCGGGCATCCCGCCCTGACGGGCATCATGGGGCAGCACATCGGGGGACGAACAGCTCAAGCCGGGTGATCCGCTGTTCCAAGGCGAGTCGGGCGGGCGACGACGGAATCCCGCCCCGGTGGCCGAGCGGACGGGAAACGGCGTTGCCGTGCTCCTGGCGACCTGCGCCCGCTGCCTCGAGGGCCGGCTGCCCGACTTGAAGAGGCGGCTCGAAGCTGCCGGAGATGTCCCCGACCAGTCGTCCACCGGCTGACACCGGCGCGGCCTGGAACTTCGACACGTGCTCGACACGGCCACGCGCGAAACCCGGTGACAGCCGGACAGCCCTGGCACCTGCCCTTGATCACCAAGGAGGTGCCGGGGCTTCGCTGCGCCCAGTGTCACCCACTCCGACCAGCAAAAAGCCCTCCCGAACGGGAGGGCGGAGACTTGCGCCCCCGGCAGGACTCGAACCTGCGGCCAAGCGCTTAGAAGGCGCCTGCTCTATCCACTGAGCTACGGGGGCCGGTGTGGTGGCCTCTGTCGTGGTGCCCTGGTGTGGGCCGATCCGTGACGTTGCCGGGGACAAGGATAGGGCTCCCGCGTCCTTGTCCCTGTTGCTTCGCCTCCGTGGCTCGATGTGGAGGTTCGGTGAAGCGGTCCTGATAATCGCAGGCAGGTACGAATCGTGCACCGCTTTTGGCGTCACACGCGGCGGGTGTTGTGCACTCGTTATGCCTGGAGTGGACCCGTGTCCCAGTAGTCCCTTCCATCCCTTGTGTCCTGTCGGCGCGCAGACATGCTCATATGCTTCAGAATTCCCCTAAAATTGGGCATTCTTCACATGTGGTGACCTTGGACGTACGGCCTCAGCTGCTCGACGCACTCTCCGCCCTGCGCGACCGTGTCGCCGCCGCACGCTTTCCGCTGCCCCTGGCGGGGGCCCCACGCGCGCGTGCCAGCCGCGATGAACTGCTCGCCCAGCTCGACGACTACTTGGTGCCCCGGCTGAGAGACCCCGAAGCGCCACTTCTGGCCGTCGTGGGGGGCTCCACCGGAGCCGGGAAGTCCACGCTGGTGAACTCCCTCGTGGGGCGGCGGGTCAGCGAGGCCGGGGTGCTGCGGCCGACGACACGGACCCCCGTGCTGGTCTGTCACCCCGAGGACCATCACTGGTTCAGCGGTATGCGGGTGCTTCCCGACCTCACACGCGTGTGGGTGCCTCAGCAGGACGCCACGGAGGATCTGCTGCTCCCGGGGGAGAACCCCGCGCGCGTGCTGCGGGTCGAGACCGCCGAGACGCTGGCGCCCGGCCTCGCCCTCCTCGACGCCCCCGACATCGACTCCCTGGTCTCCGACAACCGCGTCCTGGCCGCCGAGCTCATCTGCGCGGCCGACATCTGGATCATGGTCACCACGGCCGCCCGCTACGCCGACGCCGTGCCCTGGCACATGCTGCGCACCGCCAAGGAGTACGACGTCACCCTCGTCACCGTCCTGGACCGGGTGCCCCACCAGGTGGTCGCCGAGGTGTCGCGGCAGTACGGGGCCCTGCTCACCAAGGCCGGGCTCGGGCAGGTGCCTCGGTTCACCGTGCCCGAACTGCCCGAGTCGGCCTGGGGCGGCGGACTCCTGCCGGCCAGCGCCGTGGCCCAGCTGCGCACCTGGCTGGTCCACCACGCCCAGGACCCGGCGGCCCGGCAGCAGGTCATGGCCCGCACCGCGCGCGGGGTCCTCGACTCCCTCAAGTCCCGGATGCCCGAGCTGGCCGGCGCCGCCGCCGCACAGTACGCCGCCGCACTACGGCTCATCGCCGCCGTCGACGGGGCGTACGACAGCGAGCACACGCGCGTGCGGGGCCGGCTGCAGGCCGGCGCGGTGCTCGCGGGAGACGCCCTCAAGCGGTGGCGCGCCTTCCCCCTGGACTGCACCGCCGGTGAACTCCTCGAAGCGCTCGTGGAGAGCCTGAGCGCGCTGCTGCTGTGTGCCGTCACCGCCGCCGACGAGCGCATCGACGACGCCTGGCGGCGCGAACCAGCGGCGGCCGCACCCGGGCTCGCCGACCGCGAACCCGCCGCGGAGAGCGCCGAGCACCGGATCGGTCTCGCCGTACGGCGCTGGCGGCGGGAGCTCGAGGAGTACGCCGAGGACGAGGTGCGCGAGCTCGACCGGAACCTCTCGCCCGACCCCGAGCTGGTCGCCGCCCTGGTCGCCACCTCCCTGCTGGGCGGCCGCCGGGGCCGGATGGCCGGGGAGGGGCTCGCCGAGCGGATCGGCGCCCACGGGGCGCTGCGGCTGCGCGACCGGGCCGGACGGCTGCTCGCCGAGCACGTCGACCGGGTCCTGCACGCCGAACGCGAGCGCCGGCTCGCCCCGCTCGACGCCCTCGACGTCCACCCGGAGCCCCAGGCCGAACTCATCGCCGCCCTGTCCGTACTGCAGAAGGAGAGGTGACCGGTGGCCGCCGTCACTGACCAGGACCACACCGAGCGCGCCGAACAGCCGGGCGACGCGGACAAGGCAGCAGTTGCCGGGAACCCGTCGGCGAAGGCCTCCCGGAACGCCTCCGAGGGCGGGAGCACGAACGGCGCCCACGCGCGCGTGCGGGACGGTGACTCCTCCGCCCGTACGGACTCCCCGGTCCCAACAAGCTCCCCGGGCTCCCCGGGCTCCCCGGGCTCCCCGGGCTCCCCGGGCTCCGCGGGCACCTGGGACGACGGGCTCATCGCTCGGCGGGTCGACGAGACCACCGGAGGGCACCAGTACGCCGTGCTGGACAACCGCCCCGCCGCCCCGCCGGCGGCGTCCCCGCTGGTGTACGACGGGCCGCTGCGCTCCCGCCTGGAGGCCCTGCGCGAACTGGTCGGGCTCTCCCGCACCCGGCTCGACAGCCGGACGCTGGCGGAGGCGGGCCGGGTGCTCGACGAGGCGTCCGCGCGGCGCAGGCTCTCCGGGCAGCACACCGTCGTCGCCATCGCGGGCGCCACGGGCAGCGGCAAGTCGCAGCTGTTCAACGCGCTCGCCGGGGTGGCCATCTCGGAGACGGGGGTACGCCGCCCCACCACCGCCGCTCCCATCGCGTGCAGTTGGAGCGACGGGGCGGCGAGTCTCATCGAACGGCTCGGCATCCCGCCCCGGCTGCGCCGGCGTCCGCTGCCGACCGGGGACGGGGAATCGCAGCTGCACGGACTCGTCCTCATCGACCTGCCCGACCACGACTCCGCGGCCGTACAGCACCGCGAGCACGTGGACCGCATCCTGGCGCTCGTCGACGCGGTCATCTGGGTGGTCGACCCGGAGAAGTACGCCGACGCCGTCCTCCACGAGCGCTATCTGCGGCCGATGGCGGCCCACGCGGAGGTCATGTTCGTCGTCCTCAACCAGATCGACCGGCTGCCCGGGGAGGCCGCCGAGCAGGTCCTCGACGATCTGCGACGGCTCCTCGACGAGGACGGCATCGCCCTCGGGGAGTACGGCGAACCGGGTACGACCGTGCTCGCGCTGTCCGCACTCACCGGGGACGGCGTCGGCGAACTGCGCGAGGCACTCGGCCAGTTCGTCGCGGAGCGCACGGCGCCGGCCCGCCGTATCTCGGCCGACGTGGACATCGCGGCGGCACGGCTGTGGCCCGTCTACGCCACGCAGCGGCGCACCGGGCTCAGCGAACAGGCCCGGGAGGAGTTCGCGGACCGGCTCGCGGACGCCGTGGGCGCCACGGCGGCGGGCGAGGCCGCCGAACGCGCGTGGCTGCGCAACGCCAACCGCGCCTGCGGCACGCCCTGGCTGCGGTTGTGGCGCTGGTACCAGGACCGCGGCGAGCCGACCACGGGGCGGCTCCCCTCGCGCACGCAGGCCGACGAGGAGGCCACCGCCCGGCAGCGGGTCGAGCACGCCGTACGGACGGTGGCCGACCGGGCCACGGCGGGCCTGCCCGCGCCCTGGGCGCAGGCGGTGCGCGAGGCGGCCGTCCGCGGCTCCAGGGGGCTGCCCGAGGCGCTGGACGAGCTGAGCGTGCGCGCGGGAGTGCCGACGGGGCGGCCGCCGCGGCCGGGGTGGTGGCCGGTGGCCGTGCTCGCCCAGGCGTCCATGACGATCCTCCAGTTCCTGGGCGGCCTGTGGTTGCTGGGCCAGATCGTCGGCGTCATGTCGCCGAACCTGGGCGTGCCTGTGCTGCTGATGGTGATCGGCATCGTCGGCGGCCCGCTCATCGAGTGGAGCTGCCGGATGGCGGCGCGGGGGCCTGCCCGGCGCTACGGCCTGGAGGCGGAACGCCGGTTGCGAGAGGCGGCAGCCGGGTGCGGGAGGGCCCGCGTGCTGGATCCCGTGGCGGCGGAGCTGCTGCGGTATCGGGAGGTTCGGGAGCAGTACGGGAGGGTGGTGGGGGCGGGGAGGTGACGCTTGGGCCGGGACGGTGACTCCGGGGGCGTGGCGGTTGTGACGGGCCGGATGCCACTCGGTGTCGCTCGGCCCTCTGCCTCAACCACCCCTTTGGCACCACTAGGCCGTTGGCATCACTCGCTGCCCGCATCACTCACTCACAGCTCGGCGTCACTCGTCCGGGTGACGGCGTTGTCCACAGGCGGGCGGTGATCCACAGCGCTCAGCGGGCTCGGCCCGGCGGCGGCAGTCTGGCAGACGCAGCCGTACGGGACGGGCCCGTACGCATGTGGGCCCGGTGTCGCAGTCCGGGCGAGGGAGGGGTTCGCGATGAACGAGACGATGGTCTGCGCGGTCGGCAGGGTGGCGACGCAGCCGGTGTACCGGGAGATGGCGTCCGGCCCGTCGGCGAGGTTCCGGCTGGCGGTGACCGCGCGCTACTGGGACCGCGAGAAGAACATGTGGACGGACGGGCACACCAACTTCTTCACGGTGTGGGCCAACCGGCAGCTCGCCACGAACACGGCGGCGTCGCTGACGGTCGGCGAGCCGGTGATCGTCCAGGGCAGGCTGAAGGTGCGGACCGACGTGCGCGAGGGGCAGAGCTGGACGTCGGCGGACATCGACGCGGTGGCGATCGGACACGACCTGGCCTGGGGCACCTCGGCGTTCCGCCGCCGAGGCAAACCGGAGACGGCTCCGGCACCGGCACAGCCGGAGCCCAACTGGGAGACCACGCAGGAGGGTTCGTCGAGCCCGATGGACGCTCCCGCCCAACAACCTCCGGAAGCTGCTGTATTGACGTAACGTCAATCACTCCCCGCACCTGCCCGAACTGAGGCTTATCGGCGAGTGCGCACCGAAAAATCAGGGGTGGACTTGTCGATAAGCCCTGCTCACAAGGGGTCTTGGCGATAACGATTCCGAGTCGGATCACTCGTCCGACCGTCTCACCGGCGAGCGGCGTCCGCCTCGTACCTAGGATGCCGGGCATGGCTCTCGGGGCTCTTGCGACCTGTGAGGCCTGTGTTTCTGCTGGTGGGACCGTACCCCCCACGTCAACGGGTCCTGCTCGAAGGGGAATTTGGTGTTTGCTTCGTTCTCTGCGGTGTTCGTACGCAGGCGAGGGGCTGCCCGCCTCGGTGCCGCGACGCTCGTGTCCGGGCTCGTCGCCGCGGGCGTGCTGGCCGGTGCCGGACAGGCGGCCGCCGAGGAGACGACGCGGAGTCAGGGCGGAGCGACCGCGACGATAGCCGGGCTCAAGACGTACGGCACAGCGGTGATACACGGCGCCACCGGCGACCAGCAGGTGTCGGCGGGCCTGTTCGAGATGTCCGTCGAGGGCGGCGGCACGCTCCAGACGTACTGCGTCGACCTGCACAACCCGACGCAGCGGGACGCCAAGTACCACGAGACGCCCTGGAGCGGCACGTCCCTGGGCGCCAACAAGGACGCCGGGCGGATCCGCTGGATCCTTCAGAACTCCTACCCGCAGGTGAACGACCTGGCGGCGCTGGCACGGAAGGCGGGCGTCCGCGGTGCGCTGACCGAGCAGGACGCGGCAGCCGGCACGCAGGTGGCGATCTGGCGGTACTCGGACGACGTGGCCGTCGACGCCCTCGACCCGCAGGCCGAGCAGCTCGCGGACTACCTGGAGAAGAGCGCCCGGAGCCGGCCCGAGCCCCGGGCCTCGCTCACCCTCGACCCGCCGGCGGTCTCCGGCCGGCCGGGGGAGCGGCTGGGCCCGGTGACCGTGCACACGAACGCCCGCAGCGTGACGGTGAGCCCGCCCGCGGACGCCGCCACGAGCGGGGTCCGGATCGTCGACGAGCAGGGCAAGGCCGTCACGTCCACGTCCGACGGCGGGCAGGTGTTCTTCGAGGTGCCCCAGGACGCGGCGGCGGGCATGGCGGACCTGACCGTGCAGGCCTCGACGACCGTGCCGGTCGGCCGTGCCTTCGCCTCCGAGAGCCGCAGCCAGACGCAGATCCTGGCCGGTTCCAGCGAGTCGACGGTGTCGGCGACGGCAGGGGCGACCTGGGCGAACAAGGGCGCGGTCCCGGCACTGTCGGCGGCGAAGAACTGCGCCGAGGGCGGGGTGGACATCACCGCCTCCAACAAGGGCGACGAGCCCTTCACCTTCGAACTGGAGGGCCTCGAGCACACCATCGCCGCGGGCGAGTCCCGGACGGTGACGGTCCCCCTCCAGGAGGACCAGGCGTACGACTTCACGATCCACGGGCCGGGCGGCTTCACCCAGCGCTTCAGTGGCATGCTGGACTGCCAGGTCCAGGGCAGCGGGACGGGCACGGCCACGCAGACCCTCAGCGAACCGAGCCCGGCCTCGGTGGGCGGCACGGCGACGGACACCAACCTCGCCGAAACCGGCAGCTCGGGCGTCACCCCCCTCATCGCCGGCATCGCCATCACCCTGCTCCTGATCGGCGGAACGACCCTGATCGTTCTCCGCCGCAGGGAGACCCCGACGGGGGACTGACCGTCCTGGGGGCATGGCGACCGACAGCGAGTGCCGATCCCGGTTCTCACACGGACTCGTGCCCCAGATGGACGAGGCCTTCGACGGATTCCAACCGGGTCCGCAAGGTGGGGTCGGGGAGCGGAGTGGTCGTCAGCACGAGGACGTGGCATTCCGGGTTCGCCGCGTTGCACGGTTCGTCTTCGTCGTCCCCGGGGATCTCATTCGGCTGGACCTCGACACGGACGCCGTCGAGGTCGGCGACGTGGTAGACGCCCCGGTAGTCGCTCTCGCGCTCCGTGAATGCCACTCCTAGGCAGGCACTGACCAGTCGTACCAGGTCTTCGGCGGTGTGCGTACAGGTGCCGTATCTGTCGAAATCAGCCATGGTGCGTCGGACCTCAATCCTCGTCTTGGACGGTGTCCACTCTGACGTGCGCCGATGCCCGCGCTCTACGCTCACCCCATGAAGATCACCGTGCGGGCGGCGACCGAGGCGGATCTGGGAGCCCTGCTGGGTCTCTACGGCGAACTGAACCGGGACGACGCGCCGTTGACCCAAACGTCTGCAGAGGCCGTCTGGCGGCGATATCCGGGCAGCAGGGGCGAACCGTGCTGGTCGCCGAGGGGGACGGTGCCGTGGCCGGGACGGCGGACTGCATTGTGATGCCGAATCTCACCCGCGGCGGCTGGGCCATCCTGTTCGTGGAGAACGTGGTGGTGGCCGACCGCTTTCAGCGGCGGGGCGTCGGGCGTCAACTGATGGAGGCAGCGGTGCGCCTGGGAGAGTCGGCCGGCTGCTACAAGGTGCAGTTGCCGGCAGCGGACGACGAGTACGTCCATCGCTTCTACTAAGCGTGCGGCTTCGCGGCGTTGGCTCAAGGGTTCCGCCGCTACGTGGAGTAGCCGCGCGCATCGCCGGCGGGAACCGAACCGATCCCCCCGACGTGTTTCTGGGCAAGGGGTGGTGCCTCGCGCTGCGATCAGATCAAGATCGAGGCAAGGGCGGTGCGGATGTCAGTGCCGAAAGGGATACTTGCGGCGACGGATGACCACGGGGGAGGTCACAGTGACACACCTGCCGACGAGCAGCACACCACCAACGGGCCCGGGCCTGCCCACCCTCCCGGCGGTACCGGCCCAGCCAGGACAGGTACAACCGACGCCACCGGCCCAGCCTCCTCACGGCCGTACGGAACCCCAGCCCCGCCGTACCGCCTTCGCCGAGGGACTGGACCAACTCCGTGCCGCCGCCACCACAGAGCCCGGCCGCCTCCGTATCATCGGCGCCCTCCTCGCCCTCCTCGTCGTCGCCTTCGGTGCCGTCACCGCCTGGCAGATGACCGACCGCGCGGCCGCCGCCGACGACGTCCTCATTAGCAGTCAGCCCCTCAGCTCGGACGCGGCCGACATCTACCGCTCCCTCGCGGACGCCAACACCGCCGCCTCCAGCGGCTTCCTCGCCGGTGGCCAGGAGACGGCCGCCTCCCGCGACCGCTACGAGAAGGACATCCGCACGGCCGCGGAGAAACTCGTCAACGCCGCGGCCAACTCGGACCCGGACTCCCCGTCCGCGGCGACGATCGCCAAGCTCAACAGACTCCTCCCGGAGTACAAGGGCCTGGTCGAGCGCGCTCGCACGTACAACCGCCAGGGCTTCCCGGTCGGCGGTGCCTACCTCCGCTACGCCAACGAGAAGATGCAGCAGCAGATGCTCCCGGCAGCGGAGGAGCTGTACAAGAAGGAGAACCAGCGCCTGCGCGCGGACTACGCGGACGCCACGCCCTACCCGTGGGCCGCCATCGCCCTGGGCGTCCTCGCTCTGGCCGCCCTCGCCTGGGCCCAGCACCGCAACTACCAGCGCACGAACCGCGTCCTGAACCACGGCCTGGTCGCCGCCACGGCCGCCGCGACCGTGGTCCTGCTCTGGCTGGTCGTCGGCCACAGCCTCGCCCGCGCGGGCCTGAACGACTCCTACGACCACGGCGTCCGCTCCCTGAACGTGCTGCACGACGCCCGCATCGCCTCCCTCAAGGCACGGGGCAACGAGAACCTGACCCTGGTGGCCCGCGGCGCCGAGACGAAAAAGGTCGGGGAAGAGACCTACGACGCCTACGACTACGACTTCCGCACGGACATGAGCGCCCTGGGCAAGTACCTGGCGGCCGCCGGGAAGCTCGCCGACGACGCATCGGGCGAGAACCCCGTCACCGCCGCCGTAGGCAACATGACGGAGTGGAAGAAGCGCCACACCGCGGCCCGTGAGCAGGACGAGAACGGCAACTACCAGCAGGCGCTGGACAAGGTCATCGGCACCGGGAAGACGACCGGGGAGTGCTTCGACAGCGTCGACGAGAACCTGCGCACGGCACTCGCGCATGAGGAAACCGAGTTCAAGCGCGCGGCCGATGACGGCCGGGACGCCCTGACGGGCCTGTCGGCGGGCGCGGCCGTCCTCGCCGTGCTGGGCGCCGCGGGCGCGGTGCTCGGCATCGGCCGCAGGCTGTCGGAGTACCGATGAACGGGACACGGGTGAAAGGGGGCGCGACCATGGGAGCACGACGTCTGCGGGCCAGTCTGAAGGGCTGGGGCGGGGTGGCCGCGATGGCGGTCGTCTGTGCCCTGGTGGCCGTCTTCGCACTGTGCGTCCCGCTGTCCGGACCAAGGACCGTCGACGGCCAGGCCGTCGCCCAGTCCGCCCGGGTCAAGGCCGAGAAGGCCGAAGAGGACTGCGAGGCCCCCGAGAAGCAGACCCTGTCGCCCTCCTCCGCCGACGGCGACACCATCCAGGCGATCAAGAACCGCAAGGGCGAGAAGCGCAAGCTGATCGTCGGCGTCGACCAGAACAGCTACCGCTGGGGCTACCGCGACCCCAACAGCGGCAAGACAGCGGAGCTGGAGGGCTTCGACATCGACCTGGTCCACCGCATCGCCGAGGACATACTCGGCGACCGGAACGCGGTCCAGTTCAAGGCGATCCCCACCGACCAGCGCATCCCGGCCATCAAGGACGGGCGCGTGGACATGGTCGTCCGCACGATGACGATCAACTGCGCGCGCATCGCGGACGTCGCCTTCTCCGCGCCCTACTTCAAGACGGGACAGCAGGTCCTGGCCCCCAAGTCCTCGCCGATCAAGGGCTACGACGACACGCTCGCCGGCAAGAGGATCTGCACGGCGGCGGGCTCCACGGCGTACTCCACGCTGGAAGCGGACAAGAAGGACGGCAAACTCCCCGCCAGCACCGACATCTCCACGACCGTCCCGAACCAACTCGACTGCCTGGTCAGGCTCCAGCTCGGTGAGGTCGACGCGGTGGTCACCGACGGCGCGCTCGCCGCGAGCCAGGCGGCACAGGATCCGACGGTCCAGCTCAAGGGCGACGCCTTCACTGCCGAGTACTACGGCGTGGCGATGAAGAAGGACGCCGACGACCTGGTACGCCGGGTCAACCAGATCCTGGTGGACTACCGCAAGGACACCGCGAACGGCTGGCAGGCGTCGTACGGCAAGTGGCTGTCGGCGACACTGGGCAGGGATCCGGAGAAGTCGGAACCACCGGCACCGCAGTACCTCCGCACGACCTGACCACCGCACCGACCCCCCAACCGGCACAACCGCAGCGAGAGGTGATCGATGGGCGTCACGGGATCCACCGGGCCGGTGATGGACCGGGACGAGGTGGACCGTGCGCTGGCGCGGCTCGGCGCGGAACACGAGGCGATCGAGACCTCGCTCCTCGCCCTCCAGGACCACGCGGGCCGCAGACTCCTGGAGGGCGCCGAGCTCACCGGCGTCACCCAGGAGCGCTGGACGTCCACGGAGGCGTCGATCACGTTGCTGTGGACGTACTTCGACGCCTACACGGACGCCTTGCGCACCGCCCGGGAGATCCGGGCCCGCCGCCGCTGGTCCAGCCGCGAGGACCTGGTGGAGCTGACGGAGCTGCTGAACGGCGAGTCGGTCACGGTCGCGGGCAGCGCCACGGCGACGGCCAACGCCCCGACGCTGCACGGCACGGGGAGCAAGCTCAGCGAACGCTACTCGCTCGCCACCCTCGTCGACCGGATGAACGAGCTGTACGCGACGAGCCTGGACATGGTCGTCGCGGCCGACGCGGTCTGGTCGGCGCTGCCGGCCCGGATCGACCTGCTGGCGGCCGAGCTCCAGCGCACCCGCCGACTGGCGCACTCGGTCGGTGTGCGCCCCGGCGAGCACCCGGCGGGCGACGACCTGGAGCGCATCACCCGCACGCTCACGAAGCTGCGCGAGCAGGTGGTCTCGGACCCGCTGGCGTTCTGGGTGGCCGCGGAGGGCAGTTCGGCTCCGGGCGGCGGCAGGCCGGACACGACGGTGTACGACCGGGAGGCGCGCGCCCTGGAGGACGTACGCCGGGAGATCGACGCGGTCCTGACCGTACGGCAGGACGCCGAGAAGCGGATCGTCAGACTGCGGGACGTCCTCAGCCGCGCGGACCGTACGCTCGCCGAGGCGCGCACCGCCCGCGGCGAGGTCCTCGCGAAGATCGCGGCGACGGAGGTGCCGGTCGTCAGCGGACCGCCGACCGCGTTGCAGGAGCAGCTGGCGGCGGCCGCCGAGTACCGCAGACAGGCCCAGTGGCACCGCCTGTCCCCGCTCCTGGAGTCGCTGGAGCAGAAGGCGGAGGACGAGCTGCTGCGCGCCCGCGAGTCGTTGACAGCGGTCACCGCGCCCCTCGCGGTCCGCGCCGAGCTGCGCGGGCGTCTCGACGCCTACAAGGCGAAGGTCGCCCGGCACGGCTTCGCCGAGGACGCGCTGCTGGTGGAGCGGTACGAGAAGGCCCGCCGCATGCTGTGGAGCGCCCCCTGCGACCTGCGCGCCGCCGAACAGGCCGTGCTGCGCTACCAGCAGGCCGCCGCGGAACTGCTCGGCGGCCCGCGGGTGCCGGACCAGGGCGTGCCGGAGGACGACCGGAGGGGGCCGGGCGCATGAGCGACGAGGGGGAGTCCATGAGTGGGGCACGCACATGTCAACGCCCCGCCTGCGGCGGCAGCTACGAAGACGTGGGCGGCGGCGAACTGTACTGCGACACCTGCGGCCTCGCCCCGGTCGTCGCGCCGAACGGCATGGTCGGGTCACCCCCCACCGGCATCACCGCCGGCGGCAGGGGCGGCTCACGCGGCTCGGGGGGCAGCGGCAGCTCCCGCTCCAGCAGCCGCAGTTCGCGAACGTCGTCCCAGTCGTCGAAGTCCCGCCGCTCGGTGTCGGGCCGCCTCTCGCGCTCCCTGTCGGGCAAGGCGACGGGCCGCTCGGTGTCGGTGCGCAGCTCCGGCTCCGCCGCCGGTTCCTCGTCCCGGGGCCGGCTGGGGGCGGGACTGGTCCAGGTCCCGCCGATCCCGCGGCCCGACCCGCGCGAAATGGTCCTGGACAACCCGGAAGTGCCCGAGCGGAAGCGGTTCTGCTCGCGCTCCGACTGCGGCGCCCAGGTGGGCCGTGCCCGCGGCGACCGGCCGGGACGTACGGAGGGCTTCTGCACCAAGTGCGGCCACCCGTACTCGTTCGTGCCGAAGCTGAAGGCCGGGGACGTGGTGCACGGCCAGTACGAGGTGGTCGGCTGCCTCGCGCACGGCGGACTGGGCTGGATCTACCTGGCCGTCGACCGGGCGGTCTCCGACCGTTGGGTGGTCCTCAAGGGCCTGCTGGACACCGGCGACCAGGACGCGATGGCCGCGGCGATCTCCGAGCGTCGCTTCCTCGCGGAGATCGAGCACGCCAACATCGTGCGGATCTACAACTTCGTCGAGCACCTGGACCAGCGCACGGGCTCCCTCGACGGCTACATCGTCATGGAGTACGTCGGCGGCAAGTCCCTGAAGGAGATCGCCAACGCCCGCCGCACCCCGCAGGGCAGGCGCGACCCGCTGCCGGTGGAGCAGGCCTGCGCGTACGGCCTGGAGGCCCTGGAGGCGCTCGGCCATCTGCACAGCCGCAACCTGCTGTACTGCGACTTCAAGGTCGACAACGCGATCCAGACCGAGGACCAGCTCAAGCTGATCGACATGGGCGCGGTGCGCAGGATGGACGACGAGGAGTCGGCCATCTACGGCACGGTCGGGTACCAGGCGCCGGAGGTCGCCGAGGCAGGCCCGTCGGTGGCGAGCGACCTCTACACCGTCGCGCGCACCCTCGCCGTCCTGACCTTCGACTTCCAGGGCTACACGAACGTCTACGTCGACTCCCTGCCGGACCCGGACAACATCGAGGTGTTCCGGCAGTACGAGTCGTTCTACCGCCTCCTGGTCCGCGCCACGGACCCCGACCCGGCCCGCCGGTTCGCCTCCGCGCAGGAGATGACCGAGCAGCTCACGGGCGTCCTGCGGGAGGTCGTCTCCCTCCAGACGGGCCGCGCCCGGCCCGCCCTGTCCACACTGTTCGGGCCTGAGCTGCGGGTCACGGACACGGAGTTGTTCCCGAAGCTGGACGGTGAGGTGTCCCGGCTCGGGGCGAGGGTGGTGCGGAAACGGCGCACCTCCGCGGCGGCGGCGCTCCCCGCTGTCCCCTCCCAGCCCCACGCCGCCCGGCTCGCTGCCGGGCCCGCGGGAGCCCCGACCGGGCCGGGCCCCGGCGGCGTGCAGAGCCTCCCCAGCCCCCACGGCTTCGTCAAACCCGTCGACACCGCAGCCGCCGCCCTCGCCCTCCCCGTCCCCCGCGTCGACCCGTCCGACCCCAACGCCGGCTTCCTGGCGGGCCTGATGACCTCGGCCCCGGCCGAGCTGCTCGGCGCGCTCGCGGCGGCTCCGGCCCCCTCGATCGAGACAAGGCTGCGGCAGATCCGGGCCTGGCTGGAGACCGGCGATCCGCCCGCCGCGCTGGAGGCGCTGGTCACGCTGGAGGGGGAGCGGCCCGACGACTGGCGGGTGGTCTGGTACCGGGGCGTGGCCGCGCTGGTGACGGGCGACGACGAGGGCGCCGCGCTCGCCTTCGACGCGATCTACGACGCCTTCCCCGGCGAGATCGCGCCCAAGCTGGCGCTGGGCCTGTGCGCGGAGGTGCTGGGGCAGCTCGACAACGCCGCCGAGTACTACCGGCTGGTGTGGTCGACCGACCCGAGCTATGTGAGCGCCGCGTTCGGGCTGGCCCGCGTGCAGTTGGCGACCGGGGACCGGCGCAGCGCCGTACGGACGCTGGAGTCGGTCCCGGAGTCCTCCATCCACTACACGGCCGCGCGCGTGGCCGCCGTCCGCGCGCGGCTCCGGCAACGCACGGCGACCGCGTCCGACGTACCGTTCCTGGAGGACCTCACGGCCGCCGCGGCGCAGGTCGAGGCCCTGGAGGCGTACGGTCTGGATCCGGCGCGCCGCGAGCAGTTGTCGGCCGAAGTCCTCGGCTGCGCGCTGGACTGGGTACTCTCCGGGGGCCAGGGTTCCGCCCCTCCCGCCGCCGGAGGACGGACGCTGCTCGGCAGCGGCCTGGACGAGCGGGGCCTGCGTTTCGGCCTGGAACGCTCGTACCGCACGCTGGCCCGGCTGGCGCGCGGCGGCGAGGAGAGGATCGACCTGGTGGAACGTGCCAATCGTTACCGCCCCCGGACGTGGGTGTAGTTGATGTCGCAGATGCCCCAGTTGTCCGCCTGCCCGAGTTGCGAGGAACCCCTCGAGTCGGGTGACCGTTTCTGCGGCGCGTGCGGATACGACCTGTCCGCCGTGCCGGCACGGCCGGCGGACAACCCGACCATCGCCATGAACGGCTCGGTGCCCGCGCAGGGCGCTCCGGCCGGTGCGTATCCCGAGCCGCCGTCGGTGCCGCCCGCCGGCACGGCCTGGCCCGGCGCCGGGCCGGACGGCACGGGCGGATCGCAGGCGGCGCACCTGCCGACGGACCTCCCGGGCACGGACTCGGGCGGCTCCGCGCTGCCCCTGGATCCACCCCCGCCCCCCGGTGCCCCGCCGGCCGCGGGCGTCCGCTTCGACCATTCGGCCCGGGCCGAGGCACACCCCCAGGCCGACGGCCACCCCACGGCGCCCGGCGGTTACGCCCCACAGCCCGGGGGATATCCGGCACAGTCAGAGACCTACCAGGCACAGCAGCCCGACGAGTACCTCCTCCAGGCACCGGACCCACGGGTGTCCGCCGACCCGGCGGCGCAGGCCGCGGGCGCCGGCGGCAAGGTCTGCGTGGCCTGCCGGGCCGGCCGCGTGGACGACGACGGCTACTGCGAGAACTGCGGCCACGCCCAGCCGCGCGAACGGGACCACATGGAGCAGGAGTCCGGCCCGGTGGCCGCGGTCAGCGACCGCGGCCTGCGCCACCACCGCAACGAGGACGCGTTCGCCATCGGCGGTACCGCGCTGCCGGACGGCTCACCCGCCTCCGTGGCGATCGTCTGCGACGGTGTCTCCTCGGCGACCCGCCCCGACGACGCCTCGATGGCGGCGTCGAAGGCGGCGAGCGAGGCACTGCTGGCCGCCCTGCCGCGCGGCACGCACCCGCAGCAGGCGATGCACGACGCGATCATCGCCGCATCGCGCGCGGTCAACTCGCTCGCCGCGGAACCCGCCACGGCCCGCGAGCACGCCCCGCACCAGAACGCCCCCGCGTGCACCATCGTCGGCGCCGTCGTCACATCGGGTCTGCTGATCGTCGGCTGGGTCGGCGACAGCCGCGCCTACTGGGTCCCGGTCGACCGGAGCGCACCCCCCGCCCGGCTCACCGAGGACGACTCGTGGGCGGCGCAGATGGTCGCCGCGGGCCTGATGAGCGAGGCCGAGGCCTACGCCGACGAGCGCGCCCACGCGATCACCGGCTGGCTCGGCGCGGACGCCTACGAACTGGAACCGCACACCGCCGCGTTCAAGCCCGACCGGCCCGGCGTGGTCGTGGTCTGCACCGACGGCCTGTGGAACTACGCGGAGGCGGCCGACGAGATGGCCAGGGTCGTCCCGCTCGACGCGGCCGCGCATCCGCTGCACAGCGCCCGGGTGCTCGTCGGCCACGCCCTGGACGGCGGGGGCCACGACAACGTAACAGTGGCCCTCGTGCCGTTCCCGGCCGTCTCCCAGGGGGCAGGATCGGCCTGAGGCCGCGTTACGGGGGCGGCTCAGCGGACCGGAGGGGACCGGTCCGCCCACCGTCATCACCCCGCTCCGGTGGGGGCTTTCGAGGGGGATCGAAGCAGGCATGGCCAATTTCTCGAAGTCGAACGTGCCCCAGTTCTCGGTGGACGTGTACCAGAACGAGTACCTGCCGGAGGGCGCCGGCGAGGTCAACGCCATCGTCACGGTGACGGCGACCGGCGGCGGCACGATCGGCAGCGCGGTCTCCGCGCCCCACCTCTTCTCGCCCGGCCGGGGCCCGTCCGCGGCCGTGGCGATCATGGTCGACTGCTCGGGGTCGATGGACTACCCGGCGACCAAGATGCGCAACGCCCGCGACGCCACGGCCGCCGCGATCGACACCCTGCGCGACGGCGTGCACTTCGCCGTGATCGGCGGGACGCACGTGGCCAAGGAGGTCTACCCGGGCGGCGGGACCCTCGCGGTCGCCGACGCCACCACCCGCGAGCAGGCCAAGAAGGCGCTGCGCTCGCTCAGCGCGGGCGGTGGCACGGCCATCGGCACCTGGCTGAAACTGGCCGACCGCCTGCTGTCCTCCGCCGACGTCGCCATCCGGCACGGCATCCTGCTCACCGACGGCCGCAACGAACACGAGGCGCCCCAGGACCTGAAGGCCGCGCTCGACGCGTGCGCGGGGCGCTTCACCTGTGACGCGCGCGGCGTGGGCACCGACTGGGAAGTGAAAGAAGTCACAGCGATCGCCTCCGCCCTGCTCGGCACCGCCGACATCGTCGCCGACCCGGCCGGGCTCGCCGCCGACTTCACGCAGATGATGGAGACGGCGATGGGCAAGGAGGTCGCGGACGTCTCCCTGCGGCTGTGGACCCCGGTCGGCACCACTGTGAAGTTCCTCAAGCAGGTCGCGCCCACGGTCGAGGAACTGACCGGCCGGCGCACCGAGGCGGGACCGCGCGCCGGCGACTATCCCCTGGGTTCCTGGGGAGACGAGTCCCGTGACTACCACGTCTGCGTCGAGGTCCCGGCCGCGAACATCGGGCAGGAGATGCTGGCGGCCCGGATCTCGCTGGTCATTCCGCAGCCCGACGGCACCGTCCAGAACCTCGGCGCGCAGGGCCTGGTCCGTGCCGTGTGGACGGACGACATGGTCGCCTCGACGTCGATCAACCCCCAAGTCGCCCACTACACCGGGCAGGCGGAATTGGCGCAAGTCATCCAACAAGGGCTGGATCTTCGCAAGTCAGGAGATATAGACGGAGCAACGGCCAAACTGGGCCGGGCCGTTCAGCTCGCGAGTGCCTCCGGGAACGCCGATACTGCGAAACTGCTTGCGAAGGTGGTGGACGTGGTCGATGCCGCGACCGGTACTGTGCGACTGAAGGCGAAGGTCGAGGAGGCCGACGAGATGACGCTCGAGACCCGGTCCACCAAGACTGTTCGCGTGAAGAAGTGACCTAGAAGGAATCGAAGGAGGGACGCGCCGACATGCCGACCTGCCCGAACGGACACCAGTCGGGTTCCGACGACTGGTGCGAGGTCTGCGGTCACCGCATGGCGGGTGCCGTGCCTCCGCCTCCTCCCCCGCCGCCCCCGCCCGGCGGCTACGGCTTCCCGCCCCCGGGCGGCCCAGGGGGCCCTGGCGGCCCTCCCGGCGGCCCCGGTGGCCAGCCCGGTGGGCGTCCTCCGCACCTGTCCGCCGTACCGAACGCCGAGCCTGAGCTCTGCCCGCAGTGCCGTACGCCGCGTGAGGGCGGCGCACCGTTCTGCGAGGAGTGCCGGTGGAACTTCCTGACGAACACGGCGACTTCGTACACCCCCGCCGCCCCGCCCCCGCCCGGCCCGGGCGTGCGTTTCCAGCCGCCGGGCCAGCCCGGTCGGTCCGGTCCTCCCGGCCCGTCGGGTCCGTCGTACGGCGGCGGTGACTCGTACGAGTACCAGGGCTCCCGCCCGTCGCAGGTGAACCGCCCGGCCGAGCCGATCCCGCCGTTCGGCAGCGACCCGTCGGGCCACCCCGGGCCCGGCGGCCCCGGCGGTCGTCCCGGCCCGGGTGGCCCCGGCGGTCCTGGTGGCCCTGGTGGTCCTCCCGGCCCGCCCGGATTCGGTCCCGACCCCTCGCGGCAGGCCCCACCGCCGCCCGGCCCCGGAGGTCCCGGAGGTCCCGGTGGCCCCGGCGGCGCTCCGCAGGGCTTCCAGCAGTCCGGCCCGCCGGCTCCGCCCGGGTTCCCGCAGGAGACCCGGCGTCCGCAGCAGGGCGGTCAGTCCTTCGGCGGCGGCGGTGACGACTGGGTGATCCCCCCGCCGTCGCCCACCGGCCCGGGCGGCGGCCCTGGCGGGCCCGGTGGCCCCGGCGGCCCCGGTGGTGGTCAGGGCGGCGGCTACGGCTATCCGCAGCCCGGCGCCACCCAGGCCCCGCCCGGCCCCGGTGGTGGTCAGGGCGGTGGCTACGGCTACCCGCAGCCCGGCGCGACGCAGGCCCCGCCCGGCCCCGGCGGCTTCCCGCAGCAGCCCCAGGCGCCCCAGGGGCCGGCGACCTGGACCGCGACCATCGGCCCGGACCGTGAGTACTTCATGGCGATGATGCAGCGCTCAGGACCCGAGGCCGCGGGCCTGAACCTGCCCGCGTACTCGCCCGAGCAGCAGCGCACGCTCACCGGCAACCAGATCACGATCGGCCGCCGCCGGCACTCCACCGGCGACACCCCCGACATCGATCTCTCGGTGCCGCCGGAGGACCCGGGCGTCTCGCACCAGCACGCGGTGCTGGTCCAGCAGCCCGACGGCAGTTGGGCGGTCGTCGACCAGAACTCGACGAACGGCACGACGGTCAACGGCTCGGAGGACCCGATCCAGCCGTTCGTCCCCGTACCGCTCCAGGACGGCGACCGGGTGCACGTGGGCGCCTGGACGACGATCACGATCCGCCGGGGCTGAGAGCCCCGGCCGGCGGCCTCGTCAGGTCGGGAGGGGCCAGGCGTACGGCCCCTCCGGGTCGTCCAGCCAGGCCCACTCCCGGTCCCCGCTGACCGTGATGCCGTAGCGTTCGCGCTGCGGCCTGCCCTCCTGCTCCCACAGCGAGTGCGCCTCCTGCGGGTCGAGGGTGCCGCGCGTCAGGGCCAGCAGAAAGCGGAACAGGTCGTCCTCCCGGGCCCTGCGCGGTACGCCGCCCAGCTGGAGCGGCTCGCCCCCGGGCCGGCTCCCGCCGCGCAGCGGCACGAAGTAGGCGGGCGTGTGCAGGAAGCGCCCCTCGGCATGTGTGGCGTCGCTCACCCTGAGCACGACCAGCCCGGTGGCGAGCGGCATCAGGATCCGGCCACCGGGGCGGCTCTGGGCGATCCAGGCGCGCGGCACGGTGCTCAGCGCGCAGGTGGCGATGATCCGGTCGAACGGCGCGCGCTCGGGCACGCCCCGGGCGCCGTCGCCGGTGACGACGACCGGCTGGTACCCGGCCGCGGCCAGGTGCCGGCGGGCCGACTCGGTGATCTCCGGGTCGAGATCGACGGTCGTGACGCGGTCGTCGCCCAGCCGGTGGGCGAGCAGCGCGGCGTTGTAGCCGGTGCCGGCGCCGATCTCCAGGACCGTGTTCCCGTCCTCGACGCGCAGCGCGGCCAGCATGTCCGCCATCAGGGACGGCTGGCTGCTGGAGGACAGCAGTTCGCCGTCGCGCAGCCGGGTCGCCAGCGGGGTGTCCTCGTAGGCGCCCCGTATCCACCGCTCACGCGCCTGCGGGTCGGGGCTCTCGCCCCACCGGCGTTCGTACCCGCCGGCGACGCCGACGTAGTAGTACGGCACGAAGAGGTGACGCGGGACCGCCGCGAACGCCTCCCGCCACACCGGGTCGGTGGCCCAGGCGCCGCTCGCGTCGATCCGGCGCACCAGCGCCGCCCGCGCCGTGGCGGCGAGATCGTCCTGTTCCCTGTCGGGTGCATGCCCGCCCATACCCCCACAGTAAGGGCATCGGGGCCGGTCCTAGGCCTTGAGTCCTATGCCCCCGCGTCTGAGAGCATGGAGGGCGTGAGAGAGATTCGGCGCGGCACGCTTCAGGAGCAGACCTTCTACGAGCAGGTCGGCGGGGAGGAGACCTTCCGTCGGCTCGTCCACCGTTTCTACGAGGGAGTCGCCGAGGACCCACTGCTGCGGCCCATGTACCCCGAGGAGGACCTGGGTCCGGCCGAGGAGCGCCTCACGCTCTTCCTCATCCAGTACTGGGGCGGCCCCACGACGTACAGCGACAACCGCGGCCACCCGCGCCTGCGGATGCGGCACGCGCCCTTCACGGTCGACCGTGCGGCGCACGACGCCTGGCTGAAGCACATGCGGGTCGCCGTCGAGGAACTCGGGCTCTCCGAGGAGCACGAGCAGACGCTGTGGAACTACCTGACGTACGCGGCGGCGTCGATGGTGAACACCCCGGGCTGACCCGAAGGGGCGTGGTGACGGTCAGCGGACGCTGACGTCCAGCGCCCCGAGCCCGGTCCGCCGTACGGCGATCGACCCGTACGGCGTGCGCAGCCTGAGCCACGCGCCCGACGAGAACAGCGCCAAGGGCACCCCGGGGCGCAGGAACCCGAGCGACTGCGCCGCGTGCACGGCCCGGACCGGGAGCCGGGTGTCGCCGACCGTACGGGACCAGATGTCCCGCCCGATCCGGTCCAGTTCGGCCCGCGTGCGCCGCTCGGCCGGCAACTCCTGCGTACGGGAGCGGAACTCGGCGACGGCGGCGGCCACGAGGGACCGCAGCGCGTCGGGCTCCGGCAGCCCCGGCTCGGGCCGCCAGCCGCCGCGCGGCGGCAGCAGGCCCGCCCACGGCGGCCCGGTCACCGCGCCCGGCACGACGGCCGTCGCGCCCCTCTCGTCCACCGACTCCAGCAGCTCACCGGCGGACACGGTCACGTCCAGCGTGACGTCGAGCCCGTCCTCGTACGGCTTCGCCAGCCGCACCGCGCGCACGGCCAGCACCTCGAAGGACGGCGGCCGCCCGAACACGGCGAGGGCGGTGCCGGCCGCCTGGAGGCGCACGGCGGCCCCACGGTCGTAGTGGAGCAGCCGGGAGAGGAAGGCCGCGAGATCCGCCGCCTCCCCCTCGTCGGCGAGGTGGAGCACCGTCATGCGGCGACGGCCTCCTCCTCGTCGTCGTCCGTGTACTCCCGGAGGAACTCCCGTTCCTCCGGGGTGAGGCGGCGCGGGCGCTGTGCCTCGAAGTCGAACGGCACGATGACCGTCGAGGCCCGGACGTAGACCAGGTCGTCGTCCTTCACCTCGTAGGTGAGGGTGAAGGACGCCGCCCTGATCTCCGTGACCCACAGCTCGATGTCCACCGGGGTGTGCCGGTGGACCAGCTGCCGCTTGTAGTCGATCTCATGGCGTGCCACCACGGACCCCTGCTTGAAGTCCTTCTCCGGGCGGAACAGGAAGTCGATACGGGCCTCCTCCAGGTAACGGAGGAACACCACGTTGTTGACGTGGCCGTACGCGTCCATGTCCGCCCAGCGCAGCGGGCAGCGGTAGATGTGCCGCAAGATCAGCCCCGGGTCAGCTTCTTGTAGGTGGCGCGGTGCGGACGCGCGGCGTCCGGGCCGAGCCGCTCGATCTTGTTCTTCTCGTACGACTCGAAGTTGCCCTCGAACCAGAACCACTTTGACTCGCCCTCGTAGGCGAGGATGTGCGTGGCGATGCGGTCGAGGAACCACCGGTCGTGGGAGACGACGACGGCGCAGCCGGGGAACTCCAGCAGCGCGTTCTCCAGGCTGGAGAGGGTCTCGACGTCCAGGTCGTTGGTCGGCTCGTCGAGGAGCAGCAGGTTGCCGCCCTGCTTGAGGGTGAGCGCGAGGTTCAGCCGGTTGCGCTCACCGCCGGAGAGCACACCGGCCGGCTTCTGCTGGTCCGGCCCCTTGAACCCGAAGGCGGAGACGTACGCGCGGCTCGGCATCTCGACCTGGCCCACGTTGATGTAGTCCAGCTCGTCGGAGACGACCGCCCACAGCGTCTTCTTCGGGTCGATGTTCTCGCGGCTCTGGTCGACGTACGAGATCTTGACGGTGTCGCCGACCTTGATCTCGCCCGAGTCGGGCTGCTCGATGCCCTGGATCATCTTGAACAGGGTCGTCTTGCCGGCGCCGTTCGGGCCGATGATGCCGACGATGCCGTTCCGCGGCAGCGTGAAGCTGAGGTCGTCGATGAGGACCTTCTCACCGAAGCCCTTGCTGAGGTTGTTGACCTCGACGACGACGTTGCCCAGGCGCGGGCCCGGCGGGATCTGGATCTCCTCGAAGTCCAGCTTCCGCATCTTGTCGGCCTCGGCGGCCATCTCCTCGTAGCGGGCGAGGCGCGCCTTGGACTTGGCCTGCCGCCCCTTGGCGTTGGAGCGAACCCATTCGAGCTCCTCCTTCAGCCTCTTCTGCCGCTTGGCGTCCTTCTGGCCCTCGACCTTGAGACGGGCGGCCTTGGTCTCCAGGTACTTGGAGTAGTTGCCCTCGTAGGGGTAGAGGCGGCCGCGGTCGACCTCGCAGATCCACTGGGCGACGTTGTCGAGGAAGTACCGGTCGTGGGTGACCGCCACGACGGTGCCCGGGTACTTGGCGAGGTGCTGCTCCAGCCAGTTCACGGACTCGGCGTCGAGGTGGTTGGTGGGCTCGTCGAGCAGCAGCAGGTCGGGCTGCTCCAGCAGCAGTTTGCACAGCGCGACGCGGCGGCGCTCACCACCGGACAGGTTGACGACGGGCCAGTCGCCGGGCGGGCAGCCCAGGGCGTCCATGGCCTGCTCCAGCTGGGCGTCGAGGTCCCAGGCGTTGGCGTGGTCGAGCTGCTCCTGGAGCTTGCCCATCTCGTCCATGAGCTCGTCGGTGTAGTCGGTCGCCATCTGTTCGGCGATCTCGTTGAACCGGTCGAGCTTGCCCTTGATCTCGGCGACACCCTCCTGGACGTTCTCCAGGACGGTCTTCTCCTCGTTCAGAGGGGGCTCCTGGAGCAGGATGCCGACCGTGTAGCCGGGGGTGAGGAAGGCGTCACCGTTGGACGGCTGCTCGATCCCGGCCATGATCTTGAGGATGGTCGACTTGCCGGCGCCGTTCGGGCCGACGACGCCGATCTTCGCTCCCGGGTAGAAGCTGGTCGTCACGTCGTCGAGGATCACCTTGTCGCCGTGCGCCTTACGCGCCTTGCGCATGGTGTAAATGAACTCAGCCAAGAGAAACCGTCCGGCAGCTTGAATACGGCAGTGGGCAGATACACCCCATCTTGCCGTACCGCCACCCCTGGGTGGAAACGCGAATGGTTCGGGGGCTCTGACCTGGGCCTTTGTGTTGGACGACGGGGACTCGCCTGTCACTGCCGGTCGCCGTTGGCCGGCCTCGGGCACCCTGACACGGCCCGGAGACGGCCCAGGGGTGATCACTCGACGGCAGCGTTGTACGGGGTCGGGCCACCGTCGCGACGTGAACGGCAGGACTGACCGCCCTCACCGCTTGCCAGACGTGGACGCACAGAGGTCCCGGCTGTTCCACGGCGTGGCTGACGGTGACACCGATCGCGGCCATGCGTTTCACGACACCGGCCCCGGCGTGTGGGCCTCCCTCGGGGAGAACGACGAACTCGTACGACGTCCTGACGCACAGGTCGCCCTCGGCGATGCCCGGCCGGGCCGCGATGTCGGCCGGGGCCGCACCTTTCGTGCGGATGTGTGCGGCATCCACGCACGCTCCGCCGGGACTCGGAATCAGACGCGCTAATCGCATGAACTTACCTAATCGCAAAGGCGTGAACATGCCGGCAATGGTGGATACGCCTAACATGCACGCATGAGTGCAGAAGACGGCTACGTTCCCTTTCCAGGTTCCGAATGGTTCAAAAGTGCGCCGACCAGCCCGATCATCAGGATGATGGCAATGCGCCTGGTCGAAGAGGGGTGCACCGAATTTGGTCCGGTCGGCCCACCCTCGGCCCACCCGCTCAGTGGACGTCGGTGGACGACACACCACCGCGACTCCTACGCCAGGTGGCAGCGGAAGCTCGGGTACCGGGGTGCGGACGCGGACGGCTGGCCGGGAGCAAGGTCCTGGGCCAAGCTCCGGGTGCCTTATTCGGAGTGACGGTAACTGAATGTGCTGAGCTCCCGGAACGGCTGAAGCACGACGGCGTGCACGCCCGCCTCACAGGGAACACCGTCGCGATCCGCGTTTCCACATTCCAGCTTGCTCGGATTGCAATTGGCTCAAGCGCGACGAGCGGCCTGTGAAGGAACAAGACCAGACACTTAATCCATACGTTGACGACGTCACAGATACCCAGTCGTGCCGCCGTGACCAGCGTGGAGCGCCCCCTCCTCTTTCTCGACGTGGATGGTCCGCTTCGTGCCGTGGAGTCGCACCAGGACCCTCACCCGTGACTTCAACGTGTGCTTGGCTCGGTGTCCGCCGACCGTTCACTTCCGTGACTGAGTCTGTAGCTCCCCCCAGCCCTTTGACCCACGGGAGCGTCATGACCGCGATCAATCGTCGAAGCATGCTGCTCGGTGCCGCCGGTGCCACCGCCGCTGGTCTGGCCCTCGCCGGACCCGCCGAGGCCACCGGGAGCGACGGCAAGCGTGAGCCGCTCAACGCCGGTCCGGGGAAGAAGTGGGACCTCGACGGCAATGCCCAGCGCTTCCGTGGCAACACCGTCGTCTGCCCCGTGCCTCAGGACTCGGCCTTCTTCCACGCCGAGAAGCAGGCCCAAGAAATCATGAAGCGGTCGTCGCTGGCCGACCAGTACGTCTGCCTACCGCACAACAGCATGCACATGACCGTCTTCGACGTGGTCGCCCAGGACGCAGTCGTCAACAAGCAGCTGCCGCCGTGGTTGGCGGACTGCCGGGACATGACGGAGATTTCACAGCGAGTTCTGGCGCGCCTTCAAAAGTCTCACCTGACGCCGCTCGGCCCGATCACCATGAAGGTCAAGGGCTTCCGCCCCTTCGACGCGAACTTCACCATGGACCTCGCCCCGGCTGACGACACCACGTTCAACATGCTGTGGACGACTCGTCGGGAGCTGCGGGACCTGCTCGACATCCGTGCCGCGAACTTCGACACCTACCAGTTCCACTCGACCATCGGTTACCGCTTGGTCAAGCCACTGCCGTCGGACGTGCCCGCGATGGAGAAGATCGCCGCGGACATGGCCGGGCTTTTCACCGGCGCGGCCGCGACCGTGACCTTGGAGCCTGCGGCGTTCAACCTGTTCGACGACATGCTGGCGTTCCCGCAGGTGTGGCTGCTGCCGCGTGCCTGACACCTGGCCGCGCGTCAGCGATTCACGGGCTTCCTCCGCAGGCCTTCTCCCGCTGTACAGCCCTAGCTCGAGCGTGTAGAACGACGCCGTGACGACTCAACCGACGCGGGCGATGTGGTGGGCCGAACTGGCGGTCTTCCTCGCCGGGGCGGCGGCGACCCTCGCGCTGATCATGTTTCTGTTGTCGCGGACAGCCGGGCACCACCCGGTCTCCCTCGGCGTCGGACCCTCATCCGTGCTGCTCGCTCTGTCCGTCGGTGTCGGCCTCTTCTGCAGCGGTCGGTTCAGGGCGTGGGGGTTGCGCCGTCGGGCTGCAGCCCTTGCCAAGCGATCTTGAAACGGTGAGGGGGCACTTTCATGCCCTCTCGTGGCGAGTTTTGAGGTCAGTGCCGGTCGCCGTTGAGGGGCTCCGGCGCTGTCGCGCTGTCGTCCTCTCCGAAGTCCGGGGCCTGGAAGGGGTTCGTGGTCGGCGGCGGTGAGGCCGTGGCGGTACTCCGGGGTGCCCCTTCCGGGGCGGAGAACAGCGAGGTCAGATCGATGGGAGGTCTCCTTCTGGTGCCAAGCCCCCGGAGGGACCTGGTGTGCCGTGACCGGGCACAGCGGTGTCAGAGCTTGGTCATCTTGGCGTACGGGCTCAGGATCCGATGCTGGGCCGAGCCGAAATCCACGAGGACCGCGATTCCGTCCTCGATGCCGATGACCCGGCCGAGGCCGTACATGTCGTGTGTGACCTGGTCGCCCACAGCGAAGTGCTTGGGAGCTGGAATGACCGGGGCCCTGAAGGGGCTGGTGGGCAGATGGCGCTTCGGTGCAGCAGGCTTTGTCATTGCCCCTAGTATGCGCCCTCGCGTGTTCCGGTGCCTGTGGCTGTCCATGTTCCGCTGTCCGGCACGGCCCCGGCCCGCCTCGGGCACGTGCCTCTCTCACGTCCCGTAGTGCGACCGCAGGCGCTCCTGCGCCCCCGTCCCGGCTCCCACCCTGTCCAGCCCCAGCAGCGCCGCGCCGAGGACAGGGCCGGCCGTGACGACCTGCGGGGTCGCCTTGGGGGCTCGGTCGGCCAGGACGTCGGCGATCCTGCCGTTCAGCTGCGGGTGCTGGGCGGCCAGCACCCCGCCGCCCAGGAGGACGGGCGTCGGCTCGTCCAGCAGGTCCAGGCGGGTCAGGGCCACCACGGCCATCGCGACCACTTCGTCCGCCTGGCGTTCCACGATCGCGCGGGCGACCGGGTCGCCGTCCGCCGCCGTCGCGAAGAGGACCGGCGTCAGCTCGTGGCGACGGGGCTGCTCGATGTCGCCCAGGTGCAGTGCCTCGATGAGGGCGTACATGGAGGGCAGGCCGAAGTGGGCGGGGAGGGTGTGGGCCAGGGCCGTGGCATCGCCACGGCCGTCCTCCGCGCGAGCCGCGTGCCACAGCGCCTCCTCCGACAGGCCCCAGCCGCCGCCCCAGTCGCCCGAGACCCTGCCGAGCGCCGGGAAGCGGGCCGTGCGGCCGTCGGGGCGCATGCCGACGCAGTTGATGCCCGCGCCGCAGACGACCGCGACACCGCGGGGTTCCGTCACACCGGCCCGCAGGACGGCGAAGGTGTCGTTCCGGACCGTCACCGTCGGGCCCCAGCCGCGCGCGTGCAGAGCGGCCGCCAACTGGTCCTCCTCGACCGGGAAGTCGGCGTTGGCGAGGCAGGCCGAGACGTGGTCGACGGAGGGGAGACCGGCGGTGGAAAGGGCCTGGGCGACCGTGTCGGTCAGGGTGTCCATCGCCGCGTCCAGGCCTACCGCGGGTGGCCGGAAGCCGCCCCCGCGTGCCGTGGAAAGGACCTCTCCGTCCGCCGTCACGATCGCGACGTCCGTCTTGCTGTTGCCGGCGTCGATGGCGAGGACACGTGCGGTCAGGCCCACGCGAGGTGCTCCCGGTTGTGTGCGATCAGCCGGTCGGTGAGTGCCTCGGCGTACTCGTACTGGCCGATGAGGGGGTGCGAGAGGAGGGCCCGGAAGACGCGGGTCCGGCCGCCGTGCAGGGCCGCCTCCAGGGCCAGGTCCTCGTAGGCCGTCACGTTCGCCATCAGGCCCGCGTAGAGGGGGTCCACGGACGGGACCGGGAGGGGGGACGCCCCCTTCGCGCCCACCGCCGCCTGCACCTCGATCACCGCGTCGTCGGGGAGGAACGGGAGCGTGCCCCGGTTGTACGTGTTCACCACCTGGTAGGGGGTGCCGCCGCCGCCCAGCAGGGCCGCCGCCAGGTCGACCGCCGCCTCCGAGTAGTAGGCGCCGCCCCGTTCGGCGAGCAGGGCCGGCTTCCCGTCCAGGGACGGGTCGGCGTACAGGGTCAGCAACTCGCGTTCCATGGCCGCCACTTCGGCCGCGCGGGACGGCTTCGTCCCGAGTTCTCGTACGACCTCGTCGTGCGCGTAGTAGTAGCGCAGGTAGTACGACGGGACCACGCCCAGGCGGTCGAGCAGGGCGCGGGGGAGGCGCAGGTCCGCCGCGATCCTGTCGCCGTGCCGGGTCAGGAGTCCGGGCAGGACGTCCTCGCCTTCGGGGCCGCCGAGGCGTACGCCCGTTTCCCAGGTGAGGTGGTTGAGGCCCACGTGGTCCAGGTGGACCTCCGGGGGCTCGACGCCCAGCAGGCCCGCGAACTTGCGCTGGAGGCCGATCGCCACGTTGCACAGGCCCACCGCCTTGTGGCCCGCCCGGAGCAGGGCGCGGGTCACGATGCCGACCGGGTTCGTGAAGTCGATGATCCAGGCGTGGGGGTTGGTGCGGCGTACCCGGTCCGCGATGTCCAGGACCACCGGGACCGTGCGCAGGGCCTTGGCCAGGCCGCCGGCGCCGGTCGTCTCCTGGCCCACGCAGCCGCACTCCAGGGGCCAGGTCTCGTCCTGTTCCCGGGCCGCCTGGCCGCCGACGCGGAGTTGGAGGAGTACCGCGTCCGCGCCGTCGACCGCCTGGTCGAGGTCGGTCGTGGTGGTGATGCGGCCGGGGTGGTCCTGGCGGGCGAGGATGCGGCGGGCGAGGCCGCCCACCAGGTCCAGGCGGTCCTGCGCCGGGTCCATCAGGACCAGTTCCTCGACGGGCAGGGTGTCCCTCAGGCGGGCGAAGCCGTCCACGAGTTCGGGGGTGTAGGTCGAGCCTCCGCCGACCACGGTGAGTTTCATTGCGTCCAACCCTTTGCTTGCGTCTGACCTTTGCGCCGGTGAGCTAACCCTTGACGCCGGTGAGCGTGACACCCTCGACAAACGCCTTCTGGGCGAAGAAGAACACGAGGATCACGGGGGCCATCACCAGCACGGTGGCGGCCATGGTGAGGTTCCAGTCGGTGTGGTGGGCGCCCTTGAACGACTCCAGGCCGTAGGACAGGGTCCAGGCGCCCGGGTTCTCCGAGGCGTAGATCTGGGGTCCGAAGTAGTCGTTCCACGCGTAGAAGAACTGGAAGAGGGCCACTGCGGCTATGCCCGGTTTCGCCATCGGGAGCACGACCTTCAGGAGGGCGCGCAGGTCGCCGCAGCCGTCCACCTTGGCCGCGTCCAGGTACTCGTCGGGGATCGTGGTGAGGAACTGGCGCAGCAGGAAGATCGAGAACGCGTCGCCGAACGCCATGGGGATGATCAGCGGCCAGAGCGTGCCGGACAGGTCGAGCTGCTTCGCCCAGAACAGGTACATCGGGATGATGATCACCTGCGGCGGCAGCATCATCATCGAGATGACCAGCATCAGGGCCAGGTTTCGGCCCCGGAAGCGGAACTTCGCGAGGGCGTAGGCCACCGGGATCGAGGAGATCACGGTGAGCGCCGTGCCCAGGACCGCGTAGCACAGGGTGTTCCGCCACCAGGTGAGGAAGCCCGGGGTGTCGAAGACCCTGCGGTAGTTGTCCCATTCCCAGGTGTGCGGGATCAGGTCGCGGCTGAGTGCCTGGCTGTCGCTCATGAGCGAGGTGAGCAGGACGAACAGGAAGGGGAGGGTGAAGAAGAGGGCTGCCGCGACGCCCAGGGAGTGGATCGCGATCCACTCCAGGAACGCCCTGCGGTGGGCCGTGCGTTCCGCGGGGGAGGGCGGTGCCTTCAGCACCAGTGGCTTGTCCAGTAGTTGCGTCATCGTTCACCTGCCTGGATCAGACCGCCCTTGCGGCGCATCAGCAGCGCGGTGAAGGCCATGGAGAGGGCGAAGAGGATCAGGGCGACCACGCAGGCGGAGCCGTAGTCGAAGCGCTGGAAGCCCAGGTTGTAGACGAGTTGGGGGAGGGTGAGCGTGGACTTGTCCGGGTAGCCGGGCTCGAACTGGGTGCCCGCGCCCTGGATCACGCCCGAGGCGACCTTCCCGGCGATCAGTGGCTGTGTGTAGTACTGCATGGTCTGGATCACGCCGGTGACGACCGCGAACATGACGATCGGGGAGATGTTCGGGAGCGTGACGTAGCGGAAGCGCTGCCAGGGTGTCGCGCCGTCCAGTTCCGCCGCCTCGTACTGCTCCTTCGGCACGTCCAGCAGCGCGGCCATGAAGATGACCATCAGGTCGCCGATGCCCCAGAGGGCCAGGAGGGTGAGGGCCGGCTTCGACCAGGTGGGGTCGTTGAACCAGCCGGGGGCGGGGAGCCCGGTCCTCTCCAGGAGGGAGTTGACCGGGCCCGTGCCGGGGTTGAGGAGGAAGGCGAAGGCCATGGTGGCCGCCACGGGCGGGGCCAGGTACGGCAGGTAGAAGAGGGTGCGGAAGACACCCGTACCCGTCTTGATCTTGGTGATCAGCAGGCCCACGCCCAGGCCGAAGGCGACCCGGAGCGTGACCATGACGAGGACCAGCCACAGGGTGTTGCGCAGGGCGGGCCAGAACAAGGGGTAGTGCTCGAAGACGTACGTCCAGTTCTTCGTGCCGGTCCAGGCGGGCGGCCGGAAGCCGTCGTAGTGCATGAAGGAGAAGTAGACGGTGGAGACCAGGGGGTAGGCGAAGAAGACCGAGAAGCCGATCAGCCAGGGGGAGAGGAAGGCGAGGGTGCGGAGCGTCGAGCGGCGGTGTTTCGCGCGCAGAGTATGGGTGCTCATGGCCTACTTCGCCTGCGCGATGTCCGTGTCGATCTGCCGGGCGGTGTCCCGAAGGCCCTTCTTCAGGTCGGTGGCCTTGCCGCTCTCGTAGGCGTAGCCGAACTCCTGGATCGTGGTGAGGTAGACGCCGCCGTTGACGGAGGCGGGGGCGGTGGTGGAGTCCGGGTTCGCGGCGATCTCCAGGAACGTCTTGAAGCGCGGGTCGTACTTCAGCTTCGGGGACTTCAGGGCCGCGAGCGTCGAGGGCACGTTGTGGATGGCGTTGGAGAAGTTCACCACCGCGTCCGTGTCGGTGGTCATGTACTTCACCAGCTCCCAGGCCGCGTTCTGCTTCGTGCTGGTCGCGGCGATCCCGGCGATGGTGCCGGTGATGTAGCCCTTGCCGTACTGGTCGGCCTGGTCGTCGGGGACGGGCAGCGGGGCCACGCCGATGTCGAACTTCGGCTTGGTGTCCAGGGCCATGCCCAGGCGCCATTCGCCGTCGAGCTGCATGGCGACCTGGCCGGTGTGGAAGGGGTGCTTGGGGCCCCACTCGTCGCCGAGCCCGGAGCGGTAGGTCTCCAGCTTGCGGTAGCCGCCGAGGGCGTCGACCAGCTTCTTCTGGACCCTGAAGGCCTGTGCGAAGGCCGGGTCCTCGGCGACGTTCGACTTGCCGTCCTTGTCGAAGTACGTGGGGGAGAACTGGCCGAGGTAGTGCTCGGTGGTGGTCTCCCAGCCGTGGTAGTTCGGCATGAAGCCGAGCTGCTCGTAGGAGTCGCCCTGGGGGATCGTCAGCTTCTTTGCGACCTCCTCGAACTCGGACCAGGTCTTCGGCGGGGCGGCGATACCGGCCTTCTTGAACGCCGTCTTGTTGTAGTAGAGGCCGTACGCGTCGCCGAGGAGGGGCACCGCGCAGCGGTCCCCCTCGAACTGGGTGTACTCGTTCATCGCCTTCGGGAAGGTCTTCTCCGGGTCGATGCCCGACTTCTCGAAGAACGGGTTGAGGTCCACCAGGGCACCGGACGAGCAGAACCTCCCGACGCTGTTCGTGGTGAAGGACGAGATCACGTCCGGAGCCTTGCCGCCGCCGGTGCGCAGGGCCTGGTTGATCTTGTCGTCGGTCATGTTGCCGACGACGTTCACATGGATGGTGGGGTGCGTCTTCTCGAAGCCTGCGACCAGGTCCTTGACGGCCTTCACCTCCGACGGCGCGCTCCAGGCGTGCCAGAAGTTGAGGGTCGTCTCCTTGGACGCGTCGTCGCTCGTACCCGCGTCCGACTGGCCGGTGCACGCGGTGGCGAGGAGGGCGAGGCAGGCGGAGGCGGCGAGCGCGAAGGTCGCTTTTCTGGATGTTCCGGGCATGGCGGAGCTCCCTGAGGTACGGGGAAGAAGGGAAATACCGGGGGAGGGGGGTGGGTTCAGCGGGAGGTGTCGAAGACCTCGTCGCGCGTGGTCGCGAGCGCGCTCTCCAGCGCGCCCCGCAGCACGGGGTGTTCACGGACGTCACCCACGACCAGGCGCGGGCGGGACGCGGCCAGTTCCTCCAGCTCGGCCTGGACGAGGGCGCGCAGCGCCTCGCCGCCCGAGGTGAGGGACGCGCCGCTCAGCACGACGAGCTCGGGGTCGAGGACCGAGACGAGGGAGGCCAGACCGGTGGCCAGCCGGGTCGCGTAGGTCCGCAGGAGGTGGCGGTGCGGTTCGTCGTCGGCCTCGGCGGCCCGGGCCACCAGGTGTGCGGCGGCCTCGGCGTACGGGCCCGGGGGGATGTCCTCGATGCCGAGTTCGCGGGCCAGCCTGGGGACGGCCTGGGAGCCGGCCAGCTCCTGGTAGCCGCCGCTGTTGGCCTTGGTGACCTGGCGGACCAGGGGCGTGCCCGGCACCGGCAGGAAGCCGACCTCGCCGGCGCCGCCGGTCCAGCCGCGGTGCAGCCGGCCGCCCAGGACCAGGGCGGCGCCCAGGCCCTCCTGGTTCCACAGCAGCACGAAGTCCGTGTGGCCCCGGGCCGCGCCCAGCCGCTGTTCGGCGAGCGCGACCAGGTTGACGTCGTTCTCGTACTCGAACGGCATCGGCAGGGCCGCGGCGAGTTCGTCCAGGAGGGTGGGGGAGTGCCAGCCGGGGAGGTGCGAGGCGTAGCGCAGGCGGCCGGTGGTGGGGTCGAAGGCGCCGGGTGTGCCGATGACGAGCCGGTGGACGTCGTCCCGGGCGAGGCCCGCCGCCTTCACCGCGCCGTCCAGGGCGTCGGTGACCTGCTGGACGACGGGGGTGCCGGTGCGTCGGCCGGGGGTGGGCAGCTCGTGGCGCCCGACCGTACGGCCGGTGATGTCGGCGACGGCGGCGAGGATCCGGTGGGGGGTGACGTCGAGTCCGGCGGCGTAACCGGCCGCCGGG
This sequence comes from Streptomyces chartreusis NRRL 3882, assembly GCF_900236475.1. Classification (GTDB taxonomy): domain Bacteria; phylum Actinomycetota; class Actinomycetes; order Streptomycetales; family Streptomycetaceae; genus Streptomyces; species Streptomyces chartreusis_D. Next base: position 5,882,058 of record NZ_LT963352.1, read on the forward strand.
TTGACCTCGTACAGCTGGGCGTTCGGGCCCGGCCGGCCTTCGGTGGTGCCGGTGGCCAGGACGAGGCCCGCGGCCTCCAGGCGGGCCAGGAGCTGGGAGGCGGTCGGCTTGGACAGGCCGGTGAGCTTGCCGATCCGGGTGCGGGACAGCTGCCCGTGCTCCAGCAGCAGGTCCAGGGCGGCCCGGTCGTTCATGGCGCGCAGGACGCGCGGGGTGCCCGGCGTTCCGGCGGTTCCTGCCATGCGTGTCCACACCTGCCCTTCGGCTGCTCAGCTTCTCAGTGATCCGGCGGGGAAGTCCATCGGGCGACCGGTCTCCGACCCACTGTTAGGAAACTTTCCTATCGGTGGGGAGGAACGTAAGCCCGGCGCCCGGCGGGCGTCAAGAGGGGACGGGCCCGGCAACGCGGTCGTTACCCGGGCACGCGAAAGGGCGGCACCCGGGTGATCCGGGTGCCGCCCCTCTTGGTGACGGTTACTTCGTGGTGCTCGTCGGCGGTGCGACGGGCGTGAGCGGGGACGCCGCCGCCGACTGCGGGGACGCCGAGTTCGCGTACACCGACGGGGCCGCCATGCCCGCCGTCGGGTCGGCGGGGGCTTCCTCCACCGGGGCCGTGGCCCCGCCGACGATCCGGATGTCCGCCGCGTCGAACGCCCGCTTGATGCGCCAGCGCAGTTCGCGCTCCACGGTCAGGGACTTGCCGGGCATGGTCTTGGCGGAGACGCGCACCACCATGGAGTCCAGCAGGACGCTGTCCAGGCCGAGGACCTCGATCGGGCCCCACAGCAGCTCGTTCCAGGGCTCCTCGGCGCTCATCTTCCCGGCGACCTCGTCCAGCGTCGCCTTCACCTTGTCCAGGTCCTCGCCGGCATGGACGGTGACGTCGACATTGGCCGTCGCCCAGCCCTGGGACAGGTTGCCGATGCGCTTGACCTCGCCGTTGCGGACGTACCAGATCTCGCCGCCGTCGCCGCGCAGCTTGGTCACACGCAGGCCCACCTCGATCACCTCTCCGGAGGCGACGCCCGCGTCGATGGTGTCGCCGACGCCGTACTGGTCCTCCAGGATCATGAAGACGCCGGAGAGGAAGTCCGTGACCAGGTTGCGGGCGCCGAAGCCGATCGCGACACCGGCGACACCGGCCGAGGCCAGCAACGGGGCCAGGTTGATCTGGAAGGTGCCCAGGACCATCAGCGCGGCCGTGCCGATGATCAGGAACGACGCCACCGAGCGCAGCACCGAGCCGATCGCCTGCGAGCGCTGGCGACGGCGCTCGACGTTGACCAGCAGCCCGCCGAGCCCGGAGCCGTCCACGGACTGGCCGGTCCGGTTCATCCGGTCTATCAGCTTGGTGATCGCGCGCCGGACGACGACCCGCAGTACGGCCGCCACCACCACGATGAGCAGGACCCTCAGGCCGATCGCGAGCCACGTCGACCAGTTCTGCTCGACCCAGCCGGCGGCGTTCGTGGCGCTCTCCTGGGCGTCCTGGAACGAGGGCACTCTCGGGGTCTCCGACTCCGAGGGGGTCGGCGACGGCGACGGGCCGGCGGCCAGCAGGACGGCGTCCGCAACGGACAAGGACACGGCAGGTACCTCCAGGTGCAGCGGTCTGCCCCGGTGCGGTGGTTCAGGGGGGTCAAGGTCACGACTGGGTCACCGAAGGGGCAGAACCACCACACTAACGGGGCATTGTGTGTGCTCCCGCGGGATGTGTGAAGGAGAGACCGTGCTCACCTGGGCTTGAACAGGCCATGATCCGGGGGATGAATCAGATGTGGTCGAAAACACTCCCAGCCCGTTACGGGGACATGGTGGCGCTATCACCAGGCATGAGGGGAGACTGACTACGAATCGTCCCGGCGCGAGCCACGCGCCGCCGGCGTCCAAGGAGGCATCCGTGCCGCACGTCCTGGTCCTCAACGCGTCGTACGAGCCGCTAGGTGTCGTACCGCTCCGCCGCGCGCTCGTCCTCGTCCTCGAGAACAAGGCCGTATGCCTCGAGGAGTCCGGCGCCTATCTGCACAGCGCGACCGTCACAGTCCCCGCACCCAGCGTGGTCCGGCTCAAGCGATTCGTCCGGGTTCCCTATCGGGGGCCCGTTCCACTGACCCGCCGGGCGCTGTTCGCCCGTGACGGGGGCCGGTGCATGTACTGCGGTGGCGTCGCAACCAGCGTCGACCACGTCATCCCGCGCAGCCGCGGGGGCAAGCACGTCTGGGACAACGTGGTGGCGTCCTGCCGCCGCTGCAACCACGTGAAGGCCGACCGTCACCTCTTCGAGATCGGCTGGCGGCTGCGCCACAAACCCGCTCCGCCCTCCGGCCTGGCCTGGCGCATCATCGGGACCGGGCATAGGGATCCGCGCTGGCTGCCGTACTTGCAGCCGTACGGCGCGGACGACGCCTTGGCCCGGATCGACGGCATTTCCGCCTGACGAGGATCCGGGCCTTCGTATTGCCGCGTGCGGCCGGCCGACCGGCCCGGGGAACCCCCGTTCCCCCGGGCCGGCCGGTCGTGAGGAGGGCGCTTACGCGTACCGCAGCTCCCCGGGGCGTACCGCGCGGCGCAGCAGGGGCAGCGAGCCGGCCGCGGCCAGCAGGCAGGCGGCGTAGACGGCGACCGGTACCAGGGAGATCGCCCAGGGCACCGGACGGCCGGCGAGCAGGGCGTACCACGTGCCGATGGCCAGCCCGCCCATGCCCGACAGCAGCACGGCCGGGGCGAGCGGCAGCGCGGTCTCCAGCAGCAGGGCCCGGCCGAGCACCGTGCGCGGCACCCCGGCGGCGGCCTGCGCGGCCAGGCCCCGGCGGCGGGTGGCCAGGGACTCGGCGCTGCCGACGGCGAGACCGGACAGGGTGATCGCGAAGGCGATGGCGATGGCGGCGCCGGTGAGGTCGAGGCCGGTGGTGTAGTAGGACGCGGGTTCGGAGAAGTTCCGGGTGCGCACCACGTCGCCCAGCACCTGCCGGACGCCCATGAAGGCGGTCCCGACTGCCGTCACCAGCAGCACCGCGGCATGCGTGCGGGCGGCCGACCAGGGGTCGTCGCGCAGCCGCTCCGCCGCGATCAGCGTCGCCGCCGACCGGGCCCGGACCGCGAGGATCCGCCCGGTCGCCTTCGCGGTGGCCCCGGAGAGCCACACCGCGCCCGCGCCGACCGCGAGGACCACGCCCGCCACCGTCAGCGGCAACCCGCCGCCCGGCCGGTTGGAGGCCGCCGGGGACGTGGTGCCCGCGGTCAGCAGCGCCAGCACCGCGACGAGCAGGACCCCGGCCAGGAACAGCAGCCCGGGCCCCCGTCCGGTGCGCGGCCCGACCCGGCGCACCCAGCCGAGCGGGGAGGCCACGACCCGGCGCAGCGCCAGCGCGCCCGCCGTCGCGCCCAGTACCGGTACGGCGACGGCGACCAGGGCGATGCCCACCCAGGCCAGGACGGTCGGCCGGTCCCACTGTCGCAGCAGGAGCAGCACCGCGAGGACGGTGGCGACCGCCGAGCCCAGCAGGCAGGCCAGCCCGGTCTCCAGCGCGGCGATCCGCCGCACCTGCCAGGGCGTCGCCCCGGCCAGCCGCAACCCGGCGAGCCGCCGGTCGCGGTGCACGGCGCCGATCCGGGCGCACTGGCCGAGGAACCCCAGCACCGGCACGAGCAGGAGCAGCAGGCCGACGATCACGCCGGACCGGGTGCCGGGCTGGTCCAGCAGGCCCGCGCCGGCGGACATCCGGTAACTGCCGCGCAGCGCGGCCAGGGTGACGGCGGCCAGCGCGAACCCCGTCGCGAGCGCGGCGCCCGTCGCCGTCAGCGTCACCCGCCACCACTCCCGGCGATCGGAACCACGGGTGAGCTCCCAGGCGAGGCGGAGATCGGCACGCAGGGACCTCATGCCGTCACCCCCAGCGGCGCCACGGCCCCGTCCCGCAGCTGGACCTCCCGGTCCCCGTACGCCGCCACCTGGGCGTCGTGGGTGATCAGCAGGACCGCCGTGCCCGACTCGCGGGCCGTGTGGACCAGGGCCGTCATGACCTGTTCGCCGGCGAGGGAGTCCAGGGCCCCCGTCGGCTCGTCGGCGAAGACGACCTTCGGGCCGGTGACCAGGGCCCGGGCCAGCGCGGTCCGCTGGGCCTGACCGCCGCTCATCTCGCCCGGCCGCAGGTCCTGCTGCCCGCGCACGCCGAACCGCTCCAGCCACTCACCGGCCAGGCTCCGGGCCCGGGCGCGGGCGGTGCCGGCCAGCAGCAGTGGCAGGGCGACGTTGTCCAGGGCCGTCAGCTCAGGGATGAGCTGCCCGAACTGGAACACGACGCCGAACTCGGTCCGCCGCAGCTCGCTCAGCCGCTTCTCGGGCAGGTCCGCCAGCCGCCGGCCGTCGTACGTCACCGAGCCCTCGTCGGGCCGGACGATGCCGGCCAGGCAGTGCAGCAGCGTCGACTTCCCGCTGCCGCTCGCGCCGGTCACGGCGAGGATCTCCCCAGGGTGCAGGTCGATGGACGCGCCGCGCAGGGCGGGCGTCCTGCCGTGCGCCTTGGTGAGGCCGCTCGCCGAGAGGAGAGGCACGGGTTTGCTCATGCTGCGTCGACCTCCGCGGTCAGGGTGGTGAGCCGGGCCGCCGTGGTGCTCATCCAGCGGAGGTCGGCGTCGAGGTGGTTGAGGGCGTAGTCCGCCGAGAGCACGGTCGCCAGATCCGCGCCCTGCGCGGCCTTGAGGGCCGTGAGCTGCCGCATCCGCTCCATGTGGGCGGCGCGCTGGGTGCTCAGATACGCGGCGGGGTCGCCGCCCGAGAGGATGGCCACGACGACCTTGGCGAAGATCTCGTTCGCCACGAAGGGCGCGGGCGGCGTGATCTCCCCGGCCCACCGGGACAGTTCGCGCGTCCCCTCGTCCGTGGCGCGGTACACCGTCCGCTCCGGGCCGCCGTCCGAGTCGGTTCCCTCGACCTCGGCGAGGCCGTCCCGGACGAGGCGCTGGAGGGTCGTGTAGACCTGCCCGTAGGCCAGCGGGCGGGCCTGCGGGAAACGTTCGTCGTGGCGTCGCTTGAGGTCGTAGCCGTGGCTGGGACCCGTGGCGAGCAGGCCCAGCAGGATGTGGCGGGTGCTCATGCCGATCATTATGTACTCAGTATATGTACTGAGTGAATAGCCACGCCGATCGATTTTGGGACCCCGGCCCGAGGAGGTGGGTTCAGTCCGTGACGGCGTACGCCTCCACCGACCACAGCGAGTACCCGTACGGCGTGGCCCGCTCGTCGCCCTGCACCCGTACGAAGCGCACGTCGCGCTCGTCCATGCGGACGCTCTCCCGGCCGCCCCGGCCGTCCCGTACCGCCGCCGCCGTGCGCCAGCGGCGGCCGTCCGGCGAGACCTGGACGCGGTACGCCGAGGCATGGGCGTCCTGCCAGCGCAGCACGACCCGCCCCAGCCGTGCCGGGCGTGGCAGCTCGACCTGCCACCAGGCACCGTCGTCGACCGGGGACGACCAGCGGGTCTCCGGGTCGCCGTCGTTCGCCGCCGACGCGGGGAAGTCCGGCGTCTCGTCGCCCGAGGAGCGCGCCGTTCCGGTGCGGGCCAGGTCGGGTCCGCCGGTGGGCGGGAAGGCCCGGACGGTGAGCGTGCGGGCCGCTCCCGCGAACCCCAGCCGGATGTCGTAGGACCGCTGCGGCGCACCGCGCTCCACCGTCACCTCGACGGGGACCTCCACCTTCGTGCCGCGCGGCACGGCGAGTTCGGTCCTGGGCACCTTCACCCGCACGCCCTCGGGTGCCTCGACGGTGAGCCTGCCGCGGGCGTCGGCGGGACGCAGCGAGCCCAGCCCGGCCGTCAGCCGCCGCGTCCTGCCGGTCTCGGTGTCCACCCGGTCGCGCGTCAGCTCCAGGAAGGTGGCGGGGGAGTCCGCGAACCACGGGACCAGGTGACGCACGCGCGACGACGCGGGACCGGTGACCCGTACGGCGTCCACCCGCTGCCCGGCCCGCACCTCGGTCGCGCCCGAAGCGGCCAGCCGGCCGGCCCGCCGCCAGCCGCGGCCCGGTACGTGGACCTCGACGTCGCCCTCGGCACCGGGGTCGGTGAGGGCCGTCACGGCCGCCAGGGACCGGGGGCGCGGGAAGCGCAGGGTGCGGCCGTCGCCCGGGTCGCCGGGGTTGGGGGGCGGCTCGTGGTCGATGCCCGACCAGGCCTCGTACGCCTTCTGGGCCCGCCGCAGGAAGGGATCCAGGACGTCCGTGCCGACCTTGACCGGTGCCGGTTCCAGCCGGGCCCGCAGCGCGCCGAGCCGGCGGTACGCCGTCCAGGCCGCCGCCGCGTCCCCGGCGCGCTGCGCGTCGAGCATGTCGAGCGCGGCCGTGCCCGCCTCGCCGTAGCGCGCCAGTTGCCGCGACCAGGGGGCGACCTCCGGGGCGAGGGCGGTGCCCGTCAGCCGCCGGGGCAGCTCGCGCAGCACCGTGAACGCCTCGCGCAGGCGCCGCGCCGCGTCACCGCCCGCCCCGGGGGCACTCGTTCCGGCCCTGCCCGCCCCGGTGCGGTCCGCGGGACCGCCCGCCTCGGCGTCACCCGCCGTACGCGCCCGCCAGTACGCCTCGGTCAGCGGGCGCAGGTACGCCGACTCCTCCCCGCCGAGGACCGACGACGCGTCGTTCCCGGCGAGCGCGGCCAGGGCCTCCTCGCGGCGGCGGTCCCCGCCCGCCAGGTCGGCGATCGCGGCGCGCCAGGACTCCCCGGGGCGGTACGAGCGCGGGTTCCAGGCGTAGTCGGCGGCGGTGAACAGGGGGATGCGGGACGCCTCGGGCTGCTGCATCGCGTTGGCGAGCAGGGCGGCCGAGCCGGTGGCGACGGCCGGCTCACGCCCCCGGTAGGGGCCGAGGAAGAGGCGGCCGGGCTCGTAGTCGTTGACCGGGTAGTTGTCCATCGTGACCAGCGGATGCCGGAACGCCTCCCGGGCGTCGGCCAGTTCACCGCCCGTGATGGTGCGGGGCACCACCCCGACGCCCGTCCACGCCACCTCGACATCCGGCTCCAGCGTGCTCGCCAGGGCCCGCCGGTAGTCGGTCGTGCCGTCCTCGTAGTACTCGGTCGGCATCAGCGACAGAGCGGGGGCGCCGGGGTGCCGTTCCGCCAGGTGCCGGGCCACCGCGTTCGCCACCCGGGCCTGCGCCCGCGCGGCCGCCCTGGGGCCGGAGCCGAACCGGTCGGCGTCCGCGTCACAGTGCCACTCGCTGTAGCTGACGTCCTGGAACTGGAGCTGGAAGGCCCGGAAGCCCAGCGCCCACATCGCATCGAGCTTGCGCGTCAGCGCGCGTACGTCGGCGTCCGACGCGAAACACATCGCCTGGCCCGGGGCCACCGCCCAGCCGAGCGTGACGTGGTTGCGGCGCGCCCGCTCGGCCAGCTCCCGGAACTCGGTGCGCTGCGCCGCCGGATACGGCTCACGCCAGCGCGCCTGCCGGTACAGGTCGTCCCCGGGGGCGTAGAGGTACCGGTTCTGCTTGGTGCGCCCCATGAAGTCGAGCTGCCCCAGCCGCTGCCGGTGCGTCCACGGGGTGCCGTAGAAGCCCTCGGTGACGCCGCGCACGGCGGTGCCGGGCCAGTCGCGGACGACGGCGGCGGTGATCGTGCCGTCGGGGCGCAGGAGCTGCCGCAGTGTCTGGACCGCGTGGAACAGGCCGTCCTCGCCGGTGCCGGTGAGGGAGACGCCGCCTTCGCCCACGGACAGCTCGTATCCCCCGGCGGGGAGGGCGTGGCGGTCGTCCCGGCGGACGGGCTCCGTCCGTGCCCGGACGACCAGCGCGCCGGGCCCGGCCGAGTCCGTGAGGTGACGGGCCCCGGCCTGCCGCAGCAGCTCGCGCAGGGCGTCCACGGCGTACTTGTCGGCCGGCGGGTCAGTGATCAGCGCGACCTCGTCGGTGACCGCGACCGGTGCGCCGTTCGCGCGCAGGGACTGGGGGCGCGGCCAGACGGAGAGGTCGGGTCCGGCGGTGTCGGGCGCGCGGGTCGCGGTCGTGCCCGGGACGGGCGGGGCCGCCACCGCGGCGGGCGGGGCACCGAGGGTTCCGGCGACGACGGCGACGGCGAGAGCCGCTGCCCGCTTCCCACGCCGCAGTCCCACAGGCACCCCTCCAGGTGTGTTCGACCGAGTGTGTTCGACCGGGAGAACGAGCCCACCACCCGCCCGGTGAAGGTGTCAACGAGAGTGGCCATTGTGCCCTGTTTGCCGGAATCTGGAAGGAGTGGAGGCGAGCGGAATGTGAGCAGGAGCACGATGTCCGGCCTGGGGTGTCTGCCTTCGCGTCGACTGGGTAGGGCTGCGATAACCGCTGAAGCCGTACCCGACAAGGAGGCCCCCGTGGCTGCGATGACTTTCCTCCCGCTCCCGGCCCCGTCCAAACCCGTGGCGGACACGTCCGCCGACCTCGACCCCCACTATGACGATCCCCGCTACGAAGACCCCCACTACTGCGTCTTCAGCTCCGAGAGCACCTGCGCCGAGCCCCCGCTGACCAGCGAGACTCCGCTGCCCGACGCCGAGCCCCTCACCAGCGAGCCGCCGCTCGCCGAATCCGCCCCCCTGACCAGCGAACCCTCCGCCTTCGTCCCGGACTTCACGAGGTCCTAGATGACCGCACCCCGGCCGGCCGAACCGCCTTCCGAGGACCTGTCCCGCCTCGCCGAACTGCACGGCGTCGCCACCTCGTACAGCCCGTCCCCGGACCGCACGGTCGCGGCCTCGGCCGCCGCGGTCACCCTCACCCTGGCCGCTCTCGGCGTGGACGCGAGCACGCCCGGCGCAGTCCGCGCCGCGCTCGCCGCCCGGGAGCGGGAACGGGGCGGCAGACTGCTGCCGCCCACGGTGGTCGGCTGGGGCTCCGGCCCCCCGGCCGCCCTGGCCGCGCTCCCCGAGGGGAGCCGGCTGCACATCGAGACCGAGCAGGGCGGGACACGCGCCTCGGCCGAGCAGCTCCCACCCGGAGTCCACCGGCTGACCGCCACCGTCCCCGACGGCCGCACCGCCACCGCCCACCTGGTCGTCGCCCCGGCCCGCCTGCCCACCCCGACCGGGCGCTCCTACGGACTCCTCGTCCAGCTCTACTCCCTGCTGTCCCGCCGTTCCTGGGGCATGGGAGACCTGGGCGACCTCGCCGAGCTGGCCGGCTGGGCCGGGCGGTCGCTCGGCGCCGGTTTCGTCCAGGTCAACCCGCTGCACGCGGCCGTGCCCGGTGCCCCCACCGACCCCTCCCCGTACCGCCCCTCCTCACGCCGCTTCCCCGACCCGGTGCACCTGCGGATCGAGGACGTCCCCGAATGCGCGTACGTCGAGGACCGCGAGCGGCTGCGCGCGCTGCTGGAGAGATCCGGCCGGCTGCGCGAAGCGGTGCTGGAGAAGGGCGCGCTGATCGACCGGGACGCCGTCTGGGAGCTCAAGCGGGAGGCGCTGGAGCTGCTGTGCGAGGTGCCGCTCGGTCCCGGCAGACGCGCCGCCTACTGCGACTTCCTCGCCGAACAGGGCCAGGCCCTGGAGGACCACGCCACCTGGTGCGCGCTCGCCGAGGTGCACGGCTCGGACTGGCACCGCTGGCCGACCGGCCTGCGCGACCCGCGCTCGGCCGAGACCGTCCGGGCCCGCAACGGGCTGCTGGACCGGGTGGACTTCTGGTCCCGGCTCGCCTGGCTCACCGACACCCAGCTGACCGCCGCGCAGCGCGCCGGGCGCGAGGCCGGGATGCCGGTCGGGATCGTGCACGACCTCGCGGTCGGCGTCCACCCCGGCGGCGCCGACGCCTGGGCCCAGCAGGAGTACTTCGCCGCCGGCATGTCGGTGGGCGCCCCACCGGACGCCTTCAACGCCCGCGGCCAGGACTGGGGCCTGCCGCCCTGGCGTCCCGACCGTCTGGCCGAGTCGGGCTACGCCCCCTTCCGCGAGCTGCTGCGCGCCCTGTTCCGCTACGCCGGAGCCCTGCGCATCGACCACGTCATGGGCCTGTTCCGCCTGTGGTGGGTGCCGCAGGGCCGGCCACCGACCGAGGGCACCTACGTCCGCTACGACGCCGAGGCCATGCTCGCCGTCCTCGTCCTGGAGGCCTCCCGGGCCGGGGCGCTGGTGATCGGCGAGGACCTGGGCACCGTCGAACCGGGCGTGCGCGAGGCGCTGCGCGAGCGCGGGGTGCTCGGCACGTCCGTGCTGTGGTTCGAACGCGACTGGGAGGGCGACGGCCGCCCGCTGCCCCCCGACCGCTGGCGCGCCGACTGCCTGGCCACCGCCACCACCCACGACCTGCCCTCCACGGCCGCCCGCCTCACCGGCGAGCACGTCGAACTCCGCGACAGCCTGGGCCTGCTGACCCGCCCGCTGGAGGAGGAGCGCGCCGAGGCCGCCGCCGACACCGGCGAGTGGCTGGCCCTGCTCACCCACCTCGGCCTGCTGCACGGCACCGGCGGCACCGACACCTCCTCCGAGGAGGCCGAGATCCAGGCCGTCCACCGCTTCCTGCTGCGCACCCCGGCCCGCATGGTCGGCGTCTGGCTCCCGGACGGGGTGGGCGACCGCCGCCCGCAGAACCTCCCCGGAACGTGGGACCAGTACCCGAACTGGCGCCTGCCGATCGCCGACGCGGAGGGGCGTCCTGTCACGCTGGAGCAACTGGCGGCGTCACCCCGGCTGCACGCCCTCATCGAGGTTCTGCGACAACCGCCCGACCCGTCCGGCCCTTGAAGACGACTCTTACGGCACCCCGGGCGCGCGTCCCCAACCGGCGTTGGATACTTTTGGCACCGTGGACAAGAAGAACGCCCTGCGAGCCGGCGCCCTGGCAGCCGGTACGACGCTGATGATGCTGCTCATGTCGTCGCCCGCCTCCGCGCTCACCCGCGACGACGGTGACGACCCCGGCCCGGGCCTGAGCGTCATCGAGACGCTGGGCCTCTTCGTCGTGGCCCCGATCGTGCTGTACCTGGTCATCGCCGGTCTGGTGATGGTCGGGGACAAGTCGCACAAGCGGAAGGACGCGACCAGCTCCAACATCGCGACCAAGGCTGACAGCGAGGCCGACACCAAGGCCGACGCGAAGGCCTGACCAGGGCTCGCTTCGAGTCCGCCGCGCACCTGTTGCCGAGGGCGCCGTCCCCGCCGTACGTACGCGCACGCCGCCGTACGGCGACCGGGGCGGTGCCCTCGGCTTTTCCGGCGGGCCGGGGCCATGGACGTGCTCAGGGCCGGAGCCGGGGCCGGGGCCGGGGTCAGGGATTCGGTGCCGTCAGATAGCGCTGCACCGTCGGCGCCAGCCACGCCACGATCTCCTGGCGGCTGAGCGCCACGGCCGGCGGGAGGCGCAGGACGTACCGGGCGAGTGCCATCCCGAGCAGCTGTGTGGAGGTGAGCGCGGCCCGCGCCGGGACCTGCTCGGGGTCGGGGCACACCTGCTGGGCGACCGGGAGCAACTGGTCCTGGAAGATGCCCTGCATGCGCTCGGCCCCGGCCTGGTTGGTGGCGCCGACCCGGAGCAGGGCCGTGAGCACCTCGTTCTCCTCCCACATGGCGAGGAAGTGGGCCACGAGGGCGGATCCGACCTCCTCCCGGGGCAGCGGGCCCAGGTCGGGCAGCTTCAGATCGACGGCGACGGCGGCCGCGAACAGGCCCTCCTTGCTGCCGTAGTACCGCATCACCATGGACGGGTCGATGCCCGCGTCCCGCGCGATGGTGCGGATGGTGGCGCGCTCGTAGCCGTCGGCGGCGAAACGCTCGCGGGCGGCGTCGAGGATCGCGGCGCGGGTGGCGTCGGAGCGTCGGGAGGGGACGGTGGGCTTGCTGTCAGGCATGCCAACAAGCGTAGGTCAACGCTCGTAGGCCAACAAGTGTTGACGGGATCGTAGTGCGGTTCTACGTTGGTCAACGACCGTTGGCGAACAAGCGTTGGCGAACGCACGTTGACCAACGGTCGTTGACCAACACGTGTTGGCCTACAGGGAGGCTCTGATGAGCGACATGAGCGACATGAGCGACATCACCCGCACCGTGGTCGTGGTCGGTTCCGGCCCCACCGGTCTGCTGCTGGCCGGTGACCTGGCCACCGCCGGCGTCCCCGTCACCGTCGTCGAGAAGCGCCCGCACAAGATCAGCAACCTCTCCCGCGCGTTCGTCCTGCACGCCCGCACGCTGGAGCAGCTCGACGCCCGAGGGCTGGCCGAGGAACTGGAGGCGGTGGGCCGGCGGCTCGGCCGGTTCCGCCTCTACGGCCGCCTCAGCCTCGACCTCTCCACGCTTCCCTCCCGCTTCAACCACCTCCTCGTCCTGCCGCAGTACGAGGTGGAGAAGGCCCTGGAACGGCGGGCGCTTCAAGCCGGGGCCACGTTCCGGTACGAGACCGAGGTGACCGGGCTGACGCAGGACGCACAGGGCGTGACGGTCGCGGTCCGCGGGCCCGGCGGCGGTTCAAAGGCACTGCGCGCGGCGTACGTCGTCGGCGCCGACGGGATGCGCAGCACGGTGCGGAACGCGATCGGGCTGCCGTTCCCCGGCCGTTCGGTGATCCGCTCCGTCATGCTCGCGGACGTACGGGTGACCGAGGAGCCCGGGGAATTGCTGACCTTCGACGCCGTCGGCGACGCCTTCGCCTTCCTCGTCCCGTTCGGCGACGGCTACCACCGCGTCGTCTGCTGGGACCGTGGCCGCGAGCTCCCGGACGACGCGCCGGTCGGACTCGACGAGATCCGGGAGACCACCCGGCGCGCGCTCGGCCGTGACTTCGGCATGCACGACCCGCGCTGGATGTCCCGCTTCCACAGTGACGAGCGGCAGGCGCCCGCGTACCGGGTCGGCCGTGTCTTCCTCGCCGGGGACGCCGCGCACGTCCACACCCCGGCCGGTGCCCAGGGGATGAACACCGGCCTCCAGGACGCGGCGAACCTGGGCTGGAAGCTGGCTGCCGTCGTCAAGGGGTACGCGGCCGACCCGCTCCTCGACACCTACCAGGCCGAACGCCACCCCATCGGCAGGTCGGTGCTGCGCAGCAGCGGCGGTATCGTGCGCGCCGCCATGGCCGGGCGGCCCTGGACGATCGCCCTGCGCACCGCCTTCGCCGCCTTCCTCGACACCGTCGGCCCGGCCCGCCGCAAGGCGCTCGGCCAGGTCACCGGCATCGGTTACCGCTACCCCGCTCCCCGCGGCTCCCACCGCTTCACCGGCCACCGCGTCCCCGACGTCGCCCTGGCCGGAGGCGGTCGCCTCCACGAGGCGATGCGGGGCGGCCGGTTCGTGCTGATCACCCCGGAGCCGTACAAGGCCGGGGCCGGCCGTGAGGACCGGCTGGCCGTGGAGCGCTGGGCGAGCGACCGCCGGACGACCGTGCTGGTGCGGCCCGACGGGTACGCGGCGTGGGCGGCCGACGCGGCGGACGCCGGGGCGATCGAGACGGCCGTCGCCGCCCACGTGGGGTAGCGCTTCGGCGGGCCGGCACCGAAACCGAAACCGGCACCGTCACCGGCACCGAAACCGGAACCGGCGTCCGCGCCGGCCTGCCGCGTCACGGGCTCAGTCCTGCCGGCCCTCCGTCGTCCGGAGCAGCTCCCTGAGCAGCCCCGAGAGCTGCCCGGCCTGCTCGGCGTCGAGGCCGGACAGCGCCTCCGTCTGGACGGCGAGTCCGGCGCCGACCGCCTCGTCGATCAGTTCCAGGCCCTTGTCGGTGAGCGTGACGTGCAGGCCGCGCCGGTCGTGCGGATCGGGGGAGCGGCGCAGCAGGCCCGCGCGCTCCAGCTTGTCCAGGCGCCCCGTCATGCCTCCGGTCGTGAGCATCAGTGTCGCGGAGAGCTGGCGGGGCGAGAGCGTGTAGGGCTCCCCGGAGCGGCGCAGGGTCGCCAGGACGTCGAACTCCCCGCGCGAGATCCCGAACCTGGCGTACGCCTTCTCCGCCCGGTCGCTCATCGCGCGCGAGAGCCGGTGGATCCGGCCGAAGACCTCCATGGCCCGGGTGTCGAGATCGGGCCGGACCGCCGCCCACTGGCCGATGATCGCGTCGACGGGGTCCGTGCGCTGCTCGGGTTGTGCGTTCATGGCAGGAGTATCCGCCGCCACTCGGTCACCCGCAAGAAAGTAGCTTGACGGAAAGTTGCTTAGAGATAAGCTACTTTCTACCGACCTACTTCGAAGGGTGCCTCCCATGGCCTCCTACCGCCCGGCTGTCATCACCGTCACCGCGCTCGCCCCCGTCTCCTGGGGCACGACCTACGCCGTCACCACCGAGTTCCTCCCGGCCGACCGCCCCCTGTTCACCGGCCTCATGCGCGCGCTGCCGGCCGGTCTGCTGCTGCTCGCCCTCGCCCGGGTGCTGCCGCGCGGTGCCTGGTGGTGGAAGGCGTCCGCGCTGGGCGCGCTGAACATCGGCGCCTTCTTCCCGCTGCTGTTCCTCTCCGCGTACCGGCTGCCCGGCGGCATGGCGGCGGTCGTCGGCTCGGCCGGGCCGCTGTTCGTGGCCGGTCTCGCGGCGCTGCTGCTCGGGCAGCGGCCGACCCGGCGCACGCTGCTGACCGGGGCCGTGGCGGCGTTCGGCGTCAGTCTCGTCGTCCTGCGGGCGGCCGGGACGCTGGACGCGCTCGGCCTGCTGGCGGCCCTCGCCGCCACCGTGTCGATGTCGGCCGGCACGGTGCTCACCCAGCGGTGGGGCCGGCCTCAGGGGGTCGGTCCGCTGGCCCTCACCGGCTGGCAGCTGACCGCGGGCGGCCTGCTCATCGCGCCCCTGGCCTTCCTCGTCGAGGGCGCGCCGCCCGCGCTGGACGGCCGGGCGGTCGGCGGCTACCTCTACCTCGCCGTCGCGAACACGGCGATCGCGTACTGGCTGTGGTTCCGCGGCATCGGCCGTCTCACCGCCACCCAGGTGACCTTCCTCGGCCCGCTCTCCCCGCTGACCGCGGCCGTCGTCGGCTGGGCGGCGCTCGGCCAGGCGCTGACGCCGGTGCAACTGACGGGCATGGCGCTGGCGTTCGGGGCGACGATGGCGGGGCAGATCGGGCCGCGGCGGAAGGCGGCGGCCCCGCGCCCCCTCGCTCCTGAGGGGGCGGTGCGGCCTTCCTCCTCCGGGCGCGGCGGCAGGCCCGAGGCGTACGTCAGCGCGGGTTCCGGTCCGCGGCGATGACGGCCTGGATCAGGCCGGGGAACCTGCGGTCCAGATCCTCCTTGCGGAGGCGCATGTACAGCCTGTTGCCGGCGTCGCGCTGGTACACCAGACCCGCTTCGCGCAGTACTCGCCAGTGATGGGTGCGGCTGGACTTGCCGACCGGCAGCTCGAAGGACGCGCACAGCCGCTCCTCGTCCGGCCGTGCGGCGAGTTCGGCCACGACCCGGCGCCGGTTCTCGTCCGCGAGCGCCAGAAGGATGGGTCCCACTTGCAGCTCCTCGGCACGCGGGTGTGGCAGTTCGCTCGACGCCATCACTTCACCTCTCGACAAGGTACGTCTCGTGGCGTACCTTCCCTGAGGTACGCCACGAGACGTACCTTACTCCTGGGGGAACCATGCCCGCACCCGTACCGACACGACTCCGCGGCCTGGCGCGCATCCGCTCCTACCTGCGCGCGCTCCTGCTCATCGAGCACTCTCCCTTCATCAGCCTCTGACGTCGAAGGCCCCGCCCGCTGCCCTCACGAACGGGGGCGCCCGGCACAGTGCCGGGCGCCCCCACAGCCGTAACGACGGGAGCGGCTACTCCGCCGCCGCGTCCGCCCGCTGGGCCCGCAGCGCGCGCTCCACGCCCGCCCGGGACTCCGAGACCAGCCGCCGCAGCGCCGCGTTCGGCTCGGCGGAGGCCAGCCAGGCGTCCGTCTTGTCCAGGGTCTCCTGGGAGACCTGGATCGTCGGGTAGAGGCCGACGGCGATCTGCTGGGCCATCTCGTGGGAGCGGGACTCCCAGATGTCCTTGACCACCTCGAAGTAGCGGTCCGTGTACGGGGCGAGCAGCTCGCGCTGGTCGGTCTGGACGAAGCCGGCGATGACCGCCTCCTGCACGGCGTTCGGCAGCTTGTCGGAGTCGACGACCGACGCCCACGCCTCCGCCTTGGCCTCCGGGGTCGGACGGGCCGCCCGGGCCGTGGCGGCGTGGCGCTCACCGGCGGCCGTACGGTCGCGGTCGTACTCGCCCGCGATCTCCGTCTCGTCGAACCGGCCGACCGCCGCGAGCCGCTGCACGAACGACCAGCGCAGCTCCGTGTCGACGACCAGGCCCTCGATCGTCTGCGAGCCCTCCAGCAGCGCGTCCAGCAGGTCCAGCTGCTCGGGCGTGCGGGCCGTCGCGGCGAACGCGCGCGCCCACGCCAGCTGGTGGTCGCTGCCCGGCGCCGCCGCCCGCAGGTGGGCCAGCGTCGCGTCGGTCCAGCGGGCCAGCAGCGCCTCGCGGGCGGCCGGGTCGGCGTACAGGTCGACCGCCAGCTTCACCTGGCGGTGCAGCGACTGCACGACGCCGATGTCGGACTCCTTGCCGATGCCGGACAGCACCAGCGAGAGGTAGTCGCGGGCCGCCAGCTCGGCGTCGCGGGTCATGTCCCAGGCCGACGCCCAGCACAGGGCGCGCGGCAGGGAGGACTCGAAGTCGCCGAGGTGTTCCGTCACGAAGGCCAGGGACCGCTCGTCCAGGCGGACCTTCGCGTAGGACAGGTCGTCGTCGTTGAGCAGGACCACGGCCGGGCGGCGCTTGCCGACCAGCTGCGGTACGGCGGTCAGCTCGCCGTCCACGTCCAGCTCGATCCGCTCGTCCCGGACCAGCTTCCCGCTGTCGTCGTCCAGTTCGTACAGGCCGACGGCGATCCGGTGCGGGCGCAGCGTCGGCTCGCCCTTCGCGCCGGCGGGCAGGGCCGGGGCCTCCTGGCGGATGGCGAAGGAGGTGACGACACCGTTCGCGTCCGTCTCGATCTCCGGGCGCAGCACGTTGATGCCCGCCGTCTCCAGCCACTGCTTGGACCAGGTCTTCAGGTCGCGGCCGGAGGTCTCCTCCAACGCGCCCAGCAGGTCGGACAGGCGCGTGTTGCCGTAGGCGTGGGCCTTGAAGTAGGCCTGCACGCCCCGGAAGAACTCGTCCTCGCCCACGTAGGCGACGAGCTGCTTCAGCACGGAGGCGCCCTTGGCGTACGTGATGCCGTCGAAGTTGACGAGTACGTCGTCCAGGTCGCGGATGTCCGCCATGATCGGGTGCGTGGAGGGCAGCTGGTCCTGCCGGTACGCCCAGGTCTTCATCGAGTTCGCGAACGTCGTCCACGAGTGCGGCCAGCGCGACTCGGGCGCGGCGGCCTGGCAGGCGATGGAGGTGTACGTGGCGAACGACTCGTTCAGCCACAGGTCGTTCCACCACTCCATGGTCACGAGGTCGCCGAACCACATGTGGGCCAGCTCGTGCAGGATGGTCTCCGCGCGCACCTCGTACGCCGCGTCCGTCACCTTCGACCGGAACACGTACTGGTCGCGGATGGTGACCGCGCCCGCGTTCTCCATCGCGCCAGCGTTGAACTCCGGCACGAACAGCTGGTCGTACTTCTTGAACGGGTACGCGTAGTCGAACTTCTCCTGGAACCACTCGAAGCCCTGCCGGGTCACCTCGAAGATGGCGTCCGAGTCGAGGTACTCGGCGAGCGAGGGACGGCAGTAGATGCCGAGCGGGACGGACTGGCCGTCCTTCTCGTACACGCTGTGCACCGAGTGGTACGGGCCGACGATGAGCGCCGTGATGTACGTCGAGATGCGCGGCGTCGGCTCGAACACCCAGACGCTGTCCTGGGGTTCGGGCGTGGGCGAGTTGGAGATGACGGTCCAGCCCTCCGGCGCCCTCACGGTGAACTGGAAGGTCGCCTTCAGGTCCGGCTGCTCGAAGCTGGCGAACACCCGGCGGGCGTCCGGCACCTCGAACTGGGTGTAGAGGTAGGCCTGGTCGTCGACCGGGTCGACGAAACGGTGCAGGCCCTCACCGGTGTTGGTGTACGCGCAGTCGGCGACCACCCGGAGGATGTTGCGGCCCTCCAGCAGGCCGCGCAGGGCGATCCGGGAGTCCGCGAAGACCTCGGCGGGATCGAGGGAGTCCCCGTTGAGGGTCACCTCGTGCACGGCCGGGGCCACCAGGTCGATGAACGACTCCGCCCCGTTCTCCGTGACGTCGAAGCGCACCGTGGTCACGGACCGGTAGGTGCCGCCCTCCTGCGCGCCGGAGAGGTCGAGTTCGATCTCGTACGAGTCAACGGCGAGCAGCTTCGCCCGCTGCTGCGCCTCCTCGCGGGTCAGGTTTGTGCCAGGCACGCGGTCATCTCCTCGGTATGGGTGGGTTGCGCCATCTTTCCACGGCAGCTTCGCATCAGGCGACGACCGGGGCGTCTCCTAGGGATACCCCTCGCCCGGCGAGGGTCCGGGCGAACTCGCGTACGGCCGCCGTCTCCCCGTCCCGGTGCCACACGAGGCCGAGAGCCGACTCGGGCACGCCCTCCACCGGTACGAACACCACGTCCTCGCGCCGGTGGTACGCGGCCGTGGGCCGGCACAGCAGCATGGCCGCACGGCCCGCGGCGACCTGGGTCAGGCCCTCCTGGAGGGTGGTCACCGCCGGTCCGGGCACGGCGGACGGGGCGTGGGCGGCCCGCCAGTAGGCGGGGGCCGGGGGAGCGGCCGTGACCAGCGGGGCCGCCGCGACCTCAGCCGCGGTCACCTTCGCGAGGGACGCGAACGGGTGGTCCCGGCCGACCGCGACCGTCTGGGGCCGCTTCGAGAAGACCGGGCCCAGCACCAGGTCCGGCTCCTCGACGGGCAGCAGGACGACGGCCGCGTCCACCGCGCCCCCGCGCACGGCGCCGAAGGGATCGGCGAGCGGAATCTCCACCACGTCCGTCACGCACTCCGGGTGCGCGGACCTGAAGGCCCGCACCGCCGCCGTCAGCCCGGCGTCCGCCGTCCCCTGGAAACCGATCCGCAGGGCGCCCTCGACACCCCGCGCGGCGGCCCGCGCGTCGTCCACGGCCTCCCGCAGCCCCCCGTAAGCCGGACGCAGCCGCTGCACGAACCGCTCGCCGAGCGGCGTCAGGGCGACCCGGCGGCTGGTGCGGTGCACCAGACGGCCGCCCACCCGGCGCTCCAGCGAGCTCAGCAACTGGCTCACCCGGCTCTGCGAGACGTACAGCCGCTCCCCGGTCCGGCCGAAGTGCAGCTCCTCGGACAGCACCAGGAAGCACTCCAGCTCACGCAATTCCAGCCCCGCCACGGCCGTTTCCCCTCCGTTCCGATCGATCAGTCCCGCTCATGCAAGGGTGAGGACTTCGCTGTTGTTCCCGGGCGGGCCGCGCCAAAGGGTGGAGGCATGCCCTCCACGAGCTCCCCGTCCTCCATGACCACCGTGCCGGAGACCGGCACCGGCAGGACGGCGCGCCCCTGGCCCGCCGTCCTGGCCCTGGCCACCGCCACCTTCTCCGTCGTCACCACCGAAATGCTCCCGGTCGGCCTGCTCACCTCGCTCGGCACCGGCCTGCACGTCTCCGCGGGCACCGCCGGGCTCGCCGTCACCCTGCCCGGCCTGGTCGCCGCGGCGAGCGCCCCCCTGCTGCCGGTCGCGGCCCGCCGAGCCGACCGGCGCACGGTGCTGTGCGCGCTGCTCATCCTGCTCGCGGCCGCCAATGTGCTGTCCGCCCTGGCCCCGCACATCGCCGTCCTCCTGCTCGCCCGTGCCCTGGTCGGGGTGTGCATCGGCGGGGTGTGGGCGATCGCGGCCGGGCTGGGGACCCGGCTGGTGGCGCCGGACCGGGCGGGCCGGGCGACCGCGCTGATCTTCAGCGGGATAGCGGTGGCCTCGGTGCTGGGCGTCCCCGCCGGCACCCTCCTCGGATCACTCGCGGGCTGGCGCTGGGCGTTCGCCGCCCTGGCCGTCCTCGCGGTGGCCGTCGCCGGAGCCCTGGCCCTCGCCCTGCCGCCGCTGCCGCCCGAACGCCCCGTCAGGCTCGGCACGTTCCCGGCCCTGCTGCGCACGCCGGTGGTCTCCGGGGGCCTGCTGGCGACGGCACTGCTGGTCACCGGCCACTTCACGGCGTACACCTACGTCCGTCCCGTGCTGGAACGCGTCCCCGGCCTGGGAGCGGGAACGATCAGCACCCTCCTCCTCGGCTACGGCCTGGCCGGAGTCGCCGGCACGTTCGCGGGCGGGTGGCTGGCGGCCCGCGACCCACGCCGGGCCCTGCTGGTCATCGCGGCCGGGCTGGGCACGGTCGTCCTGCTGATGGTCCCGGCGGCGGGCTCACTCGCCGCCTCGACGCTGCTGCTCGTCGTCTGGGGCCTGGTCTACGGGGGCGTCTCGGTCTCCGCCCAGAACTGGCTGTCGGCCGCCGCGCCGCGGGCCCGCGAGGCCGGGTCGGCGCTCTTCGCGGGTGTCTTCAACACGGGGATCGCGCTGGGCGCCTTCACCGGGGGCCGCGTCGCCGACGCCCTGGGCCCGACGGCGGTGCTCTGCGTGGGCGGCGGGCTGGCGCTGCTGGCCCTGCCGGCGGTCGTACGGGCCGGGCGGCCCGGGGCGGGAGCAGCACGACGTCCGGATACCGCCGGTGCGGAGGACCCGGGCGCGCGAGCCTGAGGAACATGACGACGACGTACACCGCACGACCCATCGCCCCGCGCGTCCTGAAGGAACTCCGCACGACGGACGACGCGGGCCGCCCCACGGCACCCTTCACCGACACCGAGGGCGGGGCACCGCTGCGCTGCTGCCTGGGCCGCAGCGAGCCGGGCGACCGCATCGCCCTGGTCTCCTACGCCCCGCTACGCCGCTGGGCGGCGGAAAAGGGCGCCGACCCCGGCGCGTACGACGAGGTGGGCCCGGTCTTCGTCCACGCCGACGACTGCCCGGGCCCGGACACCGGCGCCGCCCTGCCCTTCACCAACGCCCACCGGACGGTCCGCCGGTACTCCGCCGAGGGCCACATCCTGGGCGGGCGGCTGGTCGAGGAGCCGGAGACCTTCGAGCAGGCCTTCGCGGAAGCGTTCGACGACCCGGCCGTGGCGCTCGTCCACGTCCGGGCCGTCGAGTACGGGTGTTTCCTCTACGAGGTGCGCAGGGACTAGCCCTTCAGCTCCGCCGCCACCAGCTCCGCGATCTGGACCGCGTTCAGCGCGGCGCCCTTGCGGAGGTTGTCGCTGGAGACGAACAGGGCCAGGCCGTTGTCCACCGTCTCGTCACGGCGGATGCGGCCGACGTAGGACGGGTCCTTGCCGGCGGCCTGGAGCGGGGTCGGGATGTCGGTGAGGACGACGCCCGGGGCGTCGGCCAGCAGCTCCGTCGCGCGCTCGGGGGTGATCGGGCGGGAGAAACGGGCGTGCACCTGGAGGGAGTGGCCGGTGAAGACCGGGACGCGCACGCAGGTGCCGGAGACCTTCAGCTCGGGGATCTCCAGGATCTTGCGGGACTCGTTGCGGAGCTTCTGCTCCTCGTCGGTCTCGTTCAGACCGTCGTCGACGAGGTTGCCGGCCAGGGGCAGCACGTTGAAGGCGATGGGCCGCTTGTAGACGCCCGGCTCGGGGAAGTCGACCGCCTCGCCGTCGTGCGTCAGCTTGTCCGCTTCGGCGACGACCTTCTGCGTCTGGCCGTGCAGCTCGGCGACGCCCGCGAGGCCGGAGCCGGAGACCGCCTGGTACGTGGCGACGACCAGGGCCTCCAGGCCCGCCTCGTCGTGCAGCGGACGCAGGACAGGCATCGCGGCCATGGTCGTGCAGTTCGGGTTCGCGATGATGCCCTTGGGGCGGTTCGCGATCGCGTGCGGGTTGACCTCGGAGACGACCAGGGGCACCTCCGGGTGCCTGCGCCACGCGGAGGAGTTGTCGATCACGACGGCGCCCTGGGAGGCGACCTTCTCGGCCAGCGCCTTGGACGTGGCACCGCCCGCGGAGAACAGCACGATGTCCAGGCCGGTGTAGTCGGCGGTCGCCGCGTCCTCCACCGTCACGCCGTCCAGCTGCGTGCCCGCGGAACGGGCCGAGGCGAACAGGCGCAGCTCGGTGACCGGGAAGTTCCGGTCCGTGAGGATCCTGCGCATGACCGTGCCCACCTGTCCGGTGGCTCCGACGATTCCGACCCTCACGGCGACTCCCTCTCCTGCGTCTCTTCACGTGCTCGTTGCTTGGCCGAGGCTTTTCCATCATGCGGCCGACCAAGGCCCGCCTGTCCACTTCTTTCCCCGGTCTGCCCGGGGAGTGGGACGACGTGTCCCGTTCCATGGTTGCGGACGTCCGGCGCCCACCCCCGCTGAGCTGGAGAAATTCGTTTGCCGGGGGGCATACGCCGCAAGGTCGCCTGCCCCTGTTGCTCTCGGCCACACGGGAGTGTGACGTACGCCTCTGTCGCCCTGCCGGAAAAAAAGACCGAACGTTCCGGGCCGTGCCGGCGTCGTAGGAGAAACACGGTGAGGGGGGTGGCTTGTGCTGCTGCGCGGAAGGGCCCGGCGCGTCCGGGAGGCGCACGCCGGTACCGGCGACGATCCGCTGGACGCGGCACAGGAGCGCCGGGTGCGGGCGGTGCTCGCGCTGGGCGGGGTGCCGCAGGCGGACCTGCCGGACGGGGTGCAGCAGGTCCGCCTGCGGCTGCTGGAGCGCGCCGCGAGCGGCCGGGAGGCGCCGCGGGACGTATCGGCGTGGGCGGCGGTGGTCGCGTCCAACCTGGCGATGGACTGGCACCGGGCCAAGCGCCGCCAGGAGCGCCTCGGGGAGCGGCTGGCCGCCCTGCGGCAGCCGGCGCATCCCTCCGGCGAGGACACCAGCGTGCTGTCCGTCGCCGTCGCCCAGGGCCTGGACGAGCTGCCCGACGCCCAGCGGCAGGTCGTCGTGCTGCGTTTCTACGCCGACCTGCCGGTCCGGTCCATCGCCGAGCAGCTCGGCGTCCCGGAGGGCACGGTCAAGAGCAGGCTGCACACGGCGGTACGGGCCCTGCGCGCCCGCCTGCACGAGGACGAGGTGGTGTGACGTGACCGCCCGGAACGACGACGACCGGCGCGACGCCGGTTACGACGGCATGGACGCGCTGATGGCAGCAGTCACCGACGAACCACTCCCGGAGGGCGCCGACCGGGACCCGACCTTCATGACGGCCCACCGAGCGGCCGCGGCGGATGTGGCGTTGCTGCGGTCACAGCTGCAGCTCCTGGGAGACACCCTGGCGCGCGACACGGAGGCGGTCGTCGACCCGTCGGTGAGGGGGCTGCCCGTGGGCCGGTCACGGGCGGACGGGGATCCGCCCGGGCGGCGGAACCGGCCCCGGCCCCGCGTCCTGGTCCTGCGCGGGCTCGCCGCTGCCGTGGCCGCCGCCGTCGTCGTGGGCATGGGGTGGCTCGTCGTGCAGGGCGGGTACGGGTCGGGGCAGGACTCGGCCGGGTCGACGGCCGACACCGCGGCCGGTCCGGCGCGCGGCGAGGCGGAGTCCAAGCCCGGCCACGCCGGTTACCTCGCCTGCGCCCGGCTCGTGGCCGAGGGCACCGTCGCGGAGGTCGAACCGGTCCCCGGCGCCCGCCAGGACCGCGTCACCCTCGACGTGGACCGCTACTACAAGCCCGCCAAGGGCCGGGACCGGATCGTCTTCCCCATGGACGAGGACGCCGGCCCCCGGCTGCGGCCGGGCGACCACGTCCTCGTCGGGATCACGCGCGGGCAGGCCCAGCCGGACCTGTGGAGCGTCGGCGAGAAGGAGATCGCCCCCCAGCGCGCCTGGATCACCGCCGCCCTGCCCGAGTCGGCGACCCTTCCCTGCGAGTGACCTGAGGACGGAAACAGCGAGGGCGGGCGCCCAGCCGGGACACCCGCCCTCCGATGCCGTACGACCGCTGAGGGCCGCTACGGCACGACCTTCTCGATCTTCACGCTGCCCACGCCCGCGGCCGTCCCGCGCGCGTTGACCAGCTGGACCTCGCCGAAGAACTCACGCCCCTCGGGCGCGGCCGCCGCGGCGGTGACGCTGCCCGAGACCGTCGCCGAGTCGCCCGTGCCGAGCTTCACCGGCGTCGACCCGTCGACGGTGACGCTGCCGAGGGAGGGGGCGAAGAACACGTCCTGGTAGTCGTACTCGGTCGTGCCGGCCGGCACCGAGTAGCCGACGACCTTGACGGTGTACGTGCCGGCGGCCGGCGAGGGCACGGAGACCGACTCCTCCGAGTCGCCGTCGGCGGAGCTGCCGACCTGCTTGCCGGCGGCGTCGTAGACCGCGAGGTCCAGGTCCGCGGCGGCGTCCGAGACGCGGCCGATGGCCACGTCCAGCGACTTCGCGCCCGCGGGCACCTCGACCGTGGTGGTCTGCGTCTCACCCTGCTTGATCGACGGCCGGGTCGTCTTCGACGAGCCGAGCGGACCGCCCACCAGCTTGCCGTCGATCGCGGCGAAGCCGTTCGTCACCTTCCAGGAGGCGGCGGCCGGGGTGCCGACCTTCGCCTCGTGCACGGTCACGGTCTCCGGGTCGAAGGCCGCGCCGAGCACGGCGACGTCCAGCTCGTAGGGGTTGTCGAGCAGCGGCGACGTACGGCGCGACTCGACCTCGATCTCCCACACGCCCGGCTGCGGGTCCGCGTAGGAACGCAGGTCGGGGCGGCAGGTGTTGGCCGGGTTGGAGTAGTTCGGGTAGCAGTTGATCGTCGACGTCGGGTCGGACGGGACGCCGTACGGGTGGATGGCGATGAACCGGGTCTGGCTCTTGTCCTTCAGCCCGCCCAGCGCGACCTCCAGCGTCTTCGCGCCCTCGGGGACGGTGACGTAGTAGTGCCGCGAGCTGTTGCGCTGCACCGAATCCGACGCGGAGAACGTGTACTTCAGCGGCGCCGCGACCACGACCGTGTTCAGGACCTGCTTGTCGATGCCCTCGGTCCTCGGGTCGTCGACCTCCAGGATCGCGCTCTTGATGCCCGCGGACTTCGGCGCGGCCTGGACCTTGACGGTGACGGGCTGGTTGAGCGGCAGCTTCACCTCGTCGGAGCCGACGATCCGGAACGTGCCGCCCGCGTTGTTCTCGAAGTGCAGCTCGTGCCGGATCGCCTTGTCGGCGCCGGACGTACGGGTGATGGTGACCTCGTACGTCTTCTTCTGGCCGGCCTTGAGGCCGCCCTCACGGTCGTACAGGCCCGTGCCGTAGCCGGGGGTCTTCAGGAACTGGTCGATCGCCGTGTCGACCGGCGCCTTGACCGTGTACGCGTGGGAGGTGGCGCCGTCGCGGATCGAGTCCCAGGCGTCCTCGATGTTCATCAGGCCCGCGCCCTCCTCGTACGCCTGCACACCCTTGATGTGGTCGGCGGTCGAGGTGAGGGCCGTGCGCAGGGTCGCCGGGGAGAGGTCGATGCCCTTGTGCTTCGCGGCCGACAGCAGCAGCGCGGCGGCACCGGCGGCCTGCGGGGAGGCCATCGAGGTGCCCTGGAGCATGGCGTAGCCGGCCGGCAGGGTGTAGCCCGCCTCGGCGACCGGGGCGCCCGGCATCCAGGTCTGGATGGTGTTGATCGCGGCACCCGGGGCGACCAGGGTCGGGGTGAAGCCGCCGTCCTCACGCGGGCCGCGCGAGGAGAACGGCATCAGCGCGTACTTCTTCTCCACGGCCGAGCCGTAGTTGGCGGCCCAGGTCTCCTTGGAGACGGACGCGCCGACCGAGATCACCTTGTCGGCCAGGGCCGGGTCGCCGATGGTGTTGGTGCCGGGGCCGGAGTTGCCCGCGGAGATCACCAGCTGGACGCCGTACTCGTCGATGAGGCGCGTGTACAGCTCGGCGCGCGCGTTGTTGCCGTCGTTCAGCGCCGGCAGGCCGCCGATGGACATGTTGACGATGTCGACGCCGCGCTTGGTGACGAGGTCGATCATGCCCTCGGTGAGCGCGACGTTGGTGCAGCCGCCGGACCAGGTGCAGGCGCGTGACGAGACCAGCTTGGCGCCCGGAGCCGCACCGTTCATCCTGCCGCCGAACAGGCCGTTCGCGGCGGTGATGCCGGCGACGTGCGTGCCGTGCTCGGACTCGATGACACCGATGTTGACGAAGTCGGACTTCTTCCCGACCCAGGAGCCGCCCAGCGGGTCCATCGGGACGTCCTTGCGGATCTCCACGACGAACGGCTGCCGCTCGGCGACGTCGGTCTTCGGGTCGTCGGTGCCGAAGTACCCGATCCGGTGGCCGTCCTTGTACGGCTTCATCGGGGCGTCGTCGCCGAAGTCGAAGTTGTTGTTCAGGTCGACCCGGACCGTGCCGGCCGCCGCGTCGTAGAGCACGCCCCAGGCGTCGGTGGTGTCACCGTCGCGGTTGGCGTCGCCCGCCGCGTCGCCGCCGGTGGTGTACGACTCCTTGAAGACGCTGACGGCGTACGAGCCCGCCGGTGCCTTCCACGACTGGCCCTGGTACGTGAAGGCCGGGCCGGACACGGCCGTCACCATCGGGCGCCAGGTGTTGTCGTTGTCGACGATCGGGTCCGTCGCCGTCACCCAGTCGACGATCTTCCGCTCGCCGGTCGTGGTCTTCTGGAGCGCCGGGTGGCCCAGGTCGACGCCGGAGTCCAGGATGCCGATGGTGATGCCGCGGCCGTCCGCCTTCGGGTTGTCCTCGACGAAGTCGACGGCGCCCGTCTCGAAGGACGGGTTGTACGGGTTCTCCGCGGGGGTCTTCTTCCCCGGCGCCGGATAGGTCCCCGCGGCGGCCTTGGCGCCCTTGGCCGCGTCCGCGGCCGGCGTCGGGTCGTCCAGCGGTATCTCCTCGCGCAGGTCGATGCCGTGCACCGAGGAGAGCTTGGCGGCGGCGGCGATGGCCGAGTCCGCCCGGGACGTCGGGACGGTGGCGCGGACGTAGCCCAGCTTGTCGTCGGCCCGGCCCACCGAGCCGCCCTTGACCGCGTCCAGCTGCCCGGCGACCTGCTCGGTCTGCCCGGGCGCGGTGGCGATCATCATCGTGACGGTCTTGTCGCCGTCGGCCTTGGCCTCGGCGAGCAGGTCCGCGTCGCCCGAACCGAGCTTGTCGTGCGCCGACTTGACGTCGCGGTCGGCCGGGGCGGACGCGCCCGGCTCGTCGGCGGCGAAGGCCAGGGGGACCGGCCCGGCCGCGGAGAGCGCCGCGACGAGACCGGCGGCCACGGCGACGCGCGCCACGCGTCTCCGGGCCGATATCAGGTCACGCTGGGGGGTGTTGGTCATCGGCATCCCTTGTAGGTAAAGGAACGAGCGGGAGCGACCGGAACCGATCGGCCCTGGTCGCGACCGTCCGGATCGCAGGCCCGGACGATCGCACAGCTTTACGCAAGGTGAGGTTCTTTGGGGAGGGTTGACCGAATCGAAATGGATGTATGGGGAAAACCCGCGATGCGTTTTGCGGGCATGAGTCCCGAAGGCGGCGAAATCGGTTAACGTCCCGGAGTGCGACAGAAGTTGAGGGTGGCGGCCTACGCCATATGCGTCCGTGACGGACAGATCCTGCTCGCCCGCTCCCCGGCTCCCGACGGCACCCCCGAGTGGGTCGTGCCCGGCGGCGGCATGGAGCACGGCGAGGACCCCTGCGACACCGTGCGGCGGGAGGTCGAGGAGGAGACCGGCTACCGCATCGAGGTCACCGGACTGCTCGGCGTGGACTCCTCCCGCCACACCTTCCGTGACGGCTTCGGACGCGCCGTCGACCACCACGGCGTCCGGTTGGTCTACGAGGGCCGGATCATCGGCGGCGAACTCCGCAACGAGGTGGGCGGGTCCACCGACCTCGCCGCCTGGCAGGACCTGGACGCGGTGCCCGGACTGGTCCGGGTGCGGATGGTCGACATCGCACTGCGCCTGTGGCGGGAGCGGCCGGCCACCGGACGGCTCGCCGACGTCCTGGAGGACGCCGAATAGGTGCACTGCCCCGGAAGGTGAACACCGCGTGACCGGCTCCGGGCCGTTCCAGGAGCGGCCGGGGACGCGCAGGGTAGTCCAAGATCCACGTACGGTGATCGGCGCTGCGCGTTGCCGCCCCGTTTACGCGCAGGTCATTCCCGGTGCCAACGATCCAGTACGAGCGGGATGTTCGCGTGCCGGACATCCCGCGACCACTGCCGACGCGTTCGCACTCGGGGAGAGAAGCGCATGTCGCGCACACGCTCAGTCGCCGGCTCCGGCCAGGGCATCCACCGTCGTTCCGTCCTCGCCGCCACCGGAGCGGTCGCCCTGTCCGCGGGCGTCGGCTACGCCCTGCGGCCCAGCGACAGCCAGGCCGCCACCGCCAAGGAGACCACCGAGGCCGTCGCCGCCTCTTCCCGCCGGGCACCGGCCGCGCCGCTGGCCCCCTACACCAAGGGCACGACCCTGGCGTCCGTGGCCACGCCGCGCGGCTCCGGCTACCGGCGCCTCGGCGACGGACCCGGCTGGCAGCGGGTCGTGCGCTCCGACCTGGCCGCGCCCAAGTCCGGCCGCGCCGGGCGCCGTACCGCGCTCGCGGCGTTCGTGCAGCTCACCGACCTGCACATCATCGACGCCCAGCACCCGCTGCGCCTGGAGTACCTGCGCTCGGCCGACATCCATGCCTGGCGGCCGCACGAGGCGCTGACCGTGCAGGGCGCGATCGCGCTCGTGGAGCGGATCAACGCGCTGCGCGGCGCCCCCGTCACCGGCGCCCCGCTGCACTTCGCCATGACCACCGGCGACAACACGGACAACAACGCCAAGTCCGAGCTGGAGTGGTTCCTGAAGGTCATGAGCGGCGGGCGCATCTCACCCAACTCCGGGGACCCGCGACGGTACGAGGGCGTCCAGAACAGCGGCCTCAAGCAGTACTGGCAGCCGGACGCCGCCGTCCGCGACACCGACAAGCAGGCCGGTTTCCCCCGCCTCGACGGTTTCCTCGAGGCCGCGATCCGCGAGGTGCGAAGCCCCGGCCTCAACCTGCCCTGGTACTCCACCGTCGGTAACCACGACTCCCTGCCGATGGGCTGCTACGCCTCGCACGGTGACTCCTACCTCACCGAACTCGCCGTCGGCGGCAAGAAGCTGATGGACGTGTCCGCGGCCGAGGCCCAGCGGCTCCAGACCCTCATCAAGAAGGCCCGGGACCCCGAGGGCGTCCGCTACGAGGACTTCCTGAAGTCCCACGCCCGCGCCATGCGCTCGGTCACCCCCGACGAGAGCCGCGCCCCCTTCACACCCGCCGAGTACCTCCAGGCGCACCTGGACCCGGCCTACCGCGGCGTCGGCCCGGCCGGCCACGGCTACTCCTCCGCCAACCTCGACGCGGGCACCCAGTACTACGCCTTCCGCATCTCCGACGACGTCATCGGCATCAGCCTGGACACCACCGACGCGGGCGGCCACTACGAGGGCTCGCTCGGCACGGCCCAGCTGAAGTGGCTCGACCGGACCCTGCGGGAGAACAAGGACTCCCACGCGGTGATCTTCAGCCATCACACCAGCAAGACGATGACGAACACCCGCCCGGACCCGGCCCGCCCCCACGAGCGCCGGCACAACGGCCAGGAGGTCCTCGCCCTCCTCGGCGGCCACCGCAACGTGCTCGCCTGGGTGAACGGCCACATCCACAAGAACGTCATCACCCCGCACTCCCTGTCCGGCGGCGGCTCCTTCTGGGAGATCTCCACGGCCTCCCACGTCGACTTCCCCCAGCTCGCCCGGGTCATCGAGCTGACCGACAACAAGGACGGCACGGTCTCCCTGTTCACCACGCTGGTGGAGTCCTCGGCCCCGCACCGCACGGACTTCTCCGACCTCTCCCAGACCGGCCTCGCGGCCCTCTACCGCGAGCTGTCCCTCAACGCCCCCGGCGCGAGCACGACCCTCGGCGGCGACCCGGAGGACCGCAACACCGAGCTGGTGCTGAAGAAGGGCTGATTCCCGCCCAACCCCGCCCGGGCCGGTCAACTCCGGCCCGGCGCCTCGGGTCCCACCCCCTGACACCGCTCGACGTGACGGGGGTACCTGACATGAACAGACGCACACGCACGATCCTGACGGCGGCGACGGCCGTGGCACTGTCGGCGGCCCTCGCGGGCCCCGCGGTCGCGGCCCCGCCCACCGGCGACCACGGCACGACCCGGCAGGCGGTGCGGGCCGCGGTCGCCGACGGCGTCCCGGGCGTGACCGTGCGGGTGCAGCAGGGGCACGGCACCTGGGCGGCCACCGCCGGGGTCGGCAACCTCGAGACGGGCACACCGCGTTCGACGCGCGACCGCTACCGCGTCGCCAGCATCTCCAAGACGTTCGTCGCCACCGTCGTCCTGCAACTGGAGGCGGAGGGGAGGCTGTCGCTGGACGACACTGTCGAGAAGTGGCTGCCGGGCGTTGTCCGGGGCAACGGCCACGACGGCCGTGAGATCACCCTCCGCCGGCTCCTGAACCACACCAGCGGCATCTTCGACTACCTCGAAGACGCCCGATTCCAGCGGACCTACATGACCGCGGACGGCTTCCTGAAGCACCGGTTCGACGAGGCGGAACCCGAGGAGCTGCTCGCCCACGCCCTGGCGAACGAGCCGTACTTCGCGCCCGGCACGTCGTTCGAGTACTCCAACACGAACTACCTCCTGGCCGCGCGGGTGATCGAGAAGGTCACGGGCAACGACGACTACGGCGACGAGATCGACCGGCGGATCATCGCCCCGCTGCACCTGACCTCCACCTCCGTCCCCACCACCCGGGTCACCCTGCCCCGGCCCAGCAGCCGCGCCTACTCCAAGCTGGCCAGGACGGACACCGGCCCGACGTACGACGTCACGGAACTGAACGCGCGTCTGGCCTACGGCTCGGGCCAGATGGTCTCCAGCTCGGCCGACCTGAACCGCTTCTACTCGGCCCTGCTCCGCGGCAGGCTGCTCCCGCCCGAGCAGCTGAAGGAGATGAAGACCACGGTCCCGTCCAGCCGGGAGACCAGCCGCTACGGTCTGGGGCTCGTCGACCGCGAGCTCAGCTGCGGCGTCCACGTCTGGGGCCACGACGGCGGCATCTTCGGCTGGAACTCGGACGCCGTGACGACGGAGGACGGCCGGCACTCCCTGGCCGTCAACTTCAACGGCGACTGGTCGGGCAGCACCGACGCGATCATCGAGGCGGAGTTCTGCGGAAAGTAGGGCTCCCGCCCACGAGGAGGGGCCGCCGGAAAACCCGGCGGCCCCTCCTCTCCCCTCCTGGCGCTGCCCCGGTCCCTCATTACCGGGGCAGCACCACGACATACGCGGCCGGTTCGCGGTCGGCCGCGGCCATCAGGGCCGTGCGGACCACCGTCGCCTGCTGCTCCGGGGAGTCGCGGAGCTTCCTGGGCGTGATGTGGACGACCGTGATGCCGAGGCGCTCCAGGTGCTCGCGCTTGCGGGCGTACTCGGACCACAGGGCGTCGTCGTCCTGCCGGGGCGCCCGGGTGTCCAGCTCCACCGCCACCGCCTGGTCGGGCCAGTACGCGTCCAGGCCGCCGAGGTAGGGGCCGCCGGGCAGGCGCAGGTCCACGTTCCAGACCGGGTCGGGCAGGCCGTACTCGCGCACCATCCGGTAGAGGCGGTCCTCCGCGATCACCCGGCCCTCGGCCAGCAGGGACTCCACCGCGTCCACCACGTGCGGGCGGCTCAGCAGCCGTGCCTGGTTCAGTTCCCGCACCACCGCCGCGGGCTCGCAGTGGGCGCCGCGCACCGCCTCCGTCATCAGCCGGCGCACGGTGCCGGCGTCCGAGAGGCCCGCCACCGCGTCGGCCAGCGCGCGGGCGACCGGGGCCACCGGCAGGCCCGTCACCTGCTCGGGGGCGGGCAGCGCGGTGCCGCGGACGATGCGCGCACAGCCCGTCGAGCGCAGCCGGCGCAACCGCGGGACCAGGACGTCGATCGCGTCCAGGGACGGCAGCGGGGGAGTGGAGGAGAAGCCGTGCAGCGTCAGGGCGGCCAGGCCGGTGATCATCGCTTCCGGGTAGGCGGACGCGTGCCCCTTCCCCGCGCCGGGCTGGGCGGGGACACCCGTGCCGCGCTCCCGCGCCGCGTACATCAGCACCGCGTGCAGCCGCTCCTCGCTGGTCGGCGGGCCCGGGTGGAGCAGGACGACGCCAGGGAGGAGCTGCTGCCAGGGTCCGCCGGGGCGGCACTGCTCGTTCGTCTCGGACGTCGGGACGCCGTGCGAGCGGAGCTGCGCGACCGTCATCACACGGAGCCGGCCGCGGCCGGACAGGTCGTGCAGGGGGCGGGGCGAGAGCGGGGTGTTGTGGGTCATGACCCGCAATTTCCCGTGCTTCGACCGCCCTTTAACCGCTGTTACAGGCCCGTCGACAAATACGGACAACCCATCACTAAAGGACGGGTGTTCGGATGCCGAAAGCCCCTGGTCCGTTCGGGTGCGGCCCAGGGGTTACGGCTCGCGGGGCACTCATCTCGTAACGATGACGGAACGCCCAAATCTCAGGCCAAAGCTACTGGTCAGAGCCCTCGTCGCACGCCTGCGCGCGCAGCGCCCGCGCCAGGTCGTCCCGGGCCTCCAGCACCAGCCGGCGCAGGGCCGGGGCCGCCTCCCGGTGGACCTCCAGCCACGCGTCCGTGGCGTCGAGGGTCGCCCGGGACTGCTGGAGCGAGGGGAACATGCCCTGCACCACGTGCATCCCGATCTGGATCGACCGCTCGGCCCACACCCGCTCGATCGCCGCGAAGTACTTCTCCGCGTACGGCGCGAGCAACTCCCGCTGCGAGCCCTGGGAGAAGCCCGCGATGGTCGCCTCGACCATGGCGTTGGACAGCGCGTCCGACTCCACGACCTGCGCCCACGCCTGCGCCTTGACCGCCTCGGACGGCCGGGCGGCCAGGCAGCGCACCTGGTGGCGCTTGCCGGAGGCCGTGTCGTCCCGGGCCAGCTCCTCGGCCAGCACCTTCTCGTCCACCACCCCGTGCGCGGCCAGCGGCTCCAGGAACACCCACCGCAGCTCCTGGTCCAGGTCGAGGCCCTCGACCGACGCCGTGCCCGCCAGCAGGTCGCCCAGCAGCTCGAAGTCGGCCTCGGTGGCGGCGGTCCGGGCGAAGAAGCGCGCCCACGCGAGCTGGTGCTCGCTGCCGGCCTCGGCCGCGTACAGCTCGCGCCGCGCGCCCTCGGCGAGGAGACGGGCGGTCGTCTCCCGCCGGGCGGGCGCCGCATAGTGCGTGACCGCCCACTCGGCCCACCCGTGCAGCATCTGCACCACGCCGATCTCGGACTCGCTTCCTGCGAACCGCAGCACCAGGTCCACGAAGTCACTCGCCGGGAGCAGCGCGTCCCGCGTCATGTTCCACAGCGCCGACCAGCACAGGGCGCGCGCCAGCGGATCGGTCACCGATCCCAGGTGCTCGCGCAGCGTCGCCAGCGAGGTCTCGTCGAAGCGGATCTTGCAGTACGTCAGGTCGTCGTCGTTGACCAGGACCAGGTCGGGCGCCTCGGCGCCGGACAGGTCCGCCACGACCGTGCGCGGGCCGTCGACGTCCACCTCGGCGCGCGCGTACCGCTCGACCGCCCCGCCGTTCGTCGCCCGGTACAGGCCCACCGCCACCCGGTGCGTGCGCAGTTCAGGATGGGACTCGGCCGCCTCCTGCACCACCGCCAGCTCCTCGACGCGGCCCTGCGGGTCCAGCAGCAGCTGCGGGGTCAGTGAGTTCACCCCGGCCGTCTGGAGCCAGGACCGCGCCCAGGCGCTCATGTCCCGGCCGCTGGTCTCCTCCAGCACCGACAGCAGGTCGCCGAGGCGTGTGTTGCCGTACGCGTGCCGCTTGAAGTAGCGCCGGGCGCCCTCCAGGAACGCGTCCTGGCCGACGTACGCCACGAGCTGCTTCAGCACCGAGGCGCCCTTGGCGTACGTGATGCCGTCGAAGTTCAGCTTGGCGTCCTGGAGGTCGCGGATGTCCGCCGTGATCGGGTGCGTGGAGGGCAGCTGGTCGGCCCGGTAGGCCCACGACTTGCGGCGGTTGGCGAAGGTGACCCAGCCGTTGACGAAGCGGGTCGCGCCGACCAGTGAGAACTCGCCCATGAAGTCCGCGAACGACTCCTTCAGCCACAGGTCGTCCCACCACTCCATGGTGACCAGGTCGCCGAACCACATGTGCGCCATCTCGTGCAGGACGACGTTGGCCCGGCCCTCGTAGGACGCCTGCGTCACCTTGCCCCGGAAGATGAACTCCTCCCGGAACGTCACCAGACCCGGGTTCTCCATCGCGCCCAGGTTGTACTCGGGCACGAACGCCTGGTCGTACTTCCCGAACGGGTACGGGTAGTCGAAGTGGTCGTGGAAGAAGTCCAGGCCCTGCTTGGTGACCAGGAAGACGTCCTCGGAGTCGAAGTGGGGCGCGAGGCCCTTGCGGCACAGCGCCCCGAGGGGGATCTCCAGCGTCGTGCCGTCCGCGAACGTACGGGAGTAGGTGTCCGTCACGTAGTGGTACGGGCCCGCCACGACACACGTGATGTACGTCGAGATCGGTTTGGTCTCGGCGAACCGCCACACCCCGTCGGCCCGTTCGCCCACCCCGTTGCTCCACACCGTCCAGCCCTCCGGCGCCCGCACCTCGAAGCGGAACGGCGCCTTCAGGTCGGGCTGTTCGAAGCCCGCGAAGACCCGGCGGGAGTCGGCCGGCTCGTACTGCGTGTACAGGTACACCTCGCCGTCCTCCGGGTCGACGAAGCGGTGCAGTCCCTCGCCGGTGCGGGAGTAGGCGCACTGCGCGTCGACGACCAGCTCGTTGTCGGCGGCCAGGTCCTCCAGTGTGATCCGCGAGCCGTCGAAGACCTCGCCGGGGTCCAGATCGCGGCCGTTGAGTGAGATGGACGTCACACTCGGCGCGATCAGATCGGCGAAGCTGCTCGCACCGGGCTCGTTGCAGCGGAAGCGGACCGTGGTGACCGAGCGGAACGTGCGGGGCCCGTCGCCCGCGTCCTCACCGACCGCGGACCGCAGGTCGAGGGACACCTCGTACCCGTCGACGCCGATCAGGGCGGCCCGCTCCCGGGCCTCGTCGCGGGACAGATTCTCACCGGGCACGGGCGGAACTCCTCAAGCGTCGTCGGATACGGCTGAACAGCACCGATCCTGCCACGGGCCCCTGACGCGAGGCAGCCGGGAATGACCGGGGCGAGCGGTGGCGTTGCCGGAAAAACGGTTTCCTCATGAGGAGAGACATGTCGGACAAGACCCCCGTCGACTTCTGGTTCGACCCGCTGTGTCCCTGGGCGTGGATGACCTCCCGTTGGGTGCTGGAGGTGGAGAAGGTCCGGGACATCGAGGTCCGCTGGCACCTCATGAGCCTCGCCGTGCTCAACGAGGACAAGCTCGACGAGCTGCCCGCCGAGTACCGCGAGCTGCTCGAGACCAAGGCGTGGGGTCCGGTTAGGGTCGTCATCGCGGCACAGCAGGAGCACGGCGCCGAGGTGCTGGGCGACCTCTACACCGCCCTCGGCACCCGCATCCACAACCAGGGCGAGGGCCCCGGCAAGGAGACGGTCGCCGCCGCCCTGAAGGACGTCGGCCTGCCCGAGTCCCTCATGGAGCACTGGGACGGCACCCGCTACGAGCCCGAGCTGCGCGCCTCCCACAAGGAGGGCATCGACAAGGTCGGCCAGGAGGTAGGCACCCCGGTCATCGCCGTGCCCGGCGCCGACGGCGAGCAGCTCGCCTTCTTCGGCCCGGTCGTCACCCCGGCACCCAAGGGCGAGGAGGCCGCCCGCCTCTGGGACGGCACCCTCGCCGTGGCCTCGGTCCCCGGCTTCTACGAGATCAAGCGCACCCGCACCAAGGGGCCGGACTTCTCCAACCTGTAAGCCTCACGCCGAGGTGTCGGCTCCCGGGTTCTGCAGTTCCTCCGGGAGCCGGCCCCCGCCGGTCTGATGGCCCCAGGGCTGATACCACCGGCAGCCCGGGGCGGTGCAGCGCCACAGGTCGGTGCGGTGCGTCCCGAGCGCCTTTCTCTCCTCGGGTTTGAGCGGCGTGAACACCTGCGTACCGCTGCCGCCACAGGTCGGGCAGTGCTTGTCCTTGAAGAACATCAGCCCCTCCTCGCGATCACCGCCAAGTCCGGGAAGTCGGTTACGACCGCATCGACCCCCATGCGGTAGTACAGCGCGTATTCGGCGAACGCGTCCCCGAAATCGGTGTTTCCGGTGCCGCGCCGGAATTCCGCCGGCAGGAACTGGTTCTCCGCCCGGAAGGTGTACGGCCCCACGCGCAGGCCCGCCGCGTGGGCGTCCGCGAGGAGTGACGTGCCGGCGAGCGACGACTTGTCCGGCCCGATCCAGTCCGCGTACTCCGCGATCCGGGCCAGGCCCGCCGGCGTCATCATGTCCCGGTAGGTCGTCGGATCACCGGACGAGGCCAGGTCGTACGGACCGCCCGACGTCCCCAGCGCCTGCCACAGCGGTACGCCCAGGCCTGTCATGCGCTTCAGGCTCGTCGGCTCGAAGGACTGCACGACGCACTCGCGCGGGCCGAGCCGGCCCCGGCGGATCGCGGCCGCCAGCTTCGGCTCCAGCGGCAGGCCGATGGACCGGAAGTACGTCGGGTGCTTGGTCTCCGGGAAGACGGCGATCGTCCGGCCGTGCCGCTTCGACAGCTTCCGCGCCAGATCGACGACCTCCTGGAAGGTCATGACCTCCTCGCGCCCGTCGAAGACCGTGTTGCGGTTGCGGACCTGCGGCAGCCGCTCCACCGCCCGCAGCGTCTTCAGTTCGGCGAGGGTGAAGTCCTCCGTGAACCACCCGGTCACGGACCGGCCGTCGACCGTCTTCGTCGTGCGGCGGCCGGCGAACTCCGGGTGGCGGGCCACGTCGGTGGTCTGGGAGATCTCGTTCTCGTGCCGGACCACCAGCACATGGTCCTTGGTCGGCACCAGGTCCGGTTCGATCCAGTCGGCGCCCGTCTGCACGGCGTACGTGTACGAGGCGGCCGTGTGCTCGGGGCGCCAGCCGGCCGCGCCGCGGTGGCCGATGACCAGCGGGCCCGTGCGGGGTTCGGCCGCCGCGGGGACGGCCGTGGTGGCCGTGGCCGTCCCCGCGGCGGCCGCGAGCAGGAGGGATCTCCGTCCGAGCTGCATACAAGTCCCCTTCGTTCCGGGAGAGATCGACGCGTGGAGGGATTCACGTACGTGCCCGGGCCCGCGCCTGCGTGAGCCGGACCAGGTGCTCCTCGTAGCCCTTCGTGTAGTACGCGGCCCGGCCCGGGTCCGGCTCGACGACCTGCGTCGGCCGGGTCCACACCCGCGCGTCCAGCGGCATCCCGTACCGCTCGGCCGCCGCGAGGACCGCGCCCCGGGCACCCACCTCGCCCTCGACGACCCGCAGCGGCCGGCCGAGCACATCGGCGAGCAGCCGCATCCAGGCGGGGCTGCGGGTGCCGCCGCCGCAGACGGCCAGCTTCCCGTCGAGGCCCGCCGCCTCCAGGCAGTGCCGGGCGGCGTAGCCGATGCCCTCGCAGGTGGCGCGGACCAGATCGCCCCGGGTCGACTCCAGACAGACGCCGGTCAGTTCGGCGCGCAGCCGTGGCTCGACGAAGGGGGCGCGTTCGCCGGAGGGCGCGAAGTACGGCAGCACGCGGACGCCGTTCGCACCCGGCGGGGTCTGCGCCAGCAGGGCGTCCACCTCGTCGTGCCGCACGCCCGTCGTCGACAGCACCCAGTCCAGGGCCGCCGTGCCGACCATCGCGGGCATGGCACGCAGCCAGTGCCCGGGCCGGTCGGTGGAGATGTACAGGCCCGCGGGCTCGCCCGTCAGATCCAGCTCGGTCGTGGCGACCAGGCTGGCCAGACAGGTGCCGACGATCAGCAGACCGTCCCCCGGGGCCGTCACCCCGGCGCCCAGCGCGCAGGCCGGCAGATCGTACGGGCCGTTGGCGATCCGGGTGCCGGACGGCAGACCCTCGCCCCGCGCCTCGGCCGTCGCGACCGGGTCGCTGACGGGGGCCAACAGACGGCGCCGGTGCGTGAGCCCCAGCAGCTCCACGACCCGGTTGTCGTACGTCCGGGTGCGCGGGTCCAGGAACGGCATCGAGGCGTCCGACACATCGGTCGCCGGGCCCGCCCCCGTCAGCCGCTGGAACACCATGTCCTTGCAGTACAGGGCGGCCTGCGCGGCATCCAGCGCCTCCGGTTCGTTGCTGTCCAGCCACGCCAGCAGCGGCCCCGGACAGCCCGGGAACATCGCGCTGCCCGTCCGCCGGAACACCTCCTCGAACGTACCGTCGGCCAGCCACCGGTCGACCAGTTCGTGCGCCCGCCCGTCCATCCAGGAGGCCGCCGCCCGCACGGGCCGTCCCTCCCCGTCGACCAGCCACACCCCGTCGCCCTGCCCGGTGAGCCCGGCGAGCTCGACCGGCCCCGGGGCCCGTCCTGTGACCTCGTCGAGCACGGCGACGACCGCCCCGTACACCTCGTCCATGTCCTGCTCGACGAACCCGCCGTGCAGTTTCAGCTCCACCGGGCGGGAGGACACGGCCAGTTCCCGCCCCGTGTCGTCGAAGGCCGCCGCCTTGACCATGGACGTGCCCACATCGATACCGACGTACATGCGGCTCCCCTCAAGGGTCCTCTCACGATCCTCAGGTCAGGCAGTGCGCGAGCGGCTCGCCGCGCACCCAGCGGCCCACCTCTTCGGCGGCGATCCGCGCCGCCTTCTCCGCCACCGCGCGCGACGCCCCGCCGAGGTGCGGGGTCAGCACGACGCGGTCGGTCAGCCCGAGAAGCCGCGACTGAGCGGGCAGCGGCTCCCGCTCGTAGGTGTCGAGCGCCGCCGCCGACACCTGCCCGCTCTCCAGCGCGTCGCACAGCGCGGCCTCGTCCAGCAGCGGACCCCGGGCCACGTTCACCACCACCGCGCCGGACGGCAGCAGCCCCAGCTCCCGGGCGCCGATCAGGCCCCGGGTCTCGGGAGTGAGCCGGGCGTGCAGGGTGATCACCCGGGAGCGGCGCAGGAGTTCGTCCAGCGAGGTCACGCGCAGTCCGTGGATCTCGCCGTGCACGTACGGGTCGTAGACCATCACCCGGGCCCCGAACGCGCACAGCACCCGCGCGACCCGGCTGCCGACGGCCCCGTATCCGACCAGTCCGACGGGCAGGTCCTCCAGCTCCAGACCGCTCTGCTCGTACGTGTAGTACGTCGCGCCCTCCCAGCTGCCCTGCCGGGCCAGCGGGCCGTGGGCCTGGGGGATGCGGCGCAGCGCGGCCAGCATCATGCCGACGGTGAACTCGGCGGTGGCGGCGGCGTTGCGGCCCGGCGCGAAGCACACCCGCACGTCACGCTGCTTGGCCGCCTCCAGGTTGACGTTCACCGGCCCGCCCCGGCAGACCACGACCAGCCTCAGATCCGGGCAGGCGGCGAGCACCTTCTCGGTGACCGGCCCCATCTGGGTGACCAGCACCTGCGCCCCGGCCAGCGCCTCGACCATCGCGTCCTCGGCGTCACTGGCCTCCTGCACCTCGGCGACCGGCCCGAACGGCTCCAGCGGCCAGCCGAGTTCCAGTTCCGTCACCCGGGCCCGCTCCACCTCGTGTTCCACCGCCCGTGTGATCAGCGACGGCAGGACGAAGTGGTCACCGGCGGCCACCACACGCACGCTGTTTCCGGCAGTCATCGCAGGGAGTCTCCCGTCTCGGCGTCGAAGACATGGGTGTGCTCGGGGTCGGCGGTGACCCCGACCCGCTCGTTGTGGGCGAGCCGCACCTCGGGGTCGGTGAGGACGACCAGGTGCCGTTCGACCCCGTCGAGGGAGAGGGTCGCCAGGCCCGACTCCAGGAGGGGTTCGTGGGCGACGACCCGGGCGGGCAGGCCGTCCTCGGCGGTGAGCCGGACGTCCTCCGGGCGGATCCCGACCACCACCTCCCGGCCCTCGTCCACCGGCACGGGCAGCGCGATCCGCACCGAGTCCGAGAGGCGGGCCCGGCCGTCGCCGTCGGCGATGCCGGGCAGCAGCGTGATCGCGGGCTCGCCGACGAAGTCCGCGACGAACACGTTGGCCGGGCTGTCGTAGATCTCGTAGGGGGTGCCGAGCTGCTGGATGACGCCGTCCTTCATCACGGCGATCCGGTCGGCGAGGGAGAGGGCCTCCTCCTGGTCGTGGGTGACCAGGATCGTGGTGTGGCCCAGGTCCTTCTGGATGCGCTTGAGTTCGCGGCGGGTGGTGTCCCGCTGGGCCGCGTCCAGATGGGACAGCGGCTCGTCGAGCAGCAGCACGTCCGGTTCGCGGATCAGGGCCCGGGCCAGGGAGACGCGCTGCTTCTGGCCGCTGGACAGAGCGGCCGGGCGGGCGTCGAGGAGGTCGGTCAGGCCGACCCGTTCGGCGATCTCCTTCACCTTGCGGTCGACGTCACCGCGTGCGGCCTTCCTCCGGGCCTTCAGCCCGAACGCCAGGTTCTCCGCGACCGACAGCGGCGGATACAGCGCGTAGTTCTCGAACGCGACCCCGATGTTCCGCTGCTGCGCCGGCCGCTCGACCACCGACGCCCCGCCGACGAGGATGTCCCCGCCGGTGACGGACTCCAGCCCGGCGATCATGCGCAGGGTCGTCGACTTGCCGCAGCCGGACGGCCCGAGCAGCCCGAGCAGCTCCCCGGACCGGAGGTTCAGGTCGATCCCGCGGACGGCGTCCACCGAGGGCCGCCCCCGAGACCGGTAGGTCTTCCGCAGCTCACGTAGCTCCAGTCCCGTTCCCGTCATGGTCGCCCTTCGTGCCGCAAACCTCGTAACGGACCTTGTGTTCGTCCAGATCCCGCAGTGCCTCCGGCGACGCCCCGTCGTCCACGAGGACCGTGTCGAAGCGGGACAGCGGGACGACCCGGTGCAGGGCGACCCGGCCGAGCTTGGTGTGGTCGATCAGCAGGACGTTCCGTGCCGCCGCGTCGAGCATCGCCCGCTTCACGGACACGATGTGCTGCTCCTGGTGGTAGGCGTACCCCCCGTGCACCGCCGACGTGGACGCGAAGCACACGTCCACCCGCAGCTGCTCGACCGCCTCCACGCAGGACACCCCGAGGAACGAGGAGTGCAGCGGGTCGTAGTCGCCGCCCAGCGCCATCAGGTGGATGCCCCGCTGGTCGGACAGGAGGTTGATCGCCTCCAGGAAGTTGGTGACGACCGTCAGGGGCGTGACCTCGCCCGTGCGCAGCCGCCGGGCTATCTCCAGGGTGGACGTGGAGTCGTCCAGCAGGATCGCCATGCCGGGCTCCACCATGCGCAGCGCGTGCTCGGCGACGGCGGCCTTCTCGGCCCGCATGGTCTTCAGCCGGTACTGCACGTTCGACTCGAAGACCCCCGACGGCTGCGCGGTCACCCCGCCCCGGAACTTCCGTACGATGCCTTGCCGTTCGAGTTCGTCCAGGTCCCGGTGGATGGTCATCAGGCTCACCCCGAACCGCTCGGCGAGCTCCGCCGCCGTCGCCGAGCCGTCGGCCAGCACCTGCTCGGCCATGGCGGCCTGCCGCGCCGCCGGCCCCTGCTGTCCACCACTGCTGCTGCTCATGACTGTGTCTCTATCCGTCGTCCCGGTCGCTCCGGCCGGTCGGCCTCGAACAGCAGCAGGTTCTCAGGCCGGACCGCGAGCCGTACCGGATCGTCCGGACGAAGGCGCGCCGCGTCCGCCCGGGGGGCCACCAGCGACACCCGCTGGTCCCCGGTCCCGAGCCGGACGGTGACCTCGACGGACCGGCCGAGCACCTCGGTGACGTACACGGTCCCGGTGAGCTCGTGCCCCTCGCCGCGCAGGACGATGTCCCGGGGCCGCAGCCCGACCAGGACCTCGGTGCCCGCCGGGGCCTGCGCCCGGACCGGCAGCAGCACCCCGCCGTCCGACCGCACACCGCTCTCCGTCACGACCCCCGGCAGCAGATTGATCCGGGGCCGCCCGAAGGCCCGCGCGACCTCCGTGTCGTACGGCCGGTACCAGATCTCCTCCCGCGTGCCCGTCTGCACGATCCGCCCCTGCCGGATGACCCCGATCCGGTCGCCGAGCGCCAGCGCCTCGACGGAGTCGTGGGTGACGTACAGGGTGGTGGTGTGCTGCACGGCCCCGATCGCCTTCAGCTCGGCCCGCATCTGCTGGCGCAGCTTGGCGTCCAGGTGGGAGAGCGGCTCGTCGAGGAGGAAGGCCCGGGCGGGGCGGACCAGCACCCGGCCGAGGGCGACGCGCTGCCGCTGCCCGTTGGACAGCTGGCCCACCGGCCGGTCCAGCAGCCCC
Source organism: Streptomyces chartreusis NRRL 3882 (assembly GCF_900236475.1). GTDB lineage: Bacteria > Actinomycetota > Actinomycetes > Streptomycetales > Streptomycetaceae > Streptomyces > Streptomyces chartreusis_D. Next base: position 5,924,145 of record NZ_LT963352.1, read on the forward strand.
GAGATCCCCAGCAGTTCGGCGATCGCGCCGATCCGCTGCCTGGCCTCGGCGGCGGGCAGCCGGTGCCGGGGCGAGCGCAGGGGGGAGGCGAGGTTGTCGTAGGCGGAGCGGTGCGGGTAGAGGGCGTAGCTCTCGAAGCACATCGCCACGCCCCGGTCGTACGGCTCCACACCCCGCATGTCCTTGCCGTCGAGCACGACGGTGCCCGCGTCGGGCTGTTCGAGTCCGGCGATGGTCTTGAGCGTCGTGGTCTTGCCCGCGCCGGACGGGCCCAGCAGGCAGAAGAACTCGCCCTCCCGCACCTCCAGTTCGAGCGCGTCGAGCGCGACGGTCCTCCCGTACGTCTTCCGTATCCCGCTCAGCGTGATCAAGACTTCACCGCCCCGAACGAAAGTCCCCGCACCAGATACCGCTGGATCGTCAGCGCCAGCAGCAGCGGCGGTACGACGGACACCAGCGCGGCGGCGGCCGTCAGGTTGTACTTGGGCCGGTCACCGCCGAGGAAGGACAGCGCGCCCACGGTCACCGTCTGGGCCTCGTTGGAGGTGAGGATCAGCGGGAAGACGAAGTTGTTCCAGGCGAAGATGAACGCCAGCAGCGACACGGCCGCGATGCCCGGCTTGACCAGTGGAAGGGCCACCTTGAAGAAGGCCTGCTTGCGGGTGTAGCCGTCCAGCAGGGCGGCCTGCTCCAGCTCGGGCGTCAGATCGGCGAAGTAGGACCGCATGATCCACACGATCAGCGGCAGGGTGACCAGTTGCAGCACCCACACCATGCCGACGTACGTGTCGAACAGCCCGAGCTTCTGGTACAGCACGAACAGCGGGATGATCACGGTCAGTTCAGGTGCGAAGCGGAACGACAGCAGCGTGAACATCAGGTTCTCCGAGCCCTTGAACCGCCACCGCGCCGAGGCGTACGCCGCCGGCAGCCCCACCACCAGCGACAGCACGACCGCCCCCACCGACACCACCAGGCTGTTGACGAAGAACCGCACGAACGGGATGCCCTCGCTGTCGCCGAGGACCGTCCGGTAGCCGTCCAGCGTCGGGGAGAAGGAGAAGTACGTGCTGAAGAGCTGGTCGGTGGGTTTCAGGGAGAGGATCACCATCCAGGCGATCGGGAACAGCGCGAAGACGAAGTAGAGGACGAGGGCGGCGTCGGCCAGCCACCCCAGCACGCGTTTCCTCACGTGGTCACCTCCGCGGCCCGGCGCTGGATCTTCCCCAGGTGCTTCACCAGCACCATCGCGGCCAGGTACACCACGGCCCACAGCACGATCGTGTAGGAGATCCCGAAGGAGTAGCGCTGGAAGCGGATCGCTTCCAGGTACGCCCGGATCTGCAGGACGACGGTCGAGTCACCGGGCCCGCCCTCCGTCAGGGCGTAGATGATGTCGAACACCTTCAGCGAGTCCATGAACCGGAAGATCACCGCCACCAGCACGTACGGCCACAGCATCGGCAGCGTCAGCCGCCGGAAGGTGTACCACCACCCCGCGCCGTCCACGGCCGCCGCCTCGAAGGGGGAGGTGGGCAGCGACCGCAGACCGGCCAGGGCGAGGATCGCCACGAACGGCGTGTAGACCCACACGTCCACGGCGATCGACGACAGCAGGGCGCCCGTCGGAGTGTCGGTCCACTGCACTCCGCCCAGCCCGAAGGGCCTCAGCAGGTGGTTGACCACGCCCACCGAGGGCTGGAGCATCAGCTTCCAGATGATCGCCGCGATCACCGGGGCGATCATCAGCGGCAGGATCAGGATCTTCTCCAGCACACGGCCCACCAGGGTCGAGCGGTGCAGCAGCAGGGCGACGGCCACCCCGAGCACCGTCTCGGCGAGGGCCGCCCCGACCGCGTACAGCACCGTCACCCACGCCGAGTTCCAGAACGCCTCCTGCGTGAAGACGGCTCTGTAGTTCTCGAACCGCACCATGTCGGGTTGCGGTTTGCTCGCCGAGAAGTCGAACAGCGTGTAGTACAGGCCGAGCCCGAACGGGTAGAGGATCCCGCAGGTCAGCAGGAGTGCCGGCACGATCAGGAGGTACGGACGCAGCGCGAGCCGCATGACTAACCCACCTTGTCGGCGAGGTCGTCCGCCAGCCCGTCCAGGACGGACTTCGCGTCCTTGCCGCCGTAGATCTCCTGGAGGGCGGCGGCCCAGCTGGTCGTCGCGTCGAAGAACTGCGCCTGCGGAGTGAACTGGATCCTCGTCTGGTCGACGACCGTCTCGAAGGTCTCCAGGAAGCCCGGCAGATGCCGCATCTTGTCCTTGTACGCGGCGTCGTCGGCCACCGACTTGCGCACCGGGTCGATGTGGTTGTGCGTGATCGCGCCCTTGCGCAGGTGCTCCTTGCCGGTCGCCCACTGCAGGAACAGCCAACTGGCGCTCTTCTTCTTGCTCTTGGCGTTCATCCCGAGCGACCAGATCCACATGTTGGTGGCGAGCGACCCGTCCGGTCCCTTGGGCCCCGGGTGGAAGGCGATCTTCCCGGAGGCGGGACTCGCGCCCTTCACCGCCTGGAAGTAGGCGGCCGTGTCGGCGTCGAACAGCATCCCGGCCTTCTTCGCACCCAGGTCGCTGGAGCACTGGTACCAGGTGTACGACGTCCAGGACGGCGGCCCGCCCCGCTTGACCATGCCGGCCCAGTCCTCGGTGAAGGCGACGGCATCGGAGCTGTTCATGACGGGTGTGAGCTTTCCGCCGTCGACCCTGAAGTCCGTCAGCCCGTTGCGGGCGTACATCGTCATGAAGCCGGGATGGATGGTGGCCCAGCTCCTGGACCCGCGTACGGCGATCCCGTACATGCCGTCGAAGCCCGCGCCCGGCGCCCTCTGCTTGATGGTGCCGGCGAGTTCGGTCAGCTCCTCGAAGGTCTCGGCCGGCTTCAGGCCCAGCTTCTCGAACACCTCCGTGTTGTAGGCGACGACGTTCGTCTCCCAGCCCCACGGCAGCGCGTACTGCCCGCCCTGCCCCAGCGGCGCGCCCGCCTTCAGCGACCACTGGTCGGCCTGGAGCAGGTTCGGGAAGAAGTCCGCCTGGTCCCACTCGGCGCCCGTCGCCGAGGAGTTGCGCATCCAGGGCCCGAGGTCCTCCAGCCAGCCCGGCGGCCCGTACTGCCACACCATGTAGGCGCCCAGCATGAAGACGTCGTAGGAGGCGCGCCCGCTGGACAGGTCCACGGTGAGCTTGTCGAAGTAGTTGTCCTCCGGGAAGACGTCGTACTCGACCTTGATGCCGGTCTTCGCGGTGAAGGACTTCAGGTCGGCGATCAACGCGTCCGTGTACGGGTGCTTGTTGAGCAGGGCCTTGACGGTGGTGCCCTGCTCCCGCTTCCAGTCGAAGGAGCCGGTGACGTCGTCCGCGGCGGACCCGTCGCTCTTGCTGTCGTCCCCGCCGAAGCCGGTGCCGCAGGCCGTGAGCAGCGGGGCCGCGGCAGCCCCGGCGGCGAGCGCGAGGAAGCGCCGCCGGTCGTGCACGTGCGTGTCCATCCGTACCTCCACGTGGGGGCTGGTTAACACGTCGAGTCGACTCGTTAACAGAGGGTGGAACGGCTGAAGTTGGGCGTCAATCCCTCGCGCACGGGAAAATATCGGGGCACAGTGAGAAGTTCACAGATCCGGCTGCGACATCGTGGGAGGTTCCGGATGGCGGACGAGGGTGCGGGCTGGCTCGGCGTCGACCTGGGCACACAGAGCGTCCGCGTGCTGCTCGTCACCGCCGACGGCAGGGTCCTCGGCAGCGGCTCGGCCCCACTGAGCGGGCGGCGGGACGGGGTGCGGCACGAGCAGGACCCCGAGCGGTGGTGGTCGGCGCTGTGCACGGCGTCCCGGGCGGCACTCGGCTCCGCGCCCGGCGTGCCGGTCGGCGGCCTCGCGGTGTGCGGTACGTCCGGCACGGTCCTGCTGACGGACGGCTCGGGCCGCCCGGGTAGCCCCGCGCTGATGTACGACGACGGCCGTGCGGCGGCGGAGGCCGCTCGCGCCCGGGAGGCGGGTCTCGCGGTCCAGGACACCTGGGCGTTGCCGAAGGCGTTGTGGCTGCTGGGGGAGTACGGCCCCGGCCTCCGCCTCGCCCACCAGCCCGACCTCGTCGTCACCCGGCTGACCGGCGAACCGCCCCCGGCGGACTCCAGCCACGCCCTCAAGACCGGCTACGACCTGCACGGCGAGGCGTGGCCGGAGGCAGCCCTGGCCCGACTCGGCGTTCCCCCGGGCCTGTTGCCGGACGTCGTACGCCCCGGCACGCACCTCGGCGAGGTCAGCCCGACCGCCGCCGACGCCACCGGCATCCCCGCCGGCACCAAGGTGCTCGCCGGGATGACGGACGGCTGCGCGGCCCAGATCGCCTCGGGCGCGCTGCGCCCCGGCTCCTGGAACTCGGTCCTCGGCACGACCCTCGTGCTGAAGGGAGCGACCTGCGACCCGGTCCGGGACCCCACCGGCGTGGTCTACAACCACCGCGCCCCCGACGGCACCTGGCTGCCCGGCGGGGCGTCCAGCGTGGGCGCAGGAGCCCTCACGGCGCACTTCCCGGACGCCGACCCGGCCGCGATGGACGAGCGGGCCGCGGCCTTCGAGCCGTCCCGTGCGGTCGCGTACCCGCTGGTGTCACCGGGGGAGCGGTTCCCGTTCCGGGCGCCGGACGCGACCCCCCTCGTCCTCGGCGAACCCGAGGGCGACGCCGGTCTCTGGGCCGCGCTGCTCCAGGGCGTCGGCTTCGCGGAACGCCTGTGCCTGGACTACCTGCACCACCTCGGCGCCCCCCTCGACGGCCCGCTCACCTTCACCGGCGGCGGCGCGCGCAGCCGGTACTGGAACCAGCTCCGCGCCGACATCCTCGGCCGCCCGGCCCGCATCCCTGAACAGACGGAACCGGCCCTGGGAATGGCGGCGCTGGCCGCGTACGGGGCGTCGGGCGCGGGCGCGCTCGCGGACGTCACCGAGCGCATGGTCCGCGTCCGGACCGTCCTCGAACCCCGCCCCGACCGCACGGCGGCCTTCGCCGAGCCGTACGCCCGCCTCGTCGAGGCACTGCGGGAACGCGGCTGGCTGCCCGCCCCCGTCGCGGAACACGCCCTGACCCGGCTGCACGTGGACACTGGGGAGTCATGACCACCACCCTCCTGCTGGCCCGCCACGGGCAGACCGTCTGGCACGCCGAGAACCGGTACGCCGGCGTCACCGACATCGGCCTCACCGACACCGGCCGCGCCCAGGCCGAGGCCCTCGGCCGCTGGGCCGCCGCCCACCCCGTCGACGCGATCCGGACCTCCCCGCTGTCCCGGGCCGTCGCGACCGCCGAGCCCGCCTGCCGTGCCCTGGGCCTCACCTCACAGCTCGAACCGGACCTGCGCGAATGCGACTTCGGTGTGGTCGAGGGCCGCACGCTCGCCGAGTTCGAGACGGAGGACCCGGAGTGGGCCGCGGCCTACCGCGCCGACCCGGTGGCCCACTCCTTCCCCGGCGCCGAGGACCCGCTGTCCGCGGCGGCCCGGGGGACCCGTGCCCTGCGGGACATCGCCGCCGCCCACCCCGGCGGACGGGTCCTGGTCGTCGCCCACAACACCCTGCTGCGCCTGGTGCTGTGCACCCTGCTGTCGATCCCGGCCCGGGAGTACCGCAGGGTGTTCCCGCGGTTGCGGAACGCGGCGATCAGCGAACTGCGCATGAACCCCGACGGTTCCGCCGCACTCCTCTCACTCAATGTGCCGTGCGAGACGGACGGGACGTAGCACCATGGGCCCCATGACGGACATCGACACCTCGGTGCCGCACTCGGCCCGGATCTGGAACTACTGGCTGGGCGGCAAGGACAACTACCCGGTGGACGAGGCGGCAGGCGACGCCTACACCGCCGTCTTCCCCGGCATCGTCACCATCGCCCGCGGCAGCCGCGCCTTCCTCGGCCGCAGCATCCGCCACCTCGTCCGGGAGGCCGGCGTACGGCAGTTCCTCGACGTCGGCACCGGCCTGCCGACCGTCGACAACACGCACGAGGTGGCCCAGCGCCTGGCCCCCGAGTCGCGCGTGGTCTACGTCGACAACGACCCGCTGGTCCTGGCGCACGCCCGGGCCCTGCTCACCTCCACGCCCGAGGGCGCGACGGCGTACGAGCCCATCAGCCTCTTCGAGCCGGAGCACATCATCGAGGCCGCCGGCCGGACGCTGGACCTCACCCGTCCCACCGCGCTGATCCTCAGCGGCATCCTGGGCCACGTCGCCGACTACGACCGGGCCCGCGACCTCGTCCGCCGCCTGCTGGCACCCCTGCCCTCCGGCAGCTACCTCTCCCTCAACGAGGGCTCCCGCGGCACCGACCCCGCTTACGAACAGGCCCAGGACGCCTACAACGAGACCGGCGCCGTCCCCTACTTCCTGCGGCCGGTCGAGCAGATCGAGGGCTTCTTCGAGGGCCTGGAACTGGTGGCACCGGGCGTGGTCCCGGTCCCGCTCTGGCACCCCGAGCCGGGCGCTCCCACGGAGCCGATCGGCCAGCACGGCGGCCTGGGGCGCAAGCCGTAGCGCCGGGAGGCACGGAAGGCCCCCGCGAGTCATGTCCTCGCGGGGGCCTTCCTTCTGTCGCCTGCCGCCGTGAAGGGTGAGAAGACGATCACGAGGCAGGACGCTTCACGGGTCTCAGGGGGCGAGCAGCAGTACGTCCGCGCGGGACTTGGCAGCCTCGTAACGCCGGGCCACGTCCTGCCAGTTGACGACCTGCCACATCGCCTCGATGAAGTCGACCTTCTGGTTCCGGTACTGGAGGTAGAAGGCGTGCTCCCAGGCGTCGAAGACCAGGATCGGGGTCGAGCCCTGGCCGACGTTGCCCTGGTGGTCGTAGACCTGCTCGACGATCAGCCGCCCGCTCAGCGGCTCGTACGCCAGCACGCCCCAGCCGGAACCCTGAGTGGTCGCGGCGGCCTTGGACAACTGCGCCTTGAAACGCGCGAACGACCCGAAGGACTCCGTGATCGCGTCCGCGAGCTCACCCACGCCGTCCTGCGCGAGCGGCTCACCGCCGCCGTCCTTCGGGCCGGTCATGTTCTGCCAGTAGATGCTGTGCAGGATGTGCCCGGACAGATGGAAGGCCAGGTTCTTCTCCAGCCCGTTGATCGCCCCCCAGGTCTCCTTGTCCCGCGCCTCCGCAAGCTGCTCCAGCGTGTCGTTGGCGCCCTTCACATAGGCCGCGTGGTGCTTGTCGTGGTGCAGCTCGATGATCTCGGGGCTGATCACGGGGGCGAGCGCGGAGTAGTCGTACGGCAGGTCGGGCAGCGTGTAGACGGGCATGGCGGGGAACCCTCCGAACCTCTTGTTGCAAGTGACTTGCAACTGCACGCTAGCAGCAGGAGGGCGGCGGCGGGTGCCCAGGGCACACAAAAGGCCCCCGCGTGTGTCGCGGGGGCCTCGGTGCCGGGGGCTACTTTCGGGCGCGCGCCTTCTGCCAGGCGTAGCCGACGGCCGCCAGGGCCAGCGTCATCCCGCCCGTCGAGTACAACTGCACCCGGGTGTCGGGCTGGCGGGCCATCAGGACGAACACGGCGGCCATGCCCGCCAGCGCGATCCACGTCAGCCACGGGAACGCCCACATCCGCACGACCAGCTTCTCCGGCGTCTCCCGCTCCAGACGCCGCCGCAGCCGCAGTTGCGAGACGGCGATGAAGATCCAGACGACCAGGATCACCGCGCCGATCATGTTCAGCAGCCAGGAGAAGACGTCGTTCGGCCGCCAGTAGCTCAGCAGCACGCACAGGAAGCCGAAGACGGAGGAGGCGAGAACGGCGATCCGCGGGACCCCGCCCGAGACCCGGCCCAGCACCTTCGGGCCCTGGCCGCGGTCCACCAGCGAGTAGGCGATGCGGGAGGCGCCGTAGATGTTGGCGTTCATGGCGGACAGCAGGGCCACCAGCACGACCACGTTCATCAGCTGGCCGGCGCCCGGGATGCCGAGTTCGTCGAGGGCGGCGACGTACGGGCCCTTCTCGACGACCTCCTTGGAGTCCCAGGGGACCAGGGTGACGATGACGGCCATCGAGCCGACGTAGAACAGCGCGATCCGCCACATCGCCGTACGCACCGCGCTCGCCACGCCCTTGACCGGGTTCTCCGACTCGGCCGCCGCGATGGTGACCGTCTCCAGGCCGCCGTAGGCGAAGACCGACGCGAGCAGGCCGATGACCAGGCCCTCGCCGCCGTTGGGCAGGAAGTCGGTGAGGTTGCCCGCGCCCGGGGAGTCCGTGCCGGGCAGGATCCCGAGGATCGCCAGGACGCCGAGTGCCAGGAACAGGGTGATCGCGCCGACCTTCAGGGCCGCGAACCAGAACTCGAACTCGCCGAAGTTCTTCACTGCCGCGAGGTTCGTGCCGCAGAAGACGACCATGAACAGCGCCACCCACGCCCACTCCGGCGTGCCCGGCAGCCAGCCGCTGACGATCTTCGCGGCGCCGATGCCCTCCAGGCCGACGGCCGTGCACAGGAGCACCCAGAAGGACCATCCGGCGGTGAATCCGGCCCAGGGGCCGATCGCCCGCTCCGCGTGCGCCGAGAACGAACCCGACGACGGATACGCGGCCGACATCTCGCCGAGCATCCGCATCACCAGCATCACGAGGAGACCGGAGAGGGCGTAGGCGACCACGATCGACGGACCGGCGGCGGCGATGCCCGCGCCGGAACCGACGAACAGACCGGCGCCGATCACGCCGCCCAGGGCGATCATCGACAGGTGGCGTTGCTTCAGGCCATGGGAGAGGGAGACGTCGTCCCTGCTGGGCGACGTCTCCGTGGTGCTGCTGCTGGGCATGGGCGCGGCTCGTCCAATGCGTGAGAGGCGTGCGAGGGCAAAAACGCCGCCAGTCTCGGATGCCTCCCCGGGGAAACGGAGAGGCATCCCACGATCCGGACGGTCGCGTCGCTGCGCGTGACTACGCGGCGACCGGAGTGTAGTGCGAGGCGTCACCCTCGACGACGTAGCTCTCCTTGCCCTCGATCCCGACCGGGATGTCCCCGGCGACCGTCACCCGGTGCAGTCGGCGCGGCAGGCCGTCGTAGTTGTCGACGGCGTAGTGCTGGGTGATGCGGTTGTCGAACAGGACGAGCTGGTTCGGCGACCAGCGGTGGCGCAGGACGTTCTCCGGCCGGGTGACGTACGCCTGGAGCAGGTCGAGGATCTTGCGGGACTCGCCGGCCGACAGGCCCACGATCCGCTGCGCGAAGCCGCCGATGAACAGGCCCCGCTCCCCGGTCAGCGGGTGGACGCGGACCACCGGGTGGACCGTGCGGTACTTGATCGAGGTGAACTGGGCGCGCCGGGCGGCCTGGTGCTCGTCGACGTCCTCGTCCGGGACGGCGTAGTCGTAGTCGTTGGTGTGCTCGGCCCACAGCGTGTCGGCGAGGCTGCGCAGCGGCTCGGGCAGGTTGCGGTACGCGGCGGCCGAGCTCGCGATCAGCGTTTCGCCGCCGTACGGCGGGATCGTGATGCTGCGCAGGGTGCTGGCCTGCGGCGGGTTGAGGATGAAAGTGACGTCGGTGTGCCAGTTGTTGGCGGCCCGGCCCTGCTCGCTGTCGACGGGCAGGACGTTCGGGGCGCCGTCGACGGCGGACACCGTCGGATGGGCGGTGGTGATGTCGCCGAAGTGGCGGGCGAAGGCCTGCTGACCGGCGTCGTCCAGGCCCTCGGCGTCGAAGACGAGCGCCTTGTGGGCGTTGAGCGCCTCCCGCAGGGTGGCGTAGGTGTCCTGGTCGAGGGGCCGGGTGATGTCGACGCCCTCGACACGGGCGCCGATGTTCGCGGTGACCTTGTGGATCTCGATGGTCATGACGGGGTTCCTTCCGGGCGGATGAGTGAGACGGGTCAGACGAGAGCCGGGGCGGGGACGTGCTGGTTGGCGGGGCGCGGGAGGCCGTACCGCTCCCGCAGGGTGCGGCGGCTGCCGTAATCGGTGCGGAGCAGGCCGCGGGCGCGCAGGATCGGGACGACGTGGTCGACGAAGGCCTCCAGGCCGGACGGCAGCACCGCGGGCATGATGTTGAAGCCGTCCGCGGCGCCCGAGCCGAACCACAGCTCGATGGTGTCGGCGACCTGCTCGGGCGTCCCGGCGAAGGTGAGGTGCCCGCGCCCGCCGCCGAGCCGCCCGATCAGCTGCCGCACGGTGAGCCGCTCACGCCGGGCCAGCTCGACGATGAGCGTGTAGCGGCTCCTGGCGCCCTCGATGGCGCTCTCCGGCGGCAGGTCGGCGGGGAGCGGACCGTCCAGCTCCAGCGTCCCCGCGGGCAGTTGCAGCAGCCGCTCCAGGCGGTCCACGCCGTGCGCGGGCACGATGTGGTCCTCCAGGACCCGCTCGTTCGCCCGGGCCTCGGCCTCCGTCGAGCCGATCACCGGGACGATGCCGGGCAGCACCTTGATGTGGTCGGCGTCCCGCCCGGCCGCGACCGTCCGGGACTTGAGGTCGGCGTAGAAGGCCCGTGCGTCCTCGATGGTCTGCTGGGCGGTGAACACCGCCTCGGCGTACCGCGCGGCGAACCGCTTGCCGTCCCCGGAGGAGCCGGCCTGCACCAGCAGCGGGTAACCCTGGGGCGTGCGGGGCACGTTGAGTGCCCCCTCGACGCTGAAGTAGCGGCCCTTGTGCCGGGGCGGGTGGATCTTCGCGTCGTCGCCCCACACCCCCGCCGCCTTGTCGGCGACGATCGCGTCGTCCTCCAACAGCTGTCCCACAGCTTCAGCGCCACGTCGAGGAACTCGGCGGCCCGCGCGTACCGCTCGGCGTGCGCCGGCTCGGCGTCCAGACCGAAGTTCCGGGCGGCCTCGGCACCGGCGGTGGTGACGATGTTCCAGCCCGCCCGGCCACCGCTGAGGTGGTCCAGCGTGGCGAACTTGCGGGCCAGGTTGTACGGCGAGTTGTACGAGGTGGAGGCCGTGGCGATCAGGCCGATGTGCTCGGTGGCCGTCGCCAGCGCGGTCAGCAGTGTGATCGGCTCCAGTGCCCCGGCGGGCCGCTGGGCCACGCTGCCCCACAGCTGCGGTCCGTCGGCGAGGAACAGCGAGTCGAAGGTGCCGTGCTCGGCGATCCGGGCGAGCCGCACGTAGTGCGCCAGGTCCACGTGCGCGTACGGGTCGCTCTCCGGCAGCCGCCACGACGCCTCGTGGTGGCCGGTGTTCATCAGGAACGCGTTGAGGTGCAGCTGTCCGCGGGTCATCGATGGTCCTCCGTGACACCGAGCGCGGCCAGCAGCCGCTCCCGGTACTCGCCGAGCAGGGGGTCGCGGTACGACCGCGGGTGCGTGCGGTCGATGGTGAGGTCGAGGCCGATCCGGCCCCGGTCGAGGACGAGCACCCGGTCGGCGAGCACGATCGCCTCGTCCACGTCATGGGTGACCAGCAGCACGGACGGCCGGTGGCGCTCCCACAGCTCCCTGAGCAGGCCGTGCATCCGGATCCGGGTGAGTGCGTCCAGCGCCCCGAACGGCTCGTCGGCGAGCAGCAGTTCCGGCTCGCGCACCAGGGACCGGGCGAGGGCGGCGCGCTGGGCCTCCCCGCCCGACAGCTGGCCCGGCCAGGCCCGCTCGCGGCCCTTCAGCCCCACCTCTTCCAGGGCCTCACGGCCTTTCCGGCCGGCGTCCTTGCCCTCCGCGCCGAGCAGCACGTTGTCGAGGACCCGCCGCCAGGGCAGCAGCCGGGAGTCCTGGAAGACCACCGACACCCGCTCGGGCGCGGTGAGCCGCCCGCTGCCTGCGACGCCGTGGTCGAGACCGGCGATCGCCCGCAGCAGCGTGCTCTTGCCGGAGCCGCTGTGCCCGAGCAGGGCCGTCAGCTGCCCGGCGGGCAGATCGAGGTCGATGCCGTCGAGGACCGTGCGGCCGTCGAACGACCGGGTCAGGCCCCGCAGCTGGACGGCGGGACGGGTCAGCTGCTCAGTGTGCGGCGCCATGACAGCACCCTCCGTTCGATGAGACGGACCGCGCTGTCGGAGATCAGGCCGAAGACGCCGTAGACGACCAGGCCGACGAGGATGACGTCCGTCTGGCCGTAGTTCTGCGCCTGGAACATCATGTAGCCGAGCCCGCTGGTGGCGTTGATCTGCTCCAGCACCACCAGGCCCAGCCAGGACCCGGTCACGCCGAGCCGCAGCCCGACGAAGAACCCGGGCAGGGCGCCGGGGATGACGACCTGCCGGACGAACCGGAGCTTGGACAGGCCCTGCACCTCGGCCAGTTCGACGAACCGGCTGTCGATGCCGGACAGCGCGGCATGCGTGTTGAGGTAGACCGGGATGTAGACGACGATCGCGATGATGGCGATCTTGAAGGTCTCGCCGATGCCCAGCCAGAGGATGAACAGCGGGATCAGACCCAGCGTCGGGATGGCCCGGTTGAGGTTGACCGTCCCGTCGATCAGCGCCTCGCCGGTCCGGGTGAGCCCGGACGCCAGGGCGAGCAGGATCCCCGCGGTCAGGCCGATCGCGAAGCCGCCGGCCGCCCGCTGCAGCGAGGTCAGGATGTCGTCCGGCAGCGTGCCCGCGCTCCACAGGCGGGTGCCCGTCTCCAGCACCGTCCAGGGGGCCGGTATCGCGCCCGTGTCGAGCAGTCCGGCGGCGGAGGCGACGACCCACACCGCGAGGACGACGGCGGGCCCGACGAGCCGGGCGGCGGGCAGCCGCTTTCCGGGGGCCAGCCGCCGGCGCCTGCGCACCTGGTGCGCCTCCTGCACCGGGGCGAGGGGTGCCGCGGCGGTCGTGGTCGTGTGCGTCGTCGTGGTCACGGCGGTCACCTCCGGTACTCCGCGGGTACGGCCGCCGCCGCGATGGACTCGAATCGGTGGTCGAACAGCCCCGACACGTCGAACTTCTTCACGAAGCCGCCCTCCGCGAGCAGATCGGCGGTCTCCTGCTCCCACTCGATCGCCTCGTCCCAGCGCGGCGGGAACAGCGGCTTGTTGGCCAGCGCGGTGACCGCCTTCGCCTGGGCGAGGGTCAGGTTCTGCGTGCCGACGTAGAACTGCTCGTTCCACTCGTCGGGGTGTTCGTACGTCCACACCTGGGCCTTCGCCCAGTACGGGATGTACGAGGCGATCGCGGCGGCCTTCGCCTTGTCGTTCAGCACCGAGACCGGCGCCCACAGCAGGTTGAGCAGGTCCACCACGTCCGTCTTGATGGTGCGGGCGGACTTGTACTGCGCCAGGTAGGCGGGCGCCTGGGTGTTGGCGAGCGGTGCGACGTCCACCTGGCCGGACTGCAGGGCCGTGAGGAACTGGTTGCTGGTCAGCGGCACCAGCTCCACGTCGTCGTACGCCAGCCCGGCCTTCTTCAGTGCCCGCAGCAGGACGACGCCCTGGGCCTGCCCCTGCGAGAAGGCCAGCCGCTTGCCCTGGAAGTCGGCGACCGCGCGGATGTCGCTGCCGGGCTTGGTGGCGAAGAGGTAGTTGGGCTTGCGGGTGATGTTGATCGCGACGATCTTCGCGTCGAAGCCCTGGTAGTGCGCCTGGATCGGCGGGATGCCCGCGTTGTTGGCGACCTCCAGCGACTTCGCGCGGAAGGCGTTGATGACGTCGGGGCCCGCGCCGATGTTCAGCCAGTCGGACACCTTGAACGGCAGGTCGTGGAACCCGGCCAGTTCGAACTGCAGTTGCTGTGCGTTCTGGTAGGAGGCGATCTTCAGGCTCGTACCGGCGGGCACCTCGGTGGCCAGGGGAGCGTCGGAGGCCGTCTCGCCGGCCGCGGCGCTGCTGTCCGCGCAGCCGCTCAGTCCGGCCGCCGCGGCCGTCACGCCGAGCAGTGAGGTCAGGAACAGACGCCGGTCGAAACCGGAAACGGTGGGCGAGGGCATGGGAGGACTCCCTGGGTATGGAAGAGGGCACAGCGCACGGAATTCCGGCCAGGAGAAAGCCGGGCAGGGAATTCACGCGAATGTCACACGGGAAGGAGAAGGCGCTCCGTGTGCGGGCGCCGGGGGCGCGTCAACGGGTCAGCAACAGAGGGTGCGACAGCTCGTGAACGGGCTCATGAACAGGATGTTCCTGGTCGGCGGTCGGACCTGTCAACATTCCGAATTTCTGAATTAAATAGCCTCAGGTGACGCGGCCAGCGGATCTCGATAGAGCACGTCGAGCGCCACCGCGCCGCCCGCCACGGCCAGCACGGAATCCGGGAAACTGATCGGCGTGACGGTCGCGGCACGGTCGGATCCGAGCTCTTCCCGCAACGCGCCCAGACAGTCCTCCCGGTGCATGATCCCGATCTCCGTCACGACCACGCGCTCCGGATTGAGCACATCGAGCAGCAGACCCACCGCACGCCCGGCCCGCCGCGACCGCTCCACCAGGAGGCGTACGGCCACCGGGTCACCGGTCGCCGCCGCACCGACCACGTGCATCGGGTTCACCCCGTCGACGATCCCCGCCTCACGGGCCCGCCGGCACAGGGTCCGCTCGCTCAACTCGGCCTGGAGGCAGCCCACTCGTCCGCAGTCGCAGGGCTCCGTACCGCCCGGCACCGGCAGATGGGCGATGGCCCCGGCCTGGGAGCGCGGCCCGTGGTGCACCTCGTCGTTGGTGGCGAACGCCGCGTCGACCACGTTGCCCGCGAACAGGTGCAGCACACTGCGGCTGCCCCGTGCCCCGCCGAACAGGCGCTCCGCGTTGACCAGCGCCCGCGCGTGCCCGTCCACATGGACCGGCAGCCCGGTGTGCGCACCGAGCAGCTCCCGCACCGGCACCTCGCGCCAGCCCAGCAGCGGATGCTCGGCGACGGTGCCCGAGTCCCGGTCCACCCAGCCGCCCGCCGCGAAACCGACGCCCAGCGGCCTGGTGCCGGGCGCCGCGTAGAGCAACGCCTCCAGCCCTTCCGCGGCCCGGGCCAGCACCTGCGCCGGCTCGGTGCCTTGGTGCTTCACCTCGTGCCGGGCCACCACCCGCCCGCGCAGATCCAGCAGCGCGACCGTGGTGAACGGCACCGCCACGTGCACTGAGCCGACCACGAACCGGGAGTCGTCCAGATCGACCGGCAGATGCGGCCGCCCCACGCCCTTGGAGCGTTGGAGCACGGCGGACTCGCGGATGAGCCCCAACTCGGTGAACCGGGCGCAGTAGTCGGTCACCGACGCCGGCGACAGACCGGTCAGCCGGGCGATGGTGCTGCGCGCGACCGGTCCGTGCTCCAGCACGGACCGCAGGACGACACTGGCGCTGGTGCGGCGCCGGTCGCTGTCGGCGACACGGGGGATGGGGGACGTCCGAAGGGGAGCCGCGGTACGGGGCATGGGAATCTTCCTGGGGCCGGTCCGACACTGCGCCGTCTCGATCGGCGGGCCGGATCCGCTCCGCCCCGCCTCACACCGGGCGGCGACAGGTGGCCGTGCCCTGGCGCCGCAGGTCGACGTAGCGACGCGACGAGAAGTACCGGGCCTGGGCAACCATGCCTGCGACGCTAGCAAAACGGTCCCGGACTGCCCAGACGGCGACCGACGGGCGAGACGGCGGGCACGCCGCCTTTGGTGGGACTCCACAGATGCCCCTCGGACCGGCTCCCGTGTCCCAGGCCACCCCATCACCGTGACTGGCATCACGACGTGCTCGGTGTAGCCCCCACCCTTTGTGCGGAGCCGACCAACAGCCGGTTCACGCCTTTGTCGAGCACTGACGGTGATCAGGGCGAGCACGCTGGGATAGCGTCACGGTGTCCCGACCGGCCCTCACCCTCGCGGAGTCCCCATGAGCACCGCTGCCGCCACACCCGTCCGCACCGGACAGGTCCTCGCCGACCTGCTCCCCGCCTCCCGTGTCCGGGACGCGGCCCTCGTGCTCGGCGGCGCCGCGCTCACCGGCCTCGCCGCACAGGTCTCGGTGCCCGTGCCCGGTTCCCCGGTGCCGGTGACCGGCCAGACCTTCGCCGCGCTGCTCGTCGGCACGTCCCTCGGTGCCGGCCGCGGCTTCCTCGCGCTGGCGCTGTACGCCGTGGCCGGCCTCGCCGGCGTGCCGTGGTTCGCGTCCGGCACCTCCGGCGTCGCGCCGTCCTTCGGCTACATCCTCGGCATGATCCTGGCCTCCACCGTGGTGGGCGCCCTGGCCCGCCGTGGCGCCGACCGCTCGATGCTGCGCATGGCCGGCACGATGCTCGTGGGCGAGGCCATCATCTACGCCGTCGGTGTGCCCTACCTGGCCCTCGCCACCGGCATGTCCGCCACCGCCGCGATCGCGGCCGGCCTCACGCCGTTCCTGATCGGCGACGCCCTGAAGGCGGCGCTGGCGATGGGCGTACTGCCGACCGCCTGGAAGTTCGCGAACAAGAGCTGACCTCAGGCATCGAACAAGAGCTGATCTGAGCAGTACCGAGAGGCCCGCCGGGACCCGATGTCCCCGGCGGGCCTCTCCGCGTGCGCAACGGCGCGGCAGGGGGCCCATTCAGCCCTCCTGACCCCCCGGCCGCCGCCGCTGGGACCACCACATCCCGGCCGCGCCCGCCGCGAGCAACGACGCACCGGCCGCTCCCAGCGGCAGCAGATCACGGGCCGGACCGGTCTTCGGCAGCTCCTTGCCGCCCGGGCCCGCCGGCTCGTTGTCGGTGCCGAGCAGCAGCGGCGTGGCCGGGGCGTCCGGCGACGGGTTGCTCGTGCCGAACGGCACCGGCCCCTGCTGCCAGAAGGTCTTCTTCCCGTCGCTCGTCTGCACCGGCAGGCAGATCTTCCCGGTCTTGCCGAGGTCGAACGTCGCATCCACGGCGTACGACTTCGACCGACCGGCCGCGAGATTGTCGATGGGGCAGCTGAAACCGCTGTTCGAACCCTCCGGAAGATTGTTCTCGGCCAGCGCGGAACACCCCTGGACGTTCTTGACGACAAGCCCGTCGAAACCCACGACCAATAGCTGGATCTTCCCGCTGTCCTGGTTTCCCTCGTTCTTCACCGTGGCGGTAAGCGCTGTCCTTTCCGAGTCGTTGTCGACCGAGATCTTCTCGGGCAGCCGCGTGGTCAGCTTCACCCCCGCCGGTGCCTCGTCAACGACCTTTCCCCCCTTGCTGCTCGCGGGCCCTTCGTCTTCCGCGCCGGCCGTTCCGGAAAGGATCAGCACCGCCGAGAAGGATGCTGCTACCAGCGATCCCGCGACCACCGCCGTGCGACGAGAACTCATGTTCGCCCCCCTTTGCGTCCCCCTGGACTGCCCTGGACTGCACCAGAATTCGCAGTACTGAAAGAGCTACCACAAGATTTCCCGGCACTATCCTGGTACGGCACGAAGTGTGACCGTTGTGTTTCACTGGAGTCGGTCGCGGCGTCGTGGAGGGGGTGCAGCGGATTGCCGGGGAATGCGAACATCGGCGGTGTTCCAGGGATATTGGTGACGGGGCGCTATCGGCTGGTCGAAAGTATCGGTCAGGGGGGAATGGGGCGGGTGTGGCGAGCCGCCGATGAAATACTCGACCGGCAGGTCGCCGTCAAGGAAATGCGTATCGACGGCCTCGACGCGGAGGACAGCAGGACGCGCCGCGAACGCACCCTGCGCGAGGCCAGGGCCACGGCCCGGATCGACCATCCCAACGTCGTACGGGTCTACGACGTGGTCGACGAAGGCGAACGCCTGTGGATCGTCATGGAGTTGGTCGCGGGCCGCTCCCTCGAACGGATCCTCGCGGAGGAGGGCCCACTGGGCCCCCGCGACACGGCCCGGATCGGGCTCGGACTGGTCGCGGCGCTACGGCAGGTCCACGCGCGGGGAGTACTGCACCGGGACATCAAGCCGGGCAACGTGCTGGTGGAGAACGGGAGCGGGCCGGCCGGACCGGCACGCGGCACCGCCGAGTGGCGCGTCGTCCTCACGGACTTCGGCATCGCCGCGATCCAGGACGCCAAGGCGCTCACCATGGTCGGCATGCTGGTCGGCTCGCCCGACTACATGGCCCCCGAGCGCATCTCCGGCCGCCCGCAGGGCCCGCCGTCCGACGTCTGGTCCCTCGGCGCGACCCTCTGCGCGGCCCTGGGCGGCCGTTCCCCCTTCGCCCGCGACACCACGCTGGCGACCCTGCACGCGGTCCTGTACGAGGAGCCCGAACTCCCCGCCGCGTCCGGTCCGTTGCGCGACATCCTGACGTCCCTGCTGGAGAAGGACCCGGCGGTCCGCCCGGGCCTGGAGGAACTGGAAGCGGCCTTGGAACCGGTCGCGTTCCCGGCGCCGACGCCTACGGTGTCGGTGGGAGCGGGTCCGGAACGGCGGGAGCGGACGAGGGAGTTGCAGGAGCCGCCGGAGCCGGACCCGGACCCGGACCCGGGCCCGGAGCCGTCGGACGCGGAGCCGGTGTCGGATTCGGCCCCCGCTCAGGATCCTGCCGCGATGCCGGGCCGACAGCCGGAAACCGAGCCCGATCCGAAACCGGAACCACACAAGCACCCTGAGCCGGACGAAAACCCCGCCCCGGAACCGGACCCACGGACATCGGCCCCGTCCTCACCCCCGCCGCGCGGGCGGCCAACTCCAAGGGACCCCCGTCACCCCGCGCCCACACCCACGGCGAAGACCCAGCCGGACAAGGCCGGTCGGCCAACCCCCGCCGTCACCACCACCACCCCTGCGCCCCACGCCACCACGACCACTCCCCGCCCGGCCCCCGTCTCCCTCACCCGGGCGCAGGCGGCGACGGAGTGCCGCCCCCGCCCCGCCCCGGCCCCCACCGCGATGCCACCGGGCGAACTCCCCGGCCCCGCCACACCGGCCGCGGCCCGCCCCCGCGCCGGCCACCGCCGTACGATGCTCGCCGCAGCGGCGGCCACGGTCGCGACGGTCGGTGCCGTCGTGGGCATCGTGCTGGCGACGTCGTCCGGCTCATCGGGCGACGACGCCCCCCGCGCAGGCTCCTCGGCCTCCGCCCCACCCACCACAGCCCCCGCCCCCGACTCCACCGTAGAAGGCACATCCAGGCCGCAGAGCCTGCCACCGGGCGCGCACCGGGAGGCCGGAGGATTCGCCTGGGCGACGCCCGACGGCTGGCGGCGCGACGTGAAGACCGGCGCGGAGGTGCACTACACCTCCCCGGACGGCACGCAGGAACTGGTCGGCAAGTCGTCCCTGGCCCGCGGTGACCTGCTGGAGACGTGGCGGACCTCGGAGCGCAACGCCCACCAGGGCGAGGACTACCGCAAGGTCCGACTGGAGGAGACGACGTTCCGCGGCCACCCGGCGGTGGTCTGGGAGTACACGTTCACGCTGAAGGGCGTCCACTGGCACGCCCGCCTGCTCGGCTTCAACGTGGACGGCAAGTCGTACCAGGTCAACACCTGGTACGACTCCGGCATCGAACCGGAGGCCCTCCGCACGTACGAGAAGGTCAAGGACAGCTTCACGGTGCTGTAGGCAACGGAAAAGGGCCCCCGTTCACCCTGAACGGGGGCACCTCACCGGAAGGGCCGGTCAGCCGGCCGAGACCTCGTCCCGCCGGTCGTCCTGCGCCTGGGCCTGCGAGTCCGCCTGCGCGGCTGCTGCGGCGGCCCGCCGTCCCCCGAGGACCTTCTCCTTCACGAAGGCGACGACGAGGACGAGCGCCGCGACGAGCAGCGACAGCAACATGGTCTCGCGTCCGTCGTGTTCGGTGTCGGTGAGCATGTAACCGAGGATGAACACGATCAGGGCGGCCGTCGCCCAGGTCAGGTACGGGTACAGCCACATCTTCACGACGAGCTTCTCCGGCGCCTCGGCCTGGATGATCTTCCGCATCCGCAGCTGGGAGAAGCAGATCACCAGCCACACGAACAGGGCGACCGCGCCGCTGGAGTTCACGAGGAAGAGGAAGACGGAGTCCGGGAACTTGTAGTTGAAGAACACGGCGACGAAGCCGAAGGCGACGGACGCGAGGATCGCCGTCCGCGGCACGCCGTTGGCGGTCGTGCGGGCGAAGGACTTCGGCGCGTCGCCGCGCTGGCCGAGCGAGAAGGCCATGCGGGAAGCGGTGTAGAGGCCGGAGTTGAGACAGGACAGCACCGAGGTCAGCACGATGAAGTTCATGATCTGGCCGGCGTGCGGAATGCCGAGGGAGTCGAGCGCGGCGACGTACGAGCCGTCCTTGGTGATGGACTTGCTGTCCCACGGCAGCAGGGACACCACGACGAAGATCGAGCCGAGGTAGAAGACGGCGACGCGCCAGATGATGCTGTTGGTGGCCTTGGTGACGGCCTGCCGCGGGTTCTCGGACTCGCCGGCGGCCAGGGTGGCGATCTCGCTGCCCATGAAGGAGAAGACGACGAGCAGCACACCGGTGAGGATCGCCCCGGCACCGTGGGGCAGGAAGCCCCCGTGCTCGGTGAGGTTGCTCAGCCCGGCCTGCTCACTGTCCACGCCCGGCAGGAGCCCGAAGACGGCCAGACCGCCGATGACGATGAACGCGGCGATCGCGACCACCTTGATCCCGGCGAACCAGAACTCGAACTCTCCGTACGACCCGACGGAGACGAGGTTGGTGGCGGTGAGCACCAGCATCACGATCAGGGCCCAGGCCCACTGCGGCACGGCCGGTATCCACCCCTCCAGGATCACCGCACCGGCGGTCGCCTCGACCGCCAGCACGACCACCCAGAAGAACCAGTACAGCCAGCCGATGGAGAAACCGGCCCAGGACCCGAGCGCCCGGTCGGCGTGCGCGGAGAAGGAACCGGAGGTCGGGTTGGCGGCCGACATCTCACCGAGCATCCGCATCACCAGCACGACGAGCGTGCCGACGAGGGCGTACGACAGCAGGATGCCGGGCCCGGCGGTGGCGATACCGGAGCTGGACCCGACGAACAGGCCCGCCCCGATGACGCCACCGATGGCGATCATCGACAGATGCCTGCTCTTGAGCCCGGCCTGGAGCCCGGAGCCGTCACCGGGGTCGCCGGGCCCTCCGGGTTCGTGTCCTGTCGTCTTGAGAGTCGGCTGCGAGGTCATGGAACGGATTTCCTTTGCGCCGGGGAGCTGTTTTCCGTACGGACCGCCGGAGCTGCACGAACGGGGTGTGTCGCGGCACGGCGGCGTACAGGGGCTCATACGAGCGGTGTACGAGCCGGTCCAGTGAATCGGAGGCGAACGATTAGGAGAACCTTTGAATCCAGATTGTTACTTGAGGTTTTCCTGAGCTTCCGTAATGCGCCTCACACTCACGCCAAGTTTTCATGAGCGCCACCCCGCGCGCCTTCCCCGAAACACCCGTGTCACACTCGACCCATGCGCGTGTACCTCGGCTCGGACCATGCGGGCTACGAACTCAAGAACCACCTCGTCGAGTGGCTGAAGGCGGCGGGTCACGACCCCGTCGACTGCGGCCCGCACATCTACGACGCCCAGGACGACTACCCGCCGTTCTGCCTCCGCGCCGCGGAGCGGACGGCCGCGGACACCGGCGCCCTCGGCATCGTCATCGGCGGCTCCGGCAACGGTGAGCAGATCGCCGCGAACAAGGTCAAGGGCGTCCGCGCGGCCCTCGCCTGGAGCGAGGAGACGGCGGCCCTCGGCCGCCAGCACAACAACGCCAACGTCATCGCCGTGGGCGCGCGCATGCACTCGCAGGACGAGGCGACGGCTTTCGTCGAGACGTTCCTCAACACGCCGTTCTCCGGTGACGAACGTCACATCCGCCGAATCGACATGCTCAACGCATACGAGTCAACGGGCGACCTCCCTCCCATCCCGCCCCACCACCCCCAGCAGTAGGCCCCTCACGCTCCGCCAGGTGGTTGAGCTGAGCAGCGTCCAGCTCACCCGGGCCTGAATGCCGGGTCGAAGGACTCAGCCCCGTGCGGGGTGCAGGGGCGAAGCCCGCGAGGGGTGCAGGGGACGCAGTCCCCGCCGGGGTCCGGGGCGGAGCCCCGAGGCTTTTCGACTGAGCCCCTCGATGAACTGTTTCTGGCGGGCGGGTGGGCAAGGGCGACGATCACAGGAGAAACCCGTGCCGGAAGGCCACACCATCCACCGACTGGCCCACGACTACGCCACCGCCTTCCTCGGCACGACCCCCCGGATCACCAGCCCCCAGGGCAAGTTCACCGACGCCGCAGCCCTCCTCACCGGCACGGAACTCACCCACACGGAAGCCCACGGCAAACACCTCTTCCTCGGCTTCCACGCCACCGACTGGATCCACATCCACCTCGGCCTCTTCGGCAAGGTCACCTTCGCCCCCGCCCCCGCACCCCCACCCACCGACACCGTCCGCCTCCGCCTCGCGAACGACACCACCTACGTCGACCTCCGCGGCCCCACCACCTGCGCCCTCATCACACCCCCGGAGAAGCAGGCGATACACGACCGCCTGGGCCCCGACCCCCTCCGCGACGACGCCGACCCGGACACCGCGTACCGCCGCATCTCCCGCAGTCGTACGACCATCGCCGCCCTCCTCATGGACCAGAAGGTCATCGCCGGCGTGGGAAACGTCTACCGCGCGGAGGTCCTCTTCCGGCACCGCATCGACCCGTACCGCCCCGGCAAGGACATCACCCCGCCCGAGTGGCACGCGATCTGGACCGACCTGGTCGAGCTCATGCACGAGGGCGTCCGCAACAACCGCATCGACACGGTCCGCCCGGAACACACCCCGGAGGCGATGGGCCGCCCACCCCGAGTGGACGACCACGGCGGCGAGGTGTACGTCTACCGCAGGGCCAACCAGCCCTGCCACCTCTGCGGCGGCGAGATCCGCACCGCCGACCTCGCCGCCCGCAACCTCTTCTGGTGCCCGACCTGCCAACGCCCTTGACCACCGCGGCGGCCCCAGAAGACCGACCCCACCCTCAGAAACTGTGCGGCAACCACGGCGCCACCACCCCGCTGCCGAACCCCAGTGACGCCTCCGCCAGCGCCCCCCGCCGCACCTCCCGCACACGCCCCGCCGCCCCCAACGCCCCGAGGCTCACCCCACCGAGATACGCCGCCCCCAACTCCCGTACGGACAACGCGACATCCGCCGCATCCGCCGTACGCACACAGGACGCCCCCTTCGCATCCCCGCTGAGCCGCCAGCGCCCGGCGTTCCAGGGACAGAACGCGTCCTCCACCTCGAACACCACATCCACCGGCGCCTGATACGTCCGCGCCTCCAGAGCGGCCCCGACGTCCACCAGCCGTACGTACAGCGAATCCCGCACGCGCGGCCGGCACCGCCGTATGTCGGACACCATGTACTGCCACGCGTCGTCGACCGGCCGCCTCCGCATCACCAGCGTCGACGTCAGGTCCACACCGAACAGGAACCGCAACAGCGCCGCGTCCGCCGCGGGATCCAGCGCGGCCGAGTCCTCCAGAGTCACCGTGCCGTTGGCCCCGGCGTCCTCCCACCCCGGCTTGATGCGGTACCGCGCGTACCCGACCGTCTCCCCGTCCCGCTCGGCGAGGACGCACTGAAGCGGCGACGCCCCCGCCCGCTCGCTCTCCGGATCGAGTACGCCGACCCGCTCCCACCCGGGCTGCCGCGCCAGCATCCCCGGCCGTGACGGCACCAGCCGCGCGTACACCGCCTCGCACACGTCGACGACTTGGGCGGGAACGGCGTAGCGCAGGCGCACATCGTCCGTACCCGCCGGAAGCGACGACAGCCGCACCCGGTCCGTGTCGATCTCGGCGTTCAACTGAAAGGTGGCGTTGCCGTATCCGAACCGGCCGTAGATCGCCGGCTCGGAGGCCGTGAGCACGGCCAGCGGCTCACCCCAGGCGCGGACGTCGTCCAGCTGCCGCCGCATCATCGACGTCAGGACACCGCGCCGGCGGTGCGTGGCGGCCACGCTCACCATCGTCACGCCCGCCGCCGGCACCGAGGCCCCGCCGGGCACGGTGAGCCGGAAGGAGAACGCCCCCGCCGTCCCCACGCAGTCGTCCCCGTCCCAGACACCGAGCGAACGGTCGTACTCGGTCAGCGAGTCCCACAACTCCCGCTCCTCGGCGGACTCGGGCACACCGCCGAAGGCACGGATGAGGGTCTCGTACCACGTGTCCCAGTCGTCCCGCCGAAGCACCCGCGGGGTCGCCGCGGAGCCGGTCGTGTCAGTCGTCATGGCCCATGCGTACCAGTGCGGCGCGGGACGGGCGAGGGAATTTCTCCTGGGTGGCGACGGGCCGGCGCATGGTGGAGTTCACTGTGAAGTCGGCCCTCGGACGGGGGACAAGTGGGACCTCCCGTGCCAAGTGGCCGGTCCGATGGATAGGGTCCCGAACTAATGGCAGCAGGACGAGAGCGGCGCGCGGAAGCCGACACGTTCACGGCCCGGTTGAAGAAGCAGTGGCACCGGGCCCGCGTCGGCGTGCGCCGAGCCGCCGTGGACTACTTCCGCGGCGACGGCTCGGACTGGATCGCCCTGGCCGGTCTGCTCCTGATGGTTCCGGTGATCGCGGCGGCGACGCTGGCGAACTCGGTGTGGTTCTCGCCGGCCGCGCTGGTCCTGCCGGTCGTCGTGGGCGGCCTGCTGCTGCGCCCGGCGAGCCTGCTCGGCCTGTACGCGGCGGCCGCCACGGCGCTGATCGTGGAATCGGTGCGGCTCGGCCCCTACACGGAGGGCCCCTCCAGGGTCACCCCGGGTGTGGTGCTGGTGGTCGCGGCCTGTGGTTTCTTCGGGCTGCTGCTGGCCCAGTTCCGCAGCCGCGTCGGTGTGCCCTGGCGGCGCGGCGGCACCATGCTGTTCGACCTGCGTGAACGCATCCGGGTGCAGAGCAAGCTGCCCGGTCTGCCGGACGGCTGGCACCGGGAGATGGCGCTGCGCCCCGCGGGCGGCCAGTCCTTCTCGGGTGACTTCGTGGTGGCGGCGCGCACCAACGGCGGCCGTACGCTCGAGGTCGTCCTCACCGACGTCTCCGGCAAGGGCATGGACGCCGGCTCCCGCGCGCTGCTGTTGTCCGGCGCGTTCGGCGGCCTGCTCGGCTCCCTCCCACCGCACGCCTTCCTCCCGGCCGCCAACGGCTATCTGCTCCGCCAGGACTGGGACGAGGGTTTCGCGACCTCCATCCACCTGGTCCTCGACCTGGACTCCGGCGACTACGAGCTCTACTCCGCCGGCCACCCGCCCGGCCTCCAGCTCAGCGCGGGCAGTGGCCGCTGGGAGGAGAAGGCGGCCGAGGGCCCGCTCCTCGGTGTGTACGACGGCGCCCAGTTCGACCCGGTGAAGGGCTCGCTCCGCCCGGGTGACGTGCTGATGCTGTTCACGGACGGCCTGGTGGAGACCGCCGACCGGGACATCGTCGAGGGCATCGACCGCCTCACCGGCGAGGCCGACCGTTATGTGGCGGGCGGCTTCCACGGCGCCGCCTGGCACCTCATCGAGGCGGTGGCCAAGGACGTCAACGACGACCGGGCGCTGCTGCTGATCTGCCGGGATGGCTCGACGGCCGCCTCCGCCCGCTGACGTACGGACCGCCCGACCCACGGTTCGGTCATCATTGTGTGGTGCTTCTGTGACTGAACCGGACCCCGATTGCGCAGGCAACTTTCGTGTTGATAGAGATTATTGACGAGACTTGAGGGCGGCCCGGAAGTGGTCGCCGTGTTGGCCCATACGGGGGAGGCGAGTCAGGGCGATGAAGTTCGACATGGGGGCTCAGACGCTGTCGACGCTGCAGCGTGACACGCGGGGTTCGACGGACGATCTGGGTGGTCTGGTCCGGCAGTTGGTGGCGGCGGCGCAGCCGCTGGAGGGCAAGTTCAATGGTTCTGGTCGGGTGATGTTCGACCAGTTCAAGGCGCGGGCGGATCGGATCGCGTCGGACCTGAACTCCTCGCTGTCGGCGATCCTGGGCGGTCAGTCCGGGATGGACTCGGCGTTCTCCTCGGGTGACCAGGAGCAGGGTGACAACGCGCGTCAGCAGATGTCGGCGGCGAATTTCGACGCCGCGCGTTTCCGCTGAGCGCTGCAGGCGTTTGAGCGCCGCCGGCGTTTCGCCGGTGGGTTTCTGGTCGTGTTCGGTTTCTCGGGGAGTGGTGTGTGATGGCAGGCGCGGGTTCGGACCGCAGGTCGTACGACACGGGTGCGTCGGCGGACGCGCAGACGAACATCCAGGGGGTGATCGGCCGCCTGGAGTCGCTGATCACCCAGCGTGACAAGCAGGTGAAGGCGGCGATGGCCGACTTCACGGCGGACGGTGTGGCGGATGAGTACCACGGCAAGGAACAGCGGTGGAACAACGCCTCGCAAGAGGTGAAGAACATCATTCATCTGCTGAAGACGACGCTGGAGAAGAACGACGGCACGGCGCAGTCGACGATTCAGCGTGCGAAGGCGGCGGTCGACAACATCGGCTGAGCAGCCGCTGCTGTCGCTGTAGTTCTGTCAAATGGTTCGTTGAGTGTGCGTGACGGGGGTTTTCGGTGCCCGGCTGGGATCTCAAGCCGCAGGGTATTTCGCATGTGCTGCAGACGACGGGTGATGCGGCGTCGAAGCTGGAGAAGTACGCGAAGGCGTTCGGTGAGCATCTGACGTCGGCGGCGTCCAGTGCGGGCACCGTCTCCGCCGAGGGCGGCGGTGAGGGCGGCGAGAAGGCGCAGGGCGGTCTGGTGGCGCTTGCGTTGTCGCAGTTCGCGGAGCACGCGACGAAGGATCTGAAGTTCGTCGCCGCGCGGGCGGGCAAGTCGTTGCAGGGCGCGGTGGATGCCACCACGGCGTATCTGAACGGTGACGAGGAGATGGCGGCCGAGGCCCAGCGCAAGACGCTGCAGGCGCCTGCGGTGGATCTGCCGGGAGTCGGTAAGCGGTGATTCAGCCGGAGAAGATCCCGCAGTTCACGGGGAATCTGGAGCAGCTGGAGACGGATTACGCGGACCTGAAGAAGGACGCGGGTCATATCCGGGACACCGGTGCCGATGTCCATTCCCGGTTCCAGGGCCTGTCGGCGTTCTACACGGCTCCGGAGGCGGAGCAGTTGTTCGCCACGACCAAGCCGGTCAAGGAGAAGGCGGACGCGTTCGCCGACGACCTGGAGAAGGTGTCGGGCGCGCTGTCGTCATACGCCACCGAAATCCGTCCGCTGGTGGCGAAGCTGAAGCAGCTGAAGACGGACGCGGCGGCCTTCGTCTCCTCGGTCAAGGACGATGACGAGTGGGAGTACGACGAGGACAAGGTCGACGAGCACAACAAGCTGCGGGATGAGATCACCGCGACGGTCGCGGCGTTCTGGGCGGCGGAGCGTACCTGCCACAACAAGATCACCGCTCTGTGGGGCGGGACGCAGATGGTGGCCGGGGACGGTTCGAAGAAGAAGAACCAGTACGGCTTCAACGCCGAGGACATGAAGAACGCCAAACTTCCCTGGGGTGACCCGGTGGAGGAGAAGCACCACTGGTACGAGGTCGGCCACTGGGTGAAGTCGTTCGTGTGGGACGGCCTGATCGTCGACGGTATCTGGGGCACGATCAAGGGCCTGGGCACGCTGGTCGGCTTTGGTGGCTGGGATGCGATGAAGCAGGCCTGGAAGGGTCTGGCCCAGCTGGCGACCGGTCTGGCCATCACGGCGATCCCCGGGGCGCAGACGTGGTTCTGGACGGCGTCGGACAAGGACATGCCGTCCTGGCTGCGTGACTCGCGTACCGCGATGAAGGAGACCGGCAAGGCGCTGGTGGCCTGGGACCAGTGGGGCAAGAACCCCGCCCGCGCGGCCGGCGCTGTCACCTTCAACGTACTGACGACGGTCTTCACCGGTGGTGCGGGTGCGGCGGCCTCGGGTGCGGGCAAGGCGGGCGCGGTCGCCAAGGCGTTGTCGGTGGCGGGCAAGGCGGGCCGGGTGATCGACCCGATGACCTACATCGCCAAGGGCGCGGGCGCCGGTCTGTCGAAGATCGGCGACATCACCAAGGGCCTGAAGGGCGTCGGAAACATCGACATCCCCACGCTCCCCGACGGCGCGGTCCACCTCCCCGACGGCCACCAGCTGGCCCCGGACGGCAACCTCGTCTCGCCCAACGGCACGATCGACACGACACCGGTTCCCCAGGGCACCACCCCGGCGGTCCCGCACGGCACCACCCCGACGCTCCCGGCCCACTGGACGACGCAGGGCGCCCCGACACCGTCGTACGCGGGGGCGGCCCACGGCGTCGACGGAGCCGCGCACACGGTGGACAACGCGGCCAATCCGGGGCACTACACCACGCCCCCCGCGGCCCCGACCCACACCCCGGGCGGCGCCTTCGACCCGGCGCCGGCTCCGTCGGCGTACGACCACGCGCCGACCGGTTCGCCGTACGGCCACGCACCCTCCGCGTCTCCCTACGGCCACGCTCCGTCGCCGGGCATGTACGATCACGCACCCGCACCGTCGGCATACGATCACGCACCGCCTCCGTCGGCGTACGACCAGACGCCTCAGCCGTCGTCGTACGACACGACCCCGGCCGCTGCACCGCACACGGGCGGTCACGACATCCCTGGCACCGGGGGGCATGGCTACGACGCCCCTGGCGCCGGTCACGCCGACGACGCCTCGCACGGCGCCGGACACGGGGACGACGCTGTTGGCCACGCGGAGGACGCGGTGCACGCCGGCGACCACGCGGACATCGGCCACGGGGTGGCGGACGCCGCCGCACACCACGGCACCGACGCACCGGCGGCTCCGGGACACCAGGGCACGGACGTACCGGGGCACGGCGGGGCCGGAGAGCCGTTCGAGTACAAGCCGATCATGTCGGCGGACGACTTCGACAACCTGGCCACCGACGCGGAGCGGCACGCGGCGGCCACGGCGGAGCTGGAGCGGGGGACCAACCCCTACCCCAGCACCAGCGACGAGGCAGGCAAGAAATACGGCGACGCGCACTGGAACGACTTCCTGGACAACCTTGACCCCAAGGCCAAGGGCGCGCTGGAGCGATACAGCAGCTTCTATTACAAGAACATCAACGGCCAGCTGCGGGACGTCGACGTGCCCCTGAAACCCCAGGTGCAGAATCTCGTCGACGACATGGACCGGGTCATGGGCGGCCGCCCTGTCCCCGAGGACATCATGGTCGTCCGAGGGACGGAGTATGACCACGTCCTCAAGGAGGTGGACTCGGTACTCGACATGGAAGGCAGAACCTTCACGGATGACGGGTTCACCTCCACGTCGCTCGGCAAGACCGCGGCCTTCGACCACCAGCCGATGATCATGCACCTTCGGGTACCGAAGGGCACGCCGGCCCTCTGGATCGACCACATCTCACTGAACAAGGGCGAGCGGGAGCTGTTGCTCGCTCGCGGTTCGCAGTACAAGGTGACGCGCGTCTTCCAGGACACGGCCGGCAAGTGGCACGTCTATGGAGAGGTTTTGCCGAGGAGCTCTTAGCGGACGCCCCGCCCGGGAGCACCAACAGGGAAAGACGTCGTCGCCGGCCGCGCCGACACACAGGAGAATGGACTTCATGAGCAGCGAGAAACCAGTCCCGTCGCGCTTTGAGGAAAACCTTCAATTCAAGCAGGTGGCAGGCCCGGCGACGTATAGCATCACCACCGATGGGCCCGTCCTGTACCTGAGCGTCGCAGACCGTACAGGCACTGTCATTGGTTACGTGTGGGCGAACGACAAGGACGATGCGGCCGGCTGGGTCGTGCCGCCGGGGCTCCCGGCCAATGCCGTCAACGCCGGTGGCAGGTGGGTGCGAGCTCTGCGCGCCGGCAAGGCCCGGCAACTCGCTCCGACCGTCCTCCTTGCCGAGCTGGCACGCGGCGTGAACGACAGCGAGCAGAGCCACGCAGTTCCGGATTCCCTCACTGAGGTACCGACGCTTGCCGTTCTCAAGGAGCACGCCGCTGGCGGTTGAGCGGCCGGTAAGCACGACGCCGCTGTCATGAACCATACGCAGCCCCGGGCGTTCGCCGAAGGCGGGATCTGGTACGCCAGGCTGGAGGAGGCCGAGGCCCTCGCCGAGTTCCTGGCAGACCCGGAACCGGGCGGCAGGGGCCGTCCCCTGCCAGGCTCCCTCACTGACGCCCCGAACGCGGCCGCAGTCGAGGCCCTTGCCGCGGGCGACCCTGCACTGGGCCGATCCGCCTCCGAATGAGGAGCCCCGAGACAGCAGCATGAACAACACCGTGCATTACATCACCGTCACCGCCCCCGACAGCGAGGTGATCGGATACGCCTGGGCAGAGGCCGGCGCTGACGACGTCGAGTGGGTCGACCGCAGGGCGAGCAGCGTCAGCGCCTACAAGGCGAGCATGGAGTGGTACAAACGGATCCGTGAGGCCCGGAAACGTGGCCTCACCCCCCTCGGCGTGCTGAACCTGCTCAGTCACGAACCCGGCGTCGGCCCCGTCACCAAGGCCGCCGACGCCGCCGTCGTCGAGGAACTCGCCCGCGTCGTCACCCCGGCCGACGACCAGCGTCTCCTCGACCAGCTCGATCGTGATGACCCCGAGGCGTGGCGGGAGCTCGGCGACGCCTTCGACGCGCTCACGGACGAGGACCGGGACGTGCAGTGGGGCGGTGGGCAGAAGTCGCCGAGCGGTGCCATCCACGTGCCGTTCCCCATGTACAGCCAGGGGGTGCACCGGGCCGTCGACGCCCTCCTCGGCGTCGGTGCCGTCACGCCCGAGCACCGGTGGATGGACAACCCCGTGCCCACGCCCTCGCCTGAGGGCACGCTGCGGCCCGCCGACGCCGTGCGGGCCGCCACCGCAGTGGTGCGCGGGGAGAAGTTCTGCGACGGGACCATCGACAACGCCCTGAAGAGCGGCCTGCTTGACGCCGTCGTGGCATCACTACGCGCCTGGTACGCCGACCCTGCCGCCGTGCAGCCCCGTCCCCCTGCCCCGGCCGACGCCCGACCCGACAGCGGCCAGGCCCACCGCCTCCCTCAGCAGGACCTTCCGGAACCCCCGGATCCGTCCTCCCCCATGTGCAGGTTCTGCGGAGGTTCTCCCGCCGCGGACGTCGCGTTCCGCGCGCACCGGGGCCTCGTCGTCCTCATGGGATTCCGGAAGACGGACGGTCCGATGTGCATGACCTGCGGACTGGCCGTGTACCGAGCGCTGACCACCCACACACTCGCCTGGGGCTGGTGGAGCCCCCTCTCCCTCTTCGTCTTCGCGCCGCTCACGCTGGTCCGCAACGCCCTGGCCGTGCGCAAGGTGAAGCGACTCCCCGCCCCGGGCCCGGGCACGCTCGGCCCCCGCTACGACCCCGGCGTACCCGTGCGGCGACGGCCCCGCGCGTACATCGCGCTCGTCCCGGTGCTGTGGGTGCTCTTCATGATCGTGACAGGGCTGTCCGGAGGAGTGTGAAGACGCCCGCAGAGTGCCCACACCCCGGTTGTACGGGTGGCGCCTTCGTGTCCTATGTTGCGGGAGCGAAGCTAGGGGGATCGCATGCCGCAGGAGATGAGTCTCGCCGAGGTCGAGGCCGTCGCTCGCACCGCGCACGCCGGACAGACGGACAAGGCCGGGCGGCCGTACGCCGAGCATCTGTCGGCCGTAGCCGAAGGCGTGCGCGCCCGCGGCGGGAACGACGAACTCGTGGCCGCCGCCTGGCTGCACGACGCACTGGAGGACGGCGTCCTCAGCGAGGAGTGGCTCGACGCGGCCGCCCTCACGCAGCACACCAAGGACGTCGTACGGGCCATGACCAAGCGGCCGGACGAGGAGCCGGAGGCGTACGCCCACCGGATCCTGGCCACCCCGGGCGCTCGGCTGGTCAAGGCGGCCGACCTGGCGCACAACGCCGACCCCCACCGCCTCGCCGCACTCGACGAGCACACCGCCCGGCGGCTCACGCAGAAGTACGCCGCCATGCGGAAGCACCTCGGTCTGGCCCCGGGCGACTGACCACGCATCAACAAGGCACAGGACGACTGAATGGCACGGGACTACGACAGCCAGCTGCTGGAGTCGGTGGCGGTGCGCCGGCGCCGGATGCGCGACGCGCTGCTGTTCGGCACGCAGCGTGCGCGGCGGACGGCGGACGAGCGGTTCGGCAAGGTGTTCGCGGGGATCGCGATCGCCGCCGTACTGTGCGCCGGCTGCATCGGCTGGTCCTTCCTCCAGGCCACGCTGGCGAAGCAGAAGGCGGAGGAGAAGAAGCAGCAACAGCAGCAGGAGCAGCTGTACGACCCGGCGCCCAGCACCTCCTCGAGCGGTGCCGGCGGCAAGGGTGCGGAGAAACAGTGAACGGGGCGTGCGCGGACGGCGCGAGCGGATCGCAGCGCGGCCGTGGCCGAAAAAACGCGATGATAGGTTCCGGTGAGTGGTGAGCGCAGCAACGATGTCTCGGACCCAGCTGAGCCGGGTCACCCTGATCGGCGAGCGACGACGAGCCGACCTGGTCCTGCCGTCGGACACTCCGATCGGCCAATTGCTTCCGGACATCCTCCAGTTGCTGGACGACCGGGCCGCCACCCGGCCGACCACCCGGCAGCTGATCACGTCCGACGGATCGGCGCTGCCCCATGACGCGACGCTGGCGTCGGCCGAGGTGCCCGACGGCGCCGTGCTCCGCCTCGTCCGGGCGCACGCCGCACCGCCGGCGCCGGTCGTGCACGACGTCACCGACCAGGTCGCGGACGACCTCGACCTGAGGACCTGGCGCTGGCGCCCGGCCGCCCGCCGCATCAGCGCCGGCGTGGCCACCGTGGTGTTCGCCGTGGCCGCGGCCGTCCTGGCCCGGCAGGAGTTTTCCCTGGAGTCCGTCACCACGGGGCTCGCGGTCGTCACCGCCCTGTTCCTGATCGCCGGCGCGGCCATCGCCCGGATCGGCCAGGGCAACCAGGGCCTGGCCACCGCGCTGCTGCTCGCCGCCGGCGGGCTCGGCCTGCTCACCGCCTGGACCGCAGCCGACGCCCACGACTGGGGCGGGACGGCCCGGCTGGCCGGTATCGCCGCCGCACTCGTGGTCACCCTCGTGCTGCTGGCCTACTGCTCGCCGCTCGGCAAGGGCGGCCTGATCGGGGCCGGGGCGATCGTCGTGGTCGCCCTGGTGTGGGAGGCCGTCGCCCTCCTCCAGGACCGGGCGGACCGGATCGGCGCCGTGATGGCCGTGTTCTCCATCATCCTGCTCGGGCTGCTGCCCCGGTTCGCGCTGATGGCCTCGGGACTCACCGCCCTGGACGACAAGCGCTCCACGGGGACGTCCGTGAGCCGGCACCAGGTCGCCAACGCCCTCGCCGCCACCCACCGCGGGCTCGCCCTCGCCACCATCGTCACCGCGTCGTCCGCCGCCCTCGGCGGCTGGATGCTGACCACCGCGAAGGAGCCGACCGTCTGGACGGTGGGCCTCGCCTCGCTCGTGGCCGTCGTCCTGCTGTCCCGGGCACGGGCCTTCCCCCTGGTCGCCGAGGTCGTGGCGCTGTTCGCGGCGGCCGCGCTGCTCGTCGTGCGCCTCGCGGTGCTGTGGCTGGACCACGCCGGGGGAGCCGGCGCGCTGGTACTTCTGGGGGCCGCGGCACTGCTGCCGCTGCTGGTCCTGGGCATCGAGCCGCCCGACCACATCCGGGTGCGGCTGCGCAGGTTCGCCGACCTGATCGAGTCCCTCGGCGTGATCGGGCTCTTCCCGCTCGCCATCGGGGCGTTCGGCATCTACGGGCAGCTGCTCAACAAGTTCTGAGGCTTCGAAGACCAGACGCCCACCCTGTCGCTCCCGCGGAACGACACGGCGGGACGTGGCAGGAGAGAAGGGCGACATGCCGAGCGGGGACAACTGGCAGAACGACGTGCTGCGCGATCTGAGGGGCGGCCCGCCCCAGCAGCCGCAGCAGACGTCCCAGCAGCGGAACCAGCAGCAGCCGGCGGCTCAGCAGTCAGCCGCCCAGCAGGCGTTCCCGCAGCAGGGACAGGGACACGGGCAGGGGCAGGGGCCGGCACCAGCCTACGGCTACCCGCAGCAGTACCAGCAGCCCACGCCCGCCGAGCAGCAGCAGACCTATCCCGCGCAGGGACAGCAGCCGTACCCCGACCCGGCCTACGCCCAGCAGGCCTACGCCGAGCAGCAGGCCTACGCCGAGCAGCAGGCTTACGCCGAGCAGCAGGCTTACGCCCGGCAGCAGGCCTACGCCGAGCAGCAACAGCACGCGCAACAGCAGGGGTACACCGAACAGCAGCAGCACCAGCACGCCCAGCAGCACGCCTACGCCCAGCAGCACGCCTACGCCGAGCAGCAGGCCTACGCCGAGCGGCACGCAGCCGAGCAGCAGCCCGCCCAGCGGGAACAGCCCCAGCCGCAGCAGTACGCGCAGCCGGCCCCCGCGCCCCGCGCCCGCGCCTCCCGTTCCACCCCCGACAGCCGCCCGGTCCTGGACCAGAAGCTCGCCGGGGCGGGCACCGGGCCCCGGCGCGGCGAGCCGTTCGCCGCGCGCGCCCTGAGGGCCGTACGCCGTACCGTCTCCTCCTCCGCGGCCCGCGAGGTGGCGGAGACCACCGCGACCGCCGAGATCCTTCAGCAGCCGGTCACCACCGGCCGCCAGATAGCGGTGACCTCGATCCGCGGCGGCTCGGGCAAGACCACGGTCGCCGCGCTGCTGACCGCCACCTACGCCCACTACCGCCAGGACCCGGTCCTGGCCGTCGAGGCCGACCCGGCGCTCGGCTCGCTGCCGCTGCGGCTCGGCGCGGAGAGCCTGCGCTGGACCACCGGCGATCTCGCCGACGTCGTCGAACCGCAGATGACGCTCCTCGACATCACCGGCTACCTCGTCCAACTGCCCGAGAACGCCTGGCTGCTGCCCGGCAGCCAGGGACAGGTCGGGGCCATGCTCGACACCAAGGGCTACGAGCGGATCATGGTGGCGATGCGCCGCTACTTCGGCGTGACCGTCGCCGACTGCGAGACGCTGCCCGCCGAGGTCGCCCGCACCGCCCTGTCCGCCGCCCAGGCCCGGATCCTCACGGTCCCCGCGACGCTGGAGGGCATCGCCAGCACGCACGCGGTCCTGGAGTGGATGCGCGCCCTGCCCCGGGACATCACCACCTCCACCGTCGTCGTGCTCACCGAGACCGTGCCGCACACCGGCATCGACCTGGAGAAGGCGGCCGAGCAGCTGAAGGCGACGGGGGCGAGCGTGCGGGTCCTGCCCTACGACCGGCATCTGGCGGCCGGCGGCACGATCCGCACCGAGCTGCTCGCGCGGGACACCAGGGAGGCCGCCACCCGCCTGGCGGCGGAGGCCTTCCAGCTCTCCCACAAGCGCCGCTGACCCCTCCCGCACACGAAGGGAACCCAGGACCGACAGGACAGGTCAACCACGATGAGCACCCGACTGATCCACCGGCCGGCCCGGACCACCAGGCCCCCGGCCGCCCCCGAACCGCGCACCATCGAGGCCCCGCCCAACCTGCCCGACGGCAAGACGGGCTCGATCGCGACCTCGCTGCTGCCCGTCGCGGGCGTGATGTCCTCCGTCGTGATGATGACGGTCGTGCGCAACAGCCAGTTCGCGGGGCTGGGCGCGATCATCCTCCTCGTCACCGTCATCGGCTCGCTCGTCATGCTCTTCACCCAGCGCGGCAAGGCCCAGCGCACCCGCCGCACCCAGCGCGAGGCCTACCTCTCCTACCTGGAGGACCTGCGCGAGGAGCTGTCGAAGGAGGAGCGGGAGCGGCGCGAGAGCACCCAGGTGCTCAACCCGGCGCCGGACGCGCTGTACGACATCGTGCGCGACCCCGCCCGGTTGTGGGAGCGGCGCCGGCTCGACGCCGACTTCCTGCGGGTCCGCGTCGGCACCGGCGAGATGCCGGTGCGCGACCTGAAGGTGGCCCCGCCGGGATCCTCCGTGCTCACCCCTCCCGACGAGTTCATGCTGAACGAGGCCTCCGCCCTGGTCGCGCGCTTCGCCAACGGCACCGAACTCCCGCTCACCGTCCCGCTCGACCGCGTCGGCAACATCACCGTCATCGGCCGGCGCGAGGACACCCTCCGCGTCGCCCGCGCGCTGATCGCGCAGGCCGCCGCCACCCACGCCCCCGACGACGTGGCCATGGCGCTGGCCGTGCCCGGCGACCGCATCGCCGACTGGGAGTGGGCCAAGTGGCTGCCGCACCTGCTCGACCCCGAGCAGTTCGACGGCCCCGTCGCCGCCCGCCGCATCGCGCCCTCCCTGCCCCAGCTGGCCCGGCAGATGGGCGCCGAACTGCGCCGCCGCGCCTCCTACGCCGCCGAGGTCCGCCGCGGCCTGTCCGGCAAGGACGCCCTCGCCATGACCTCCCGGCTGCTGGTCCTCGCCGACGCGCACGGCGCCGACGCGGTGGACCTGCCGCGCCCCGACGACGCCGTGGGCCTGCGGGACATGAGCGTCACCGTGCTGCACCTGCTCGACCAGCGCGTGCAGGAGCCCGGCAGCGTGGGCGTGCGCATCACCGTCGACGGTGAGCGCGTCGCCATCGAGGACCTGCGTGAGAAGACGCCGATCAGCGCCCACGGCACCGTCGACGAGATCGGCGTCCCCTTCGCCGAGGGCCTCGCCCGGATGCTCGCCCCGCTGCGGCTGTCCGCGGAGTCGATGGCCGACGCCCCGCTCACCGGCCCGGTCGACTTCGCCCAGCTGCTCGGCATCGACGACGTGGCCGAACTCGACCTCCACCGGCTGTGGGCGCCGCGCGGCGAACGCGCCTTCCTGCGCGTGCCGATCGGCGTCAGTGACGCCAAGGAGCCCGTTCTCCTGGACCTGAAGGAGTCCTCCGAGCTGGGCATGGGCCCGCACGGCCTGTGTGTCGGCGCCACCGGCTCCGGCAAGTCGGAGCTGCTGCGCACCCTCGTCCTCGCCCTCGTCGCCACGCACCCGCCGGAGGACCTGGCCATGGTCCTCGTCGACTACAAGGGCGGCGCCACCTTCGCCCCGTTCGCGCACCTGCCGCACGTCGCCGGTGTCATCACCAACCTGGAGAACCAGGCGGGCCTGGTCGAGCGCGTCCACGCCTCCCTCGCCGGCGAGGTCAAGCGCCGCCAGCAGGTGCTCAAGGACGCGGGCAACGTCGCCGACATCGGCCACTACGCCGCGCTGCGCGCCGAGAAGCGCCCCGACCTGGAGCCGCTGCCGCACCTGTTCGTCGTCATCGACGAGTTCGGCGAACTCCTCACCGCCAAGCCGGACTTCATCGACTTGTTCCTGTCCATCGGCCGGATCGGCCGGTCCATCGGCGTGCACCTGCTGCTGTCCAGCCAGCGCATCGAGGCCGGCAAGCTCAAGGGTCTGGAGACCTACCTGTCGTACCGGCTCGGTCTGCGGACCTTCTCCCCGGACGAGTCCCGTACGGTCCTGGACACCACGGACGCCTTCCACCTGCCCCCGCTGCCCGGCTTCGGCTACCTCAAGGTCGACACCAGCCACTACGAGCGGTTCAAGGCCAGTTACGTCTCCGGCGCCTACCGCGGCCCCGTCCAGCACGAGGAGGAGGACACCGGGCCGCTCGCCCTGGAGTACCAGGCCTACAACACCCTCGGCCAGGGCGACTCCGACGCGCCCGAGGAGCCGCAGATGCGGCGCCGGGAGACGGGCCCCACCGAGATGGGTGTGATGATCGACCAGCTGGAGCGGTCCGGTGCCCGCGCGGTGCGCCAGATCTGGCTGCCCCCGCTGCCCGCCGCGGTCCCGCTCGACAAGGTCGCCGGCCCGGTGCAGGTCGGTCCGCGCGGCATGCAGCTCGCGGGGCGCCGCGGCCCGCTGCAGGTGCCGCTGGGCACGATCGACGACCCGACCAGGCAGTGGCAGGGCCAGTGGTACCTGGACCTGACGCTCGCCGGCGGCCACGCCGCGATCATCGGCGGCCCCCAGTCCGGCAAGACCACCCTGTTGCGCACTCTCGCCCTGTCGCTGGCACTGACCCACACCCCGCAGGAAGTGGGCGTCTACGGCCTCGACCTGGTCGGCGGCGGCCTGCAGGCCCTGTCGGGGCTGCCGCACGTCGGCGGCATCGCAGGCCGGGCCGACCGGGAGCGCGCGGCCCGCACCATTGACTCGGTGCGCGCCATGCTCGACCAGCGCGAGGAACTGTTCCGGGTGCACGGCATCGACTCGCTGGAGCAGCTGCGCACCCTGCGTGCCGCGGGCCGGGTGCCCGAGCTGGCCAGCACCGAGATCGTGCTGCTCATCGACGGCTTCGGCGCGCTCCGCGACGACTTCGAGGACCTCGACGAACCGGTCGTGGACATCCTCAAGCGGGGCAGCGGCTACGGCATCCACGTCGTCGCCGGCATGCTGCGCTGGAACGACGTGCGCATCGCCACCCAGTCCCAGTTCGGCACCCGCGTCGAACTGCGCCTGAACGACCCGAGTGAGTCCAGCATCGACCGCAAGCTCGGCGAGACCCTCTCGCCCGAGGAGAAGGGCCGCGTCCTCACCGACCGCAAGCTCTTCGCCCAGGTCGCCCTGCCCCGCACCGACGGCCTCGCCGACACCGCCGACCTCGGCGCGGTCCTGGAGACCACCGCCCGGCAGATCCGCGCCACCTGGACCGGCGAGGTCGCCCAGCCGGTACGCGTGCTGCCGCACGTGCTGGAGGCGCACCAGCTGCCCGGCCCGGCGGCCGAACCGCGCCGCGTCCCGGTCGGCCTGGACCAGACGCAGCTGGCCCCCGTCCCGCTCGACCTGTTCCACCACGACCAGCACCTGCTGATCATGGGCGACAGCGAGTGCGGCAAGACCAACCTGCTCAAGGTGATCGCCCGCGGCCTGATCGAGCGCTACGGCGACAAGGAGCTCGTCTTCGGCGTCTTCGACCCGCGCCGGGGCCTGCGCGGCGTCATCCCGGAGGAGTACCGGGGCGGCTACGCCTACAACACCAAGCTGTGCGCCGGCCTCGCCGCCGGCATCGCCTCCGAACTGGAGAAGCGGCTGCCCGACGAGAGTGCCGACGGCGCGGACCTGGAGCCGGGCTCCTTCTCCGGACCGCGGATCGTGATCCTCGTCGACGACTACGACGTCCTCACCACGGCGGGTCAGCAGCCGCTCGCGCCCTTCGTGCCGTACATCCCCTCGGCCGTCGACATCGGGCTGCACTTCGTTCTCACCCGCCGCGTCGCGGGCGCCTCCCGGGGCCTGTACGAGCCGCTGCTGCAGAGCCTGCGCGAGTCCGGCGCCTCGGCACTGGTGATGTCGGGCGACCGCAGCGAGGGGCAGCTCTTCCCCGGCGTGTACGCCGGTCCGCAGCCGCCCGGCCGGGGTGTGCTGGTCCGCAGGGGCGAACCGAGCCGGCTCATCCAGACCGTCTACGAGGGGACGAGGTAAACGCGTGACGAAGGATGTCATCGCCCTCACGAAGAAGATGCCCGACCCGCTGAGCGTGCTCGCCGGCCTGCTCTCCGGCGGGCCGGACCTGCTGGCGGGCACCGAGGGCGAAGGAGCCGTGGTGCAGCTCTGCGACCAGCAGGGCCGCCCGCTCGTCTCCGTCGAAGCGCCGCTGCTCGTACAGGTCAGGGGA
The DNA here is from genome assembly GCF_900236475.1 of Streptomyces chartreusis NRRL 3882. Classification (GTDB taxonomy): domain Bacteria; phylum Actinomycetota; class Actinomycetes; order Streptomycetales; family Streptomycetaceae; genus Streptomyces; species Streptomyces chartreusis_D. Next base: position 5,963,444 of record NZ_LT963352.1, read on the forward strand.
GAGGCCGAGCGGCTGCTCGGCGCCCAGGAGCCGGAGGTGCCGTACTGGTGGACCGAAGCCCGGGCCACCACCGGCGTCCAGGAGGCGGAGGAACTCGCCGGGACGTTCGCCGCCCGCATCGCCACGCTGGTCGGCGGGACGGCCTGGCCGCCGCAGGCCGCCTGGTCGATGGCCGTGGTCAAGACGGACGGGATGACGGTGGCGCCGGCGCCGGCCGCCGCCCAGCCGGCCGTGGACGTGCTCACCGACAAGGTCGCCGTCGTCATCCAGGACCGTCCCGTGGTCGCGATGACGGCCTGGCTGTCGGACGCCTTCCGCGCTGCCGGGAACGCGGGTCTGGGACTCCAGATCGTCACCCCCGCGGGGACCCGCCTCTCCCCGGCGGTGCGGGGCAGCCTGCCGGGCTGGCCGTCCCGCTGGGTGGTGCAGGACGACCGGGACGGCTACTACGACGGTCTGTCCGGCGCGGTCCTCCAGTGGAGCAACGGCATGTTCGTGACGGTCGAGTCACCGCAGGCGACCCCGGAGGACCCGCGCACGCCCGTCGCCGCCTCCTTCCAGGAGGGCATCCAGGACACGGGCGAACGCCAGCTGGCGATCTCCTTCCGCACCGTCCACCCGGCCGACGACCGGCTCGTCCTCGGCGGTGCCGTGGAAGCCGTCTGGCGGGACGTCACCGGTGAGCCACCGGCGGGCTGGGGCACCGAGGAGCCGGCCAACCTCCCGTGGTCACTGCGGCAGTTGACCGACGTCGCCCACGAGCGGGCGCCCGAGCCGACCTGGCTGGTGGTCGTCGGCACGCCGGAGCGGCCGGGCCTGGCGACGGTGCGCATCACCCGGACGAAGGGCGGCGTGGAGGAGGACGTGACGCTGGCCTTCGGGTACGGACCGGGGGAGCGGATCCCGACGGACGCCGTGGCCGCCGCCGCGGAGAGCCTCGCCACCCGGCACGACCTCCAGTCGATGCTCGTCCAGATCCGCCGGGCCCGCCGCGACCTGTCCGTCCCGGCCCGCTTCGAAGGCCCCGGCGTGCCCTTCGCGTTCGTGCTGGGCGCCGAGGAGGTCCGTCAGATGCCGGGCGACCGGGCCCGGCGCACACCGCTGCCCGAGGCGCCGCGGGAACTGGGCCCGAAGACCCGTCCGGCCCTGTACTACCCGTTCCGGGGCGACCCGTCGGACCTGTCCGGCTGGCAGGACTTCGAGCGCCTGATGCGACACCTGAAGGGCACCTAGGGTCTGTCGTTTGGATCACGTCGCAGACGCGGGGTCTGGCACGCGCATCTGCCGCGTTGTCGTCGCTCACCGGCGCTGAGTGGCACTGTCACTTCCCTGCGACCTGATCCAAACGACAGGCCCTAGTCCCCGGCCGGGACACCGAGACAGCGCAAGGGCCCGTACTCGCGATGAGTACGGGCCCTTGGGCGTGCGTTCACGGGCGGTCAGCCCACGGTTGCCTTCTCGCGCTCGCGCCGCTCGGCGCTCTGGCGCTCACGGGCCACCTCGGCCGCGTCCCGCTTGAAGGCCCACTCCATCTTCGGCTCCATCGCGAACCGGAAGACCCGCCGCACCGGCTTGGTGCACAGCGCCGTCACGACGGCCGCCGCGGCGACGGTCACGGCGATCTCACCGAGCGGCTGGTGCATCCACGTCGGCTCGAACCAGCCCTGGTAGTCGCCGGCCTTCACCAGGAAGCCGTGCAGCAGGTAGCCGTAGAGCGTGCCGGCGCCGAGCGCGGTGAACCACATGTGGCGGCGCGGCACCCAGGCGAAGAAGCAGGCGGTCAGCACCAGGGAGCAGCCGAACATCGCGAGCACCATGACCGGGCCGGTCCACCACGGCGCGCCCAGCTCCTGCGCGGCGTCCCGGTGGTAGAACCACGCGGTGTTCATGCGCGGCACGGCCCACCAGCTGAAGACAAGCGCGGCGGCGAACACGGGCACCGAGGCGATCCGCACGGAGCGGCGGCGCACCATGTGGAAGTGCTCGGGCTTCATCACCAGGCCCAGCACGAAGAACGGCAGGAACTGGAGCACCCGCTGGAGGTCGAGGTCGTCACCGATCTCCGGGCTGACGGTCGCCAGCATCGCGAGGCCGAGCGCGAGCGGCAGCGGCCAGCGCGCCATCTTCCAGATGGGGGTGGTGAGCCGCCAGATGAACAGCGCGCACAGGAACCAGGTCAGGTACCAGGGGTCGAGGAGGCTGATCTCCTGGTGCGGGTCGTTGTCGATGAACCGCTTGAAGAGCGGGTAGGCCGTCTCGAAGACGATGTACGGCACGGCCACGCCGGTGATGAGGCGCTTGAGCCGGTCGGGCCGCATGTCGAAACTGCGCGAGAAGTAGCCGGAGATGATGATGAACGCCGGCATGTGGAACGCGTAGACGACCTGGTACGCGGCCTCGAGTACCCGGCTGTCGCCCTTGAGCGGTTCCCAGGCGTGGCCCATGGCCACCAGCACGATCGCGAGGTACTTGGCGTTGTCGAAGAACGCGTCGCGCTGCTTGCCGTTCTGCTTCTTCTGGGGGCTCTGCGGCGAGCGCGGGCTCGGCACTCCGTCGGCAGAGGACTGTGCCGGGGGAAGTGGCGCCCTGCGGTCGCCGTTCGGTCGCAGCGAGTTCGTCACAGACCCTCCCACCAGGAGCTCGGGGAGACGATCCGGGACCTCGCTGCGCTTGCGGGGGACGAGGCAGCGTGGAACATCTGAGGCACCCTAGCGTTCCCAGCGGCTATTCGTAAAACGCCGGATGTGAATCCCGGCTATTCACTGTGGGTACCCCGGATTTCAGGTAGTTGACGTCCTTGTCGGAGTGATGGCCAACACATCACCGGACGGCGGACTGTGTTCATCACACCCACCCTGCTTGTCGTGATACTTCCGGACTAAGCGGTGCATAAGACCAGCAGGCGACTCCGGCGGAATGTCCACTTCCGTGCCTCTCCGATGCCTGACCGCAGGGCCGTTGAGGAACTTGCGAGGGTAATTCGAATTAGCTGCGAACGCGTTGTGTGGACACGGAAACGATGCGGTCGAATTCCCTGTGCGGGTGGCCCATCGAATTGTCGTACGAGTCACAGCCGTTCGGCCCGTGGCCCCGAGCGGCGCACCCGGTCCGGACACGAGTGAGGTGGTCGATGTGTCACGGGCCGCATAGCCCGGCCGGGTTGGTGGCACGATGGTTCTGGCGGGGTGCGCGTGGTCGCGTCCCCGGGCCGGGAGAGCGGACCGACCGAGGGTGTGATCAGTTGTGGCCATTTCACTGTCTGTGGTGCTGCTGTTGGCGATCATCCTTGTGGTGTTGCTGAGAGGGGGATCCATCAAGGCAGGACCCGCGATCGTGGCGATCCTCTTCGGCTTCTTCCTCGCCTCGACCGGCATGGCCCCGTCCATCAACCGGTTCCTCAACTCGATAGCGGAGACCATCAACTCCATCAGCTTCTGACCGGGCCGGTGCCGCCGGCCCGAGGAGCGTGGGGATACGCTCCTCCCCGACCAGGGGACAGTGCGTGACGGGGGGAACGTACGGGGATGGCGCTGCGCGACTCCGACCCGGCCGAGGTGGGTGGCTACCGCATCGAGGACCGCCTCGGCTCCGGCGGCATGGGTGTGGTCTACCTGGCCCGTTCGGCCTCCGGCCGGCCCCTCGCGATCAAGGTCGTCCACGGTCAGTACGCCGACGACGACGAGTTCCGCGCCCGGTTCCGCCGCGAGGTGGCAGCCGCCCGCCAGGTCAGCGGCGCCTTCACGGCCCCTGTCGTGGACGCGGACGCCGACGCGATGCGCCCCTGGATGGCCACCCTCTACATTCCGGGCGCGGACCTCGGCACCCACGTCCGCGAGCACGGCCCGCTCCCCCTGCCCCGCCTGCGCGAACTCGCCGCAGGGCTCGCCGAGGCGCTGCGCGACATGCACCGCGCCGGAGTCGTCCACCGCGACCTGAAGCCGGCCAACGTGATGCTCGCCGACGACGGCCCCCGCGTCATCGACTTCGGCATCTCCCGCGCCGCCGAGTTCGCCGCCTCCGACGTCCTCACCCAGACCGGCCGGGTCATGGGCACACCGCCCTTCATGTCCCCGGAACAGTTCGCGTCCCCCCAGGACGTCGGCCCGGCCGCCGACGTCTTCTCCCTCGGCTCGGTCCTCGCCTACGCCGCCACCCGTCGCGGCCCCTTCGACAGCCCGAGCCCCTACGAGACGGCTCTGCGGGTCGTCGAGGGCGAGCCGGAACTCTCCGGCGTACCGGACGAAATGCTCCCCGTCATCCGCCTCTGCCTGAAGAAGCACCACAAGTCCCGCCCGACCGCGGCAGACCTGCTCACCCTGCTCCGCGAGGGCAGCGCCCCCGCCGGCCACCCCCTGCCCGCCACCGGGTCACCCCGGACCCTGCGACCGGGGCCGGGCGCACGGCCGACCGAGCCCGCCGGGACGGTATGGCCCGACGCCGCGCGCACGGACCGGGCGGAAGCCGTGCGCCCCCCGCTCGTGTCCGACCGGACGGACACCGAGCCGGGCGAGGCCCCGCATCGCCGCCTCGACAGGACCCCGGCCGAGCAGCACGAACCGCCGCACGATCCGGCCGCGGCACCGGCGCCCGACGCCGAGCGCGTCCGCAGGCGCCGCAGGCACGGCCTGATGCTGGTCTCGGCCGCCGCGGCCGTCGTGCTCGCCGCGCTCGTCACCACCACCATGGCCCTCATCCCCGACGGCGACCGCGCCCCCTCGTCCGAGGCGGCGCCCGCCGATCTTCCCGAGGGCTGGAAGCCCTGGGCCGCCCGGGCGAAGGGCCCGGAGGGGGGCCGGATGCTCCCGGGTGACTCCTCCTTCCGGCGCTGCGCGGCCGTGGACACGTCCCTGGTGTGCGCCGGAGCCCAGATCATGGCGACCCGCTTCGATCTGGCCGACGGTGGCCCCACATGGACCCGGTTCGTCGACCCCACGGCGCCGGACGGCGTGTCCAACTCCCCGGGCGGGATCATCGGCACGAGCCGGGACCGCGTCTACGCCTACCAGGCGGACGAACGGCAGATGGCCGACGGCGCCGGCCCGCTGTTCACCTACAGCGTCGCCGCCCTGGCCGCCGGCACCGGCGAGGTCCTGTGGCGGACCGAGACGGCCGACGGCCAGATGGCGAGCGCCCCCGACCGGGAGCAGGGAAGCGCCGTGGCCGTCCCGGAAGGTGTCGTCACCTTCTACGGCGGCCAGGGCGACCAGTACGCGCTGCTGGCCGCCGACACCGGCAAGGTCCTCTGGAAGCGCCCGCAGCCGCAGGCCCGAGAGGGCTGCCGACTGCGCGCCGCGGACCGCCGGGCCTACCTGATCTGCACCGACGGGGACCGGACGAACGGCACCGCCCGCACCAGCGTCTCCCAGCTCGGCGCGGCCACCGGCGAGCCGCGCTGGACGGTCGAGGCGAAGGGCGCCCTGGACATGCTCGGCCGGGACGGGAACCGGCTGGTGCTGGCGGACGCCCATGCGCCCGGTTCCGGCCTGACCCGGATCGACCTCTCCTCGCGCGCCCTCACGACCCTGCGGCTCTCCGGCACACTGTCCGACGCATCTGCCGCGTACCTCGTCCGCGGGACCGTCTACCTCACCCGCGGCAGCGGCGGCGTCAGCGCGGTCTCCCCCCGCACGGGCCGGACCCGCTGGGTCAGCAACTCCACCGTCGAGCAGCAAGGGCCCCCGACCGCCTCCGCCACGCACGTGTACTTCGCGTCCCCCAGCGGCCGGGTGGCGGCCCTGAGCGTCGGCACCGGCAAGGTGGAAGGCACCCGCACCGGCCGCGACGACAGCGGCGAGCCCGACAACACCACCGGCGCACCCCTCACCCTGGTCGGCGACGCCCTGTACATCCCGTACGGAGAGCGCTCGGTCTACACGGTCGACGTACGCGACCTGTGAACCCCCGGCCGTCGGCTCAGCCCGAAATCGCTCGACCGGTCGAGCGCCGGCGAGATAGAACGAGCGCCATGAGCTGGGTTGCCAATGTGATGATCTCGGCCGCCGACGCCGACCGGGCCAACGTCGAGGCGCTGAGCGCCTGGCTGAGCGACGAGGCTCCGCATCGCGGCCGGCCGGACGCCTCCGGCGTCGGCGTCGGCGACCTCAACCTCCTCACCGACCAGGACCCCGGATGGGGTGGCTGGAAGTGGCCCGAGTGCCGGGTGTGGGCGGGTGCTCTCAACCACTGCGACCTCGACGCGCTCAGGAAGCGGGTCGCCGAGACGCCGTGGCGGGAGCCGAACGTGGTGCAGCTCCTCGTCATGGACCAGGAGGAATCGTTCTTCCGCCTGTGGATGATCCGGGGCGGCGAACTGAGGCAGTACGCGCCCCTGACGCCGTCCGAAGAGGACGCCGGCTTCTACCTGACCTGATCGTCGGAGGGGCGAAGGTCGGCGACCAGGCGGAAACGTTCCAGAACCGCCGGCGTCGTGTCGTCGACGGTGAAGCCGGGGTCCCCCAAGGCCGCACGCATCTCCTCGCTGTGCCAGAACCGCTCGTGGCCTTCGCGCCACTCGGCTACGCTCGTGTGCCCTTCCCCCTCATCCGTCACGTGCGCGAGATCCACCTGCGCGAGGGGGACGACACGCACGCTGGTCACCTCGACAACCGCTACCGGACGCTGGTCCGAGTCGACGACCACCGAACGGTTCCCGACTTCCGGCAGCGGCTCTCCCTCATGCTCGTAGTCGACGACGAGTCCGGTCGTGGAGGTCTTCGAACCGTTGAGGATGGCTGCGACGAGCTGGTCGCGCAGCGGGCCGGGGAAAGCGAACTCGATCCTGGGCATCGACGCGATGTCTGCGGGTGCGATGGAGTCGGGCGTCATGCGGTCACCGTAACGACACGCCCCCTGGCAAACGATCAGGGCCAGGCGGAGGAATGATCCTCTGACCTGGCCCTGAGCCGTATGGAGCGGGCGACGGGAATCGAACCCGCGTAGCTAGTTTGGAAGACTAGGGCTCTACCATTGAGCTACGCCCGCACAGCGCGCGCCGCAGGTCGGAGTGACCGCGGCACTGAAGGCATCGTAGCGGGTCGGGCCCGTCCGTCGCACACCGCATTCCCGCCGTGGCCGACGCGGCACCGGCCCTGTGGAAATGCGGCGGCCACACCGCCTGGCGGCATGTACCCTACGTGTCGCACCAGACGGGGTGTGGCGCAGCTTGGTAGCGCGTCCGCTTTGGGAGCGGAAGGCCGTGGGTTCAAATCCCGCCACCCCGACCAGCCATCCGGTCACCTCGCGTGATCGTCTCCTGATCACTCCCGTGATCGCCTTTTGGGCGGTGTAGTCGCTGCCGTTACTATGCAAGCTGCACGCCCGTGTGTCTCATCGTCTGAAGTCCTCCGGGCGGCGAAATCCGCCGGGCCGCTCTGGCACCGGCAGAACCCAAGAAGTCAGCCACAAGGAGACCGAACCGTGAAGAGCGCCGTGGAGACCCTGAACCCGACTCGGGTTCGGCTCACTGTCGAGGTGCCCTTCGAGGAGCTCAAGGACAGCCTCGACGCGGCGTACAAGAAGATCAACCAGCAGGTCACGGTGAAGGGCTTCCGCAAGGGCAAGGTCCCGGCCCGGGTCATCGACCAGCGGTTCGGCCGCGGTGCGGTGCTGGAGGAGGCCGTCAACGACGCGCTGCCGAAGTTCTACACCGACGCGGTCAACGAGGCCGAGCTGAGCCCCCTGGGCCAGCCCGAGGTCGACATCACGGAGCTGAAGGACGGCGAGACGCTGAACTTCACCGCCGAGGTCGACATCCGCCCCGCGATCGAGATCCCGGACTACTCCGGCATCGAGGTCGAGGTCGACGCCGTCGAGGTCACCGAGGAGGACGTCGACAAGGCGGTCGAGGAGCTCCGCGAGCGCTTCGCCTCCACCGCCCCGGTCGAGCGTGCCGCCGAGGACGGCGACGTCGTGACGATCGACCTGGAGGCCAAGGTCGAGGGCGAGGTCCTCGAGGACGGCGTCGCGAACGGCGTCTCCTACACCATCGGCTCCGGCGAGCTGCTGGACGGCATCGACGACGCCGTGAAGGGCCTGGAGGCCGGTGGCGAGGCCACCTTCACCTCCGAGCTCAAGGGCGGCTCCGCCGCCGGCAAGGAGGCCGAGGTCACCGTCAAGGTCACCCAGGTCGCCAAGCGTGAACTGCCCGAGCTGGACGACGAGTTCGCGCAGCTCGCCTCCGAGTTCGACACCATCGAGGAGCTGCGCGCCGACAGCCGCAAGCGCCTCGAGAACATGAAGCAGTACGACCAGGCCACGCAGGCCCAGGAGCGCGTCCTGGAGAAGCTGCTCGAGCTGGTCGAGGTCCCGGTCCCCGAGAAGCTGCTCGAGGACGAGGTCAACACGCGCAAGCACAACCTCGAGCACCACCAGCTCGGCCAGATGGGTCTCGACCTCGCGAAGTACCTGGAGATCCAGGGCAAGAGCGAGGAGGAGTTCGAGACCGAGACCCGCGAGGCCGCGGTCAAGGGCATCAAGACCCAGTTCGTCCTCGACGAGCTCGTCAAGCAGGAGAAGCTCAACGTCAACCAGGAGGAGCTCACCGAGCACCTCATGCGGCGTGCGGCCTCCTCCGGCATGTCCCCCGACCAGTTCGCCCAGGCCGTCGTCGAGGGCGGCCAGGTTCCGCTCCTGGTCGGCGAGGTCGCCCGCGGCAAGGCCCTGGCCGTCGTGGTCGAGAAGGCCACGGTCAAGGACACCAACGGCGAGATCATCGACCTCGACGACGAGGACGAGGAGTCCGAGGCCACCGAGGCCGCCGCCGAGGAGACCCCGGCCGAGTCCGCCGAGGAGAAGACCGAGGGCTGAGCCCCCGGGCACCGCGTAACGCCGTAAGGACGGGCCCCGAGACACACAGTGCCTCTCGGGGCCCGTTGGCGTCGCGGCCCAGGGGCGCGGGGAACTGCGCGATCGATCACGACGGGCCCGCGGTCGCACACGGACGGAAACCACCCCCGGCGATCCCGCGCAGCGCTACGCCCCCGGCGAACACTCCCATCTCCGGGATTCCCCGAAGGGACCCGCGCGTTAGGGTCCATGAATACCAGGGCAGTGGAGTCTCCGAACGGCTCCCGCCCCGCAGGGAACACGTGAGACGGCCCGGCGCCGTCGTAAGACGAGCAGGTGGATACGTGACGAATCTGATGCCTTCAGCCGCCGGCGAGCCTTCCATCGGTGGTGGCCTCGGCGACCAGGTCTACAACCGGCTGCTCAACGAGCGGATCATCTTCCTCGGCCAGCCGGTCGACGACGACATCGCGAACAAGATCACCGCACAGCTGCTGCTCCTTGCCGCCGAACCGGACAAGGACATCTACCTGTACATCAACAGCCCCGGCGGTTCGATCACGGCCGGTATGGCGATCTACGACACCATGCAGTACATCAAGAACGACGTGGTGACGATCGCCATGGGCCTCGCGGCCTCGATGGGACAGTTCCTGCTCAGCGCGGGCACCCCCGGCAAGCGCTTCGCGCTGCCGAACGCCGAGATCCTGATCCACCAGCCCTCCGCCGGCCTGGCGGGCTCCGCCTCCGACATCAAGATCCACGCCGAGCGGCTGCTGCACACCAAGAAGCGCATGGCCGAGCTCACCGCCCAGCACACGGGCCAGACGGTCGAGCAGATCACCCGCGACTCGGACCGCGACCGCTGGTTCGACGCGTTCGAGGCCAAGGAGTACGGCCTCATCGACGACGTCATGCCCACGGCCGCCGGCATGCCGGGCGGCGGCGGCACCGGGGCCTGAGAGGGTCCCACGGGGCCTGTGGCGCCCCGTGAGGCCCACGGAGCCCTCCCGGGCCCCAGCGACCCCCAGACAGCCCCAGCCGACCGCCTCAGCCCTTTTCAGGAGACACCGTGAACCAGTTCCCCGGCAGCGGGATCTACGACCGTATGCACGCCGTGCAGGACATGCGCGCCGCTCAGGGCGAGTACACCGGCCCGCAGGCCGAGTCCCGCTACGTCATCCCGCGCTTCGTCGAGCGCACCTCCCAGGGCATCCGCGAGTACGACCCGTACGCGAAGCTCTTCGAGGAGCGCGTGATCTTCCTCGGCGTCCAGATCGACGACGCCTCCGCCAACGACGTCATGGCGCAGCTGCTGTGCCTGGAGTCGATGGACCCCGACCGTGACATCTCGGTCTACATCAACAGCCCCGGCGGCTCCTTCACGGCGCTCACTGCGATCTACGACACGATGCAGTACGTGAAGCCGGACATCCAGACGGTCTGCATGGGCCAGGCGGCCTCCGCCGCCGCCGTCCTGCTGGCCGCCGGCACCCCGGGCAAGCGCATGGCCCTGCCGAACGCCCGCGTGCTGATCCACCAGCCGTACAGCGAGACCGGCCGCGGCCAGGTGTCCGACCTGGAGATCGCCGCCAACGAGATCCTCCGGATGCGCACGCAGCTGGAGGAGATGCTGGCCAAGCACTCCACCCAGTCGATCGACAAGATCCGCGAGGACATCGAGCGCGACAAGATCCTCACGGCCGAGGACGCGCTGAACTACGGGCTGATCGACCAGATCATCACCACCCGGAAGATGGACAACTCGAGCCTGCGCTGAGGCGAGAGGCTGTATCGTCTGCCGCCCCTTGGCACGGTTTGGCACGGTCCACGTCAAAGTGAACCGCGCCAAGGGGGGCCCGAACGGGGGGCCCGGCAAGGTACCGTCGGACATAAGGCAGCACCAGGAGTCCGCTGGACGTCGGCGTCCAGGAGTCTCCCAGGCGAAGGGGAAGCACACCGTGGCACGCATCGGTGACGGCGGCGATCTGCTCAAGTGCTCGTTCTGCGGCAAGAGCCAGAAGCAGGTCAAGAAGCTCATCGCAGGGCCCGGTGTGTACATCTGCGACGAGTGCATCGACCTCTGCAACGAGATCATCGAGGAGGAGCTGGCCGAGACCAGCGAGGTCCGCTGGGAGGAGCTCCCGAAGCCCCGCGAGATCTACGAGTTCCTCGAGGGCTACGTGGTCGGCCAGGAGGCCGCCAAGAAGGCCCTCTCCGTCGCGGTCTACAACCACTACAAGCGGGTCCAGGCCGGCGAGAACGGCGGGGCGAACGGCCGCGACGACGCCATCGAGTTGGCGAAGTCCAACATCCTCCTCCTCGGCCCCACGGGCTCCGGCAAGACCCTCCTCGCGCAGACCCTCGCGCGGATGCTCAACGTCCCCTTCGCGATCGCGGACGCCACGGCCCTGACGGAGGCCGGCTACGTCGGCGAGGACGTCGAGAACATCCTCCTCAAGCTGATCCAGGCCGCCGACTACGACGTCAAGAAGGCCGAGACCGGGATCATCTACATCGACGAGATCGACAAGGTCGCGAGGAAGAGTGAAAACCCCTCGATCACGCGCGACGTCTCGGGCGAGGGCGTCCAGCAGGCCCTGCTGAAGATCCTGGAGGGCACCACGGCCTCGGTCCCGCCGCAGGGCGGCCGCAAACACCCCCACCAGGAGTTCATCCAGATCGACACGACGAACGTGCTGTTCATCGTGGGCGGTGCCTTCGCCGGCCTGGAGAAGATCATCGAGTCCCGCGCCGGCGCCAAGGGGATCGGCTTCGGGGCGCAGATCCGCTCCAAGCGCGAGATGGAGTCCAAGGACCAGTTCCAGGAGGTCATGCCGGAGGACCTGGTCAAGTTCGGCATGATCCCCGAGTTCATCGGCCGCCTCCCCGTCATCACCTCGGTCCACAACCTCGACCGTGAGGCCCTGCTCCAGATCCTCGTCGAGCCGCGCAACGCGCTCGTCAAGCAGTACCAGCGCCTCTTCGAACTCGACGGCGTGGAGCTGGACTTCGAGCGCGAGGCCCTCGAAGCCATCGCGGACCAGGCCATCCTCCGCCAGACGGGCGCGCGAGGGCTGCGCGCCATCATGGAGGAGGTCCTCCAGGGCGTGATGTACGAGGTCCCGTCCCGCAAGGACGTGGCCCGGGTCGTCATCACGGCGGACGTCGTCCAGTCGAACGTGAACCCGACGCTGATTCCGCGCGACGCGCGGGGGCGCGGGCCGGGCGAGCAGAAGACGGCGTAGTCACCCACTGCACGCGTGGGCGCCCGGCACTTCTGCCGGGCGCCTTCGTCGTTGCCGCGTCAGGCCTTGACGCGGACTTCCTTGCGGGCCTTGGTCGTGATGTCGATCGCCACGTCCTTGGTGACGCCCTGCGCCGCGTCACCCGGCGACACGACGGCGATCGTGCTGTAGTCGGCCCACGCGCAGAACCAGTTGGTCTTCTCCTTCTTCGTCAGCCGGTCCTGCCCCTTGACCGACTGGCACTTCATGACCGCACCGTCGAGGTCCGCCGCCTCGGGCTCGCCGACCAGCTCGGGCTTGCCGGACCCGGTGGCGGACTCCTTCTCGGCCGACTTCTTGAAGTTGGCGAAGAACAGGTCCAGAGTCGCCTCAGGGTCGGAGATCTCACCGTAGGCACCGGCCACCGACAGCGTCTTGGCCGTCGCCATCTTCGCCGCGGACGACGGATCGTCGGGGTCGTAGTCGCTCAGGTCCACCGTGGAGTACTGGCCCGCCGCGGACTTGGCGTTCTTGACGCCGCTCTTCTCCAGCTCCGACGTCGAGTCGTCGCCGGCGGTCTGCCCGTCCTTGGTGATGCGCTTGTAGTCGCTGAGCACCGTCGCCGGCGTCGTGAGCTTGTGCGGTCCGTCGTCCTCCAGGGACCCCGCGCCTCCGCCCCCGCCGATCACGAAGTACGCGCCCACGCCGATCGCCGCGACGACCGCCACCGCGCCGATGACGATGCCCGTCTTCTTCTTGCCGCCGCCCGGGGCCGGGGGCTGGGGGACGCCGTACGGGGCCTGGCCGTAGGGCGGCTGCTGGCCGTACGGGGGCTGCTGGCCGTAGGGGTTCGGCTGGGGCGGGACGCCCTGCGGGGGCTGCTGCGGGTAGCCGTACCCGGGCTGGGGCGGAGGGGCCTGCTGGGGGTAGCCGTAGCCGGGCTGGGGTGCCTGCGGCGGCTGGCCGTACGGACCGGGCTGGCCGTACGGTCCGGGCTGCTGGGGCTGCCCGCCGTACGGGCCCGGCTGGTTGTAGCTCATGTTCTGGGTTCCCCTCCAGATGCTTATGCGTTCGAGACATCCTGGCGCAGACCCGTCGTGTGCATGGCATCGGGGCCCCCACCGTTACAAAGCAAACGCGTTTCGGGACGGGGGAGTGACACCTCTAAACTGACCCCCGTGACCGAGAACGCTCAGCAGCAGCCACCAGCGCCCAGCACCGACCTGCCGACCCAGTACGCGCCGGCCGACGTAGAGGGGCCGCTGTACGAGCGCTGGGTGGAGCGGGGTTACTTCGAGGCGGACGAGAAGAGCGACAAGCCGCCGTACACGATCGTCATCCCGCCGCCGAACGTCACGGGCAGCCTGCACCTCGGGCACGCCTTCGAGCACACGCTCATCGACGCCCTGACCCGCCGTAAGCGGATGCAGGGGTACGAGACGCTGTGGCAGCCCGGCATGGACCACGCCGGTATCGCCACGCAGAACGTCGTCGAGCGCGAGCTCGCCAAGGAGGGCAAGTCCCGGCACGACCTGGGCCGTGAGGCCTTCGTCGAGCGGGTCTGGCAGTGGAAGGGCGAGTCCGGCGGGCAGATCAGCGGCCAGATGCGGCGCCTCGGTGACGGCGTCGCCTGGTCGCGCGAGCGCTTCACGATGGACGAGGGCCTCTCCCAGGCCGTCCAGACCATCTTCAAGCGGCTCTACGACGACGAGCTGATCTACCGCGCCGAGCGCATCATCAACTGGTGCCCCCGGTGCCTGACCGCCATCTCGGACATCGAGGTCGAGTACCAGGACGACGACGGCGAGCTCGTCTCCATGAAGTACGGCGACGGGGACGACACCATCGTCGTCGCCACCACCCGCGCCGAGACGATGCTCGGTGACACGGCCGTCGCCGTTCACCCCGAGGACGAGCGGTACAAGCACCTGGTCGGCAAGCTGGTCAAGCTGCCGCTGACCGACCGCTCCATCCCGGTCGTCGCGGACGAGCACGTCGACCCGGAGTTCGGCACGGGTGCCGTCAAGGTCACCCCGGCGCACGACCCGAACGACTTCGAGATCGGCCAGCGCCACGACCTCCCGGCCCTGACGATCATGGACGAGCATGCCGTGATCACCGCTCACGGCCCCTTCCAGGGCCAGGACCGCCTGGAGGCCCGCTCCGCCATCGTCGCCGCGCTGCGCGCCGAGGGCCGGATCGTCGCGGAGAAGCGGCCGTACGTCCACTCCGTCGGCCACTGCTCGCGCTGCAAGACCACCATCGAGCCGCGGCTGTCCATGCAGTGGTGGGTCAAGGTCGGCCCGCTGGCGAAGGCGGCCGGTGACGCCGTCCGTGACGGGCGCGTCAAGATCCACCCGCAGGAGATGGAGAAGCGCTACTTCGACTGGGTCGACAACCTCCACGACTGGTGCATCTCGCGGCAGTTGTGGTGGGGCCACCGCATCCCGGTCTGGTACGGCCCGAACGGCGAGGTCGTCTGCGTCGGCCCCGACGAGGAGCCGCCGAGCGGCGAGGGCTGGCGTCAGGACACCGACGTCCTCGACACCTGGTTCTCCTCCGGCCTGTGGCCGTTCTCCACGCTCGGCTGGCCCGAGCAGACCGAGTCGCTCGCGAAGTTCTACCCGAACTCCGTCCTGGTCACCGGCTACGACATCCTCTTCTTCTGGGTCGCCCGGATGATGATGTTCGGCCTGTACGCGATGGACGGCACCCCGCCGTTCCACACCATCGCCCTGCACGGCATGGTCCGCGACCAGTTCGGCAAGAAGATGTCGAAGTCCTTCGGCAACGCGGTCAATCCGCTGGACTGGATGGACAAGTACGGCTCGGACGCGCTCAGGTTCACTCTGGCCCGTGGCGCGAACCCGGGCGTCGACGTCCCGATCGGCGAGGACTGGGTGCAGGGCTCCCGCAACTTCGCCAACAAGATCTGGAACGCGACGCGCTTCGCGATGATGAACGGCGCGACGGTGGACGGCCCGCTGCCGGATCCGTCGAAGATGTCCGCGACGGACCGCTGGATCCTCTCCCGTCTGAACACGGTCGTCGCGGAAGTCGACGCGTTCTACGACGACTACCAGTTCGCGAAGCTGTCCGACTCCCTGTTCCACTTCGCGTGGGACGAGGTCTTCGACTGGTACGTCGAGCTGTCCAAGACGACGTTCCAGGCGGGCGGCGAGGCGGCCGAGGTCAGCAAGCGCGTCCTCGGTGAGGTCCTCGACGTCACGCTGAAGCTGCTGCACCCGGTGGTCCCCTTCGTCACCGAGACCCTGTGGACCACCCTCACCGGCGGCGAGTCGGTCGTCATCGCCGACTGGCCGAAGGACAGCGGCTTCCGGGACGCCGGCGCCGAGCGTGAGATCGAGAGCCTGCAGTCGGTCATCACCGAGGTCCGCCGCTTCCGCGCCGACCAGGGCCTGCAGCCCGGCCAGCGGGTTCCGGCCCGGCTGACGCTGGACGGCACGCCGTTCGCGACGCACGAGGCCGCCATCCGCCAGCTGCTCCGGCTCCAGCCGGAGGGCGACGCCTTCACGGCCACGGCGACCCTCCCGGTCGCGGGCGCGGAGGTCGCCCTCGACCTGTCCGGCACGATCGACGTGGCGGCGGAGCGCAAGCGTCTCGCGAAGGACCTCGCGGCGGCGGAGAAGGAGAAGGCGCAGGCGAACGCCAAGCTCGGCAACGAGGCGTTCCTGGCGAAGGCCCCCGACCACGTCGTGGACAAGATCCGCACCCGCCTCGCCAAGGCGGAGGAGGACATCGCCCGGATCCAGGCGCAGCTGGAGAGGCTGCCGCAGGGGTAGGGGTTCGTACGGTCGTGAAGGCCCCGGTGCTTGTCGGCGCCGGGGCCTTCACGCGTCTCTTTCAGGGGCGCGGGGAACTGCGCGACAAGCCACACACAACCCGCACGGAAAGGACGACACAAACCACCCCCGACCGATGTCACAGCCGCTCCGTAGACTGGGCCCCGTGAGCGAGCTCCCTCCAGACCACAACGCCGACGACCAGCCCGACCCCCTCGACAGCTTCGACGAGATCATCGCGGAGGAGACCACCCGCGATCCCGACCTCGCCGTCATCGAAGCCGGCAGCCGAACCCTGCGCACCCAGGGCGGACCGCCCGACGCCGACATCCCGACCCGGCCCGCCGACCCCGAGGTCGACAAGGCCCTGCGCGAGGTCGAGGCGGAGCTCGCCACGCGCTGGGGCGAGACCAAGCTGGAGCCCTCCGTCAGCCGGATCGCCGCGCTGATGGACGTGCTGGGGGAGCCGCAGCGGTCGTACCCGTCGATCCACATCACGGGGACCAACGGCAAGACCTCCACGGCCCGCATGATCGAGGCCCTGCTCGGCGCCTTCGAGCTGCGCACCGGCCGCTACACCTCGCCGCACGTGCAGTCGATCACCGAGCGCATCAGCCTGGACGGCGCCCCGATCTCCGCCGAGCGGTTCATCGAGACGTACCAGGACATCAAGCCGTACGTCGAGATGGTCGACGCGCAGCAGGACTACCGGCTGTCCTTCTTCGAGGTGCTCACCGGCATGGCGTACGCGGCGTTCGCCGACGCGCCCGCCGACGTCGCCGTCGTCGAGGTCGGCATGGGCGGCTCCTGGGACGCCACGAACGTGATCGACGGTGACGTCGCCGTCGTCACGCCCATAGACCTCGACCACACCGACCGGCTCGGCACCACGCACTCCGAGATCGCCACGGAGAAGGCCGGCATCATCAAGCAGGGCGCGACGGTCATCATGGCGCAGCAGCCGGTCGACGCCGCGCAGGTGCTGCTGAAGAAGGCCGTCGAGGTGGACGCGACCGTGGCCCGGGAGGGCCTGGAGTTCGGTGTCGTGGAGCGGCAGGTGGCCGTCGGCGGGCAGCTGCTGACGCTGCGCGGGCTGGGCGGCGAGTACCCGGAGGTGTACCTGCCGCTGCACGGCGCGCACCAGGCGCACAACGCGGCCGTCGCGCTCGCCGCCGTCGAGGCGTTCTTCGGCGTCGGCGCGCAGCGGGCCGAGCCGCTCGACTTCGACACGGTCCGCAAGGCCTTCGCGGCCGTCGCCTCGCCGGGCCGGCTGGAGGTCGTGCGGCGTTCCCCGACGGTCGTGCTCGACGCCGCCCACAACCCGGCGGGCGCCCGAGCGGCGGCCGAGGCGATCGGTGAAGCCTTCCAGTTCAGCCGGCTCATCGGTGTCGTCGGCGCGAGCGGCGACAAGAACGTACGGGGGCTGCTGGAGGCCTTCGAGCCGGTGTTCGCCGAGATCGTGGTCACGCAGAACTCCAGCCACCGCGCGATGGACGCCGACGAGCTGGCCGGCATCGCCGTCGAGGTGTTCGGCGAGGAGCGCGTCCAGGTCGAGCCGCGGCTGCCCGACGCGCTGGAGGCCGCGATCACGCTGGCCGAGGAGGAGGGCGAGTTCGCGGGTGGCGGTGTGCTCGTCACCGGTTCCGTCATCACCGTCGGCGAGGCCCGACTGCTCCTGGGGAGGGGCTGAGTTCCGTGCGTACGCTGTGTTCTTCGACCCTGATCGGCGAGTTCTTCATCATCGGCTTCGCCGGCCTGGTCGCCATGAAGGATCCCGACCTGTCCATGACCACCGTGTGGACGGTCAGCGGTGTCGCGATGTTCCTGTGCCTGGTGCTGTGCGGCCTGGTGACGCGCCCGGGCGGGGTCGCGCTCGGCTGGGCGTTGCAGATCGCGCTCATCGCGTCGGGCTTCGCCGTGCCGATGATGTTCTTCCTGGGCGTGGTCTTCGCGGCCCTGTGGTGGGCGTCCGTGCACTACGGGCGGAAGGTGGACGAGGCGAAGGCGAGATTCGCGGCCCAGGCCGACTCCTCCACACCTGACGCTGCGTAACAGGCGCCCCGACACGCCGGGTAATCTCGTCCCACCGCTAAACCTTGACTCAAAGGAGCCCGTCGTGAGCCAGCGCACCCTCGTCCTCCTCAAGCCCGACGCCGTCCGTCGCGGCCTGACCGGCGAGATCATCAGCCGCATCGAGCGCAAGGCGGGCTGGGCGATCACCGCGCTGGAGCTGCGCACCCTGGACCAGGACACGCTGGAGCAGCACTACGGCGAGCACAAGGGCAAGCCCTTCTACGAGCCGCTGGTGGAGTTCATGGCCTCCGGCCCGGTCGTGGTGATGATCGTCGAGGGTGAGCGGGTCATCGAGGGGCTGCGCGCGCTCGCCGGCCCGACCGACCCGATCGCCGCGGCCCCGGGCTCCATCCGTGGCGACTACGGCGTCATCGTCCGGGAGAACCTGATCCACGCCTCCGACTCGGAGGAGTCCGCCGAGCGTGAGGTGAAGATCTTCTTCCCGGGTCGCGCCTGAATCGAAACGGCGAGGGAAGTCTGGGGGCCACGGCTCCCGGACTTTTCTGGCATATGCGTGGCGATCGAGGGAACGATGGTCCCCGAACGCCCGTCTCCACAAGCGAACCCGCACAGCATCTGCTGACAATGGCGGAGACCCTCCCGCAGTGTTCGCGAAGGCGCGTCTACGATGGAAGCCTTCACGTCACAGCACCCACCTTTGCCTACCTGAAAAGCCCTCAAAAGCTAGTGGGAAGGCCAGACGAATCCTGATGGGGAACTCAATGTCGTTCATCGGCCGTGACATGGCTGTCGACCTCGGGACCGCCAACACGCTGGTGTACGTCAGGGGTCGCGGGATCGTACTCAACGAGCCGTCCGTCGTCGCGATCAACACCAACACCGGTGGCATCCTCGCGGTCGGTGCCGAAGCGAAGAAGATGATCGGGCGCACGCCGGGCAACATCGTTGCCGTTCGTCCGCTGAAGGACGGTGTGATCGCCGACTTCGAGATCACCGAGCGGATGCTCCGCTACTTCATCCTGAAGATCCACAAGCGGCGGTATCTGGCTCGTCCGCGGGTCGTCGTCTGTGTGCCCTCGGGCATCACGGGCGTCGAGCGCCGCGCCGTCATCGAGGCGTCGTCCCAGGCCGGCGCCCGCCAGGTGCACATCATCGAGGAGCCCATGGCCGCGGCCATCGGCTCCGGCCTGCCGGTCCACGAGGCCACGGGCAACATGGTGGTCGACATCGGCGGCGGCACCACGGAGGTCGCGGTCATCTCCCTCGGCGGCATCGTCACCGCCCAGTCCATCCGTGTCGCGGGCGACGAACTGGACAACGCGATCATCCAGCACATCAAGAAGGAATACTCCCTTCTGCTGGGTGAGCGGACGGCCGAGCAGATCAAGATCACGATCGGTTCGGCGTACGACCTGGACTCCGACGAGCACACCGAAATCCGCGGCCGGGACCTGGTCTCCGGGCTGCCGAAGACCGTCGTCATCTCCGCGGCCGAAGTCCGCAAGGCGATCGAGGAGCCGGTCAACGCGATCGTCGACGCCGTCAAGACGACCCTCGACAAATGCCCGCCGGAGCTGTCCGGCGACATCATGGACCGAGGAATCGTTCTGACCGGCGGCGGAGCGCTGCTGCGGGGCCTGGACGAGCGGTTGCGCCGGGAGACCGGTATGCCGATCCATATCGCCGAGGATCCGCTGGACAGCGTGGCGCTCGGGTCCGGCAAGTGCGTCGAGGAGTTCGAGGCGCTCCAGCAGGTTCTGGACGCCCAGCCGCGCAGATGACGTAACTCTTCGATTCCGCCGTACGGGACGATCTCCTCTCGTACGGCGGATCGTTGATATAGAGGCACAAGCTCCCACAATGCAGCCCCTCGGGTTTCCCTGGGGCTTCCCGAATTCCTATGAGGAAGGGCACGGCCGCCGCACGTGAGGGACACACGAGAGAGCCGGCTGCTCCTGGTGCTGCTGATCGCCATCGCGTTCGCGTTGATCACGGTGGACATTCGCGGTGGGGAGGATTCCCCCGTCGACGGTGCCCGGCAGGCCGCGGCGACGGTCTTCGGCCCGATCGAGAGTGGTGTGTCGGCCGCGGTCGACCCGGTCGGCAACGCGGTCTCCGCCATCCGGGAATCCGGCGAGCGGCACGACCGGCTCGCCGTACTGGAGGAGGAGAACGCGGCCCTGAAGGCGCGGCTCGGCAGCGACGACCGCAGTCGCAGCCGCCTCAAGCAGCTCGACAAGATGCTGAAGATCGCCGGCCAGGGCCAGTACGGCATCAAGGGCGCCGAGGTCATCGCCATCGGAGCCGCCCAGGGCTTCTCCTGGACGATCACCATCGACGTCGGCGCGGACGACGGCATCAAACGCGACATGACCGTCCTGAACGGGGACGGGCTCGTCGGCCGGGTCACCACCGTCGGGCCCGAAACCGCCACGGTCCTGCTCGCCAGCGACCCCGACTTCACGGTCGGCACCCGGATGGAGGCCAGCGACGAGCTCGGCTTCGCCTCCGGGCAGGGCGACCGCCCGCTGCGCGTGGAACTCCTCAACGGCAAGGCGGAGGTGAAGAAGGGCGACCGCCTGGTCACCTTCGGCTCGCAGGCCGACCGGCCGTTCGTGCCGGGCGTGCCCGTCGGCGTGGTCTCCCGCGTCGACCCGTCCGGCGGCGGGCTGACCCGCACGCTCTACGTCACGCCGTACGCCGCCTTCAGCAAGCTCGACATCGTCGGTGTCGTCGTCGAGGCCCCGAAGAAGGACCCGCGCGACACGGTGCTCCCGCCCAAGCCGAAGCCGACCCCCAGGCCGACGGTGACGGTGACCGTGACGCCGTCCGCCGAGGCACCGTCAGACGGCCAGAACCAGCAAGAGCAGTAGGAGCTGTCACCCCATGCGCGTCAACCGGATCCTGCTCTCCTCCGCCCTGGTCGTCGTCGCCCTGGTGATCCAGGTGAGCGTCCTCGCCCGCCTCCATCTGCCGGGCGCCGTGCCCGACCTGATGCTCCTCACCGTCCTCGGCCTCGCCCTGGTGTACGGCCATGTGGGTGGTGCCCTCGTCGGTTTCGGCGCCGGCCTGCTGGCCGATCTGGCCCCGCCCGCCGATCACGCCGCCGGGCGCTACGCCCTCGTGCTGTGCGTCATCGGCTACCTCGCGGGCCTGGTGAAACCGGAGACGGGCCGGCTGAAGTCCGCGACCGGCCCCATGGTCGTGGTGGTCGCCGCCGCCCTCGGCTCCACCCTGCTGTACGCCGGGGTCGGTGCCCTCGTCGGTGACACCGCCGCCCGGCATGTGGGCCTGGGCAGCCTGCTGTTCACGGCCGCCCTGTACGACCTGCTGCTCGCCCCGTTCGTGGTGCCCGGGGTGATGGCGCTGGCCAGGCGCGCCGAGAACGATCCGCTCGCCGAGACCGGCTCCGCCGCCAAGGCCACCGACATCTCCTCCGGCTGGCTCTCCGGAGGCACCGGCCTGAGGATCGGCAGCCAGCGGAACGGGCTGCGGGTGAAGGCGGCCCGGGCACGGATGGCGCGGGCCGGGCGCATCAAGGGGGTCAAGCGGCTGTGAGCGCAGCGAAGTTCACCCGAACGGACCGGTCCGGTAGGAACGCCGGCTCGTGGGCCCGTCGTTCCTCACTCGTATCCGCACACACCTGCCCGGACACATCTCGGCATCCGGGCCCGGCTCTGTACTCGCACATCCGTACGCGCACTGAGAGGGGGAGGCAGCCGCAGTGACCAACATCCCCGAGACCGGGCGGAACCCACGGGTCCAGATCCGGCTCGTCGTCATCCAGGTCCTCGTCCTGTCCCTCCTGCTCACCCTCGGCGGACGCCTGTGGTACCTCCAGATCCGTGAGGGCGCGGCCTACGCCAAGGAGGCGTCGGGGAACCACGTCCAGCAGGTCGTCCAGCCGGCCGTCCGCGGCTCCATCCTGGACGCGCGCGGCGTGGCCCTCGCCGACAACGAGACACGACTGGTCGTCTCCGCCTCCCGCACCGACCTGCTGAAGATGCCGGACGACGGCAAGGACGTCCTCACCAAGCTCGCCGGCGTGCTGGGCATGACCCCCAAGGAGGTCATGGAGAAGGTCCGGCTGTGCGACGCCGAGACACCCCAGCCCTGCTGGAACGGCTCGCCGTACCAGCCCATCCCCATCACCGACGAGGCCACCCCCAAGCAGGCCCTCCAGATCCGCGAGCGCGCCGAGGACTTCCCCGGCATCACCGCCGAGCCGGAGGCCGTGCGCCGCTACCCGAGCCCGGGCAAGGCCAACACCGCCCAGGTGCTCGGCTACCTCTCGCCGGTCACCGACGAGGAGATCAAGCAGGCCCAGAACACCAACTCGCCCTACCTGCGCTCCGACCAGGTCGGCCGCTCCGGCCTGGAGCGCCAGTACGACAAGCAACTGCGCGGCAAGGCCGGCGTCACGCGCTACGAGGTCGACAACCTCGGCCGCGTCATCGGCCAGGCCGAGGCCGACCCGGCCCACCCCGGCGACAACCTCGTCACCAGCATCGACGCCCGCGTCCAGCGGATCGCCGAGTACCAGCTGAACGAGGCCATGAAGGAGGCCCGCAAGCAGCACGACCGGAACACCGGCACCAACTACAAGGCGGACTCCGGCGCCGTCGTCGTCATGGAGGCCAAGACCGGCCGCGTCGTCGCCATGGCCTCCAACCCGACGTACGACCCGAACGCCTGGGTGGGCGGCATCTCCGCCAAGGACTACGCCAGGCTCACCGGCAAGAAGTCCAACTACCCGCTGCTCAACCGCGCGATCCAGGGCCAGTCCGCGCCCGGCTCGATCTTCAAGGTCATCCCGACGGCCGCCGCGATCAACGCGGGCTACTCCTTCGACGGCCCCTACCAGTGCTCCAGCTCTTACAACCTCGGCGGCCAGGTCTTCAAGAACTTCGAGTCCAAGGGGTACGGCCCGATCAGCCTCGGCCGCGCCCTGGAGGTCTCCTGCGACACGGTCTTCTACCGGCTCTCGCACGAGGAATGGAAGAAGGACGGCGGCGCCAAGCCGAAGAAGCACCCCAACGACTGGTTCTACAAGACCGCCCACCAGTTCGGCCTCGGCAAGGAGACCGGCATCGACCTGCCCAACGAGGTCACCGGCCGCGTCCCCGACCGCCAGTGGAAGCTGAACTACTGGAAGGCCAACAAGGACGCCTGGTGCCGCACCGGCAAGCGGAACGGCAGCTACGCCGAGAAGATCGCCTACGAGAACTGCCTCGAAGGCAACCGCATGCGCGCCGGTGACTCCGTCAACTACTCCATCGGCCAGGGCGACACCCTCGTCACGCCCATCCAGATGGCCACCATCTACTCGGCCATCTCCAACGGCGGCACCCTCTACAACCCCTCCGTCGGCAAGGCCGTCATCAGCGCCGACGGCAAGACCGTCACGCCGATCAAGCCCCGGTCGCACGGCAAGCTGCCGATGACGCAGCAGACGCGCGACCGGATAGACGATGCCCTCGCGGGAGTCGCCACCCGCGGTACGGCCGCCTGGCGGTTCGGCGGCTGGCCGCAGGACAAGATCCCTATGCACGCCAAGACGGGTACGGCGGAGGTCTACGGCAAGCAGACCACCTCCTGGTTCGCCACGTACACCAAGGACTACTCGATCGTCATGACGATCTCCCAGGGTGGTACGGGCTCCGGCGCCTCGGGCCCCGCCGTCCGCAACATCTACAACGCGCTGTACGGCGTCTCCGAGGACGGCGACATCGACTCCAAGAAGGCCCTGCTGCCCACCCCGGAGAAGGCCCTGCCGAAGGTCAAGACCGACGGCACCATCGCCTCCCCGAAGATCCCCAAGGACCCGGCCAAGGACCAGCAGGCGAAGAAGAAGGACCCGAACGCCCCGGCCGACCCGCTCCAGCCGGCGACGACGGCCCCGCCGACGCCGGAGAACCGTGACACCCGAAGGCGCCGGCGCCGGCGGGGAAGCCGGAGGTTGCCGACATGACCGGCGGTGTGAACAGCTTCCAGGTCTCCGGCTACGGCCCCGAGCGCTCCGGCTGGACCCGGCTCCTCGCCCGCGACTCGGTGGCGCGGCGGCTCGACTGGCCGATCCTGCTGTCCGCGATGGCCCTGTCGCTGCTCGGCACGCTCCTCGTCTACTCGGCGACGCGCAACCGGACGGAGCTCAACCAGGGCGATCCCTACTACTTCCTCATCCGGCACCTGCTCAACACCGGCATCGGCCTCGCCCTGATGGCCGGCACGATCTGGCTCGGCCACCGCGGCCTGCGCACGGCCGTGCCGGTCCTGTACGGCCTCTCGGTCCTGCTGATCCTCTTGGTGCTCACGCCGCTGGGCTCCACGATCAACGGCGCCCACTCCTGGATCAAGCTCCCCGGCGGCTTCTCCCTCCAGCCGTCGGAGTTCGTGAAGGTCACGATCATCCTCGGCATGGCGATGCTGCTGGCGGCCAGAGTCGACGCCGGCGACAGGCAGTACCCCGACCACCGCACGGTCATGCAGGCACTGGGGCTGGCCGCCGTACCCATGCTGATCGTGATGCTCATGCCCGACCTCGGGTCGGTCATGGTCATGGTCATCATCGTGCTCGGTGTGCTGCTCGCCTCCGGTGCCTCCAACCGCTGGGTGTTCGGACTGCTCGGCGCGGGCGCGATCGGCGCGATCACCGTCTGGCAGATCGGGGTGCTCGACGACTACCAGATCGCCCGCTTCGCTGCCTTCGCCAACCCCGAGCTCGACCCGGCCGGCGTCGGCTACAACACCAACCAGGCCCGCATCGCCATCGGCTCCGGCGGCCTGACCGGCTCCGGCCTCTTCCACGGCTCGCAGACCACCGGCCAGTTCGTGCCCGAGCAGCAGACGGACTTCGTCTTCACGGTGGCGGGGGAGGAGCTGGGCTTCATCGGCGGCGGCCTGATCATCGTGCTGCTCGGCATCGTCCTGTGGCGGGCCTGCCGCATCGCCCGGGAGACCACCGACCTGTACGGCACGATCGTGGCCGCCGGCATCGTCGCCTGGTTCGCCTTCCAGACCTTCGAGAACGTCGGGATGACGCTCGGCATCATGCCGGTCACCGGCCTGCCGCTGCCGTTCGTCTCGTACGGCGGTTCGTCGATGTTCGCCGTGTGGATAGCGGTCGGTCTGCTGCAGTCCATCCGGGTACAGCGCCCGATGTCGGCGTGAACACCGGCGGGGCGGCCCCCTGCCGCCCCGCCGCCGTGCCGACTAGATTCGGTTCATGGCGGATCGGTTCACGGCGGACACCAAGCGCGAGATCGAGCGGAAGTACGAGTCCGAGGACAGCGGGCTTCCCGACCTGACCGGAGTCGCCGGGGTCGCGGCCGTGCTCGACAAGGGCGTCGCCCACCTCGACGCCACCTACTACGACACCGGCGACGAACGCCTCGCCGCGTCGTCCGTCACCCTGCGCCGCCGCACCGGCGGCTCGGACGCGGGCTGGCATCTGAAGTTCCCCGTCGCCCCCGGCGTCCGCGACGAGATCCACGCCCCGCTCTCCGACACCCTCCCGGACGACCTCGCCGGGCTCGTCCGCTCCCGCGTCCGCGGCGGCGAACTGCTGCCCGTCGTCCGGCTGCGCTCCGACCGCGACGTACGCCACCTCGTCGACGCCGACGGGCGGCTGCTCGCCGAGGTCAGCGTCGACGCCGTACGGGCCGACCGGCTCACGGCCGGCGGCGGTGAAGCGCAGTGGACGGAGATCGAGGTGGAGCTCGCCGACGGGCAGGACCCGGCCTTCCTCGACAAGGTGGAGAAGCGGCTGCGCAAGGCGGGCGTGCGGCCGTCGGCCTCGGCGTCCAAGCTGGCGCGGGCCCTGGCGGAGACGGCGCCGCACCAGCAGCGGGCGTCCGCCCCCGCCGGAGAACCGGTGACCGCCGGAGACCACGTCCTGGCGTACGCGCGCGCCCAGCGGGACGCCGTCGTCGAACTCGACCCGGCCGTGCGTAGGGACGCCGAGGACTCCGTGCACCGCATGCGCGTGGCCACCCGCAGGCTGCGCAGCACCTTCACGTCGTACGGCGAGCTCCTCGACCGGACCGTCACCGACCCGGTCGGCGACGAGCTGAAGTGGCTGGCCGGTGAGCTGGGCCTGGACCGGGACCGCGAGGTGCTGACCGGACGGCTGACGGCGGCCCTCGACGAGGTGCCGGCCACCCTGGTCCGCGGGCCGGTCGCGGAGCGGCTGCACACCTGGGCGAGCGCCGAGCACGACGGGGCCCGCGGCCGGCTCATCGGCGTCCTGGACTCCCGCCGCTACCTCGCGCTGCTCGACACCTTGGACGCGCTGATCGCCGACCCGCCCCTGCGGAAGGCGGCCGGCAAGAAGCCCCACAAGAAGATCGCCAAGGCCGTCACGAAGGACTTCCGCAAGGTCGCCGGGCTGGTCGAGCGGGCCGTGGAACTGGAGCCCGGTACCGAGCGCGACGTCGCGATCCACGAGGCCCGCAAGAAGACCAAGCGCGCCCGCTACGCCGCGGAGGCGGCCCGACCGGCGCTCGGCAAGCCGGCCACGGACCTGGTCAAGTCCATGAAGGCGCTCCAGATCCTGCTCGGCGAGCACCAGGACAGCGTGATGGCCCGGCAGGCCCTGCGCGAGCTGTCGGCGGTCGCCCACGCGGCCGGGGAGAACACCTTCACCTACGGCCTGCTCCACGAGCGCGAGGAGCAGCGGGCGGTGCGCGTGGAGACCGAGCTGCCCGGATTCTGGGCCGGGATCAAGGACGGGGCGGCGGGCCTCTGATCTTCCGCGCGTAC
Source organism: Streptomyces chartreusis NRRL 3882 (assembly GCF_900236475.1). Classification (GTDB taxonomy): domain Bacteria; phylum Actinomycetota; class Actinomycetes; order Streptomycetales; family Streptomycetaceae; genus Streptomyces; species Streptomyces chartreusis_D. The sequence goes on from NZ_LT963352.1 coordinate 5,990,052, forward strand.
AAAGGTACGGCCGGGTCGCGTTAGTCTGGATGGTCACCCTGTCCGTTCAGTCCAGCTCACGAAGGTGCGCGACATGCCTGCCGAAGTCGCTGCGTCGGTGTTCCCGCAGCTCGAAGCTCTGCTCCCGCATGTGCAGAAGCCGATCCAGTACGTCGGCGGAGAACTCAACTCCACAGTCAAGGACTGGGACTCCTGTGACGTCCGCTGGGCGCTCATGTATCCGGACGCCTACGAGGTCGGCCTGCCCAACCAGGGCGTCCAGATCCTCTACGAGGTGCTCAACGAGCAGCAGGGCGTCCTCGCCGAGCGCACCTACAGCGTGTGGCCGGACCTGGAGGAGCTGATGCGGGAGCACGGCGTCCCGCAGTTCACGGTGGACAGCCACCGGCCCGTGAAGGCCTTCGACGTGCTGGGCCTGTCCTTCTCAACGGAGCTGGGCTACACCAACATGCTGGCGGCCCTGGACCTCTCCGGGATCCCCCTGGAGGCCAAGGACCGCGGCCTGGACGACCCGATCGTCATGGCCGGCGGCCACGCCGCGTTCAACCCCGAGCCGATCGCGGACTTCATCGACTGCGCGGTGATCGGCGACGGCGAGCAGGCCGTCCTGGAGGTCACCGCGATCATCCGCGCCTGGAAGGCGGAGGGCCGCCCCGGCGGCCGCGAGGAACTCCTCTTCCGCCTGGCCAAGACGGGCGGGGTGTACGTGCCCGGCTTCTACGACGTCGAGTACCTGCCGGACGGCCGTATCGCCCGCGTCGTACCGAAGCGCAGCGGTGTCCCGTGGCGGGTCTCCAAGCACACGGTGATGGACCTCGACGAGTGGCCGTACCCCAAGCAGCCCCTGGTCCCGCTCGCCGAGACGGTCCACGAGCGCATGTCGGTGGAGATCTTCCGCGGCTGCACCCGCGGCTGCCGGTTCTGCCAGGCCGGCATGATCACCCGCCCGGTCCGCGAGCGCTCCATCACGGGCATCGGCGACATGGTCGAGCAGGGCCTGAAGGCGACCGGCTTCGAGGAGGTGGGCCTGCTGTCCCTGTCCTCGGCGGACCACTCGGAGATCGGCGACATCGCCAAGGGCCTCGCGGACCGCTACGAGGACGACAAGATCGGCCTCTCCCTCCCGTCCACCCGCGTGGACGCCTTCAACATCGACCTGGCGAACGAGCTCACGCGCAACGGCCGCCGCTCCGGCCTCACTTTCGCCCCGGAGGGCGGCTCGGAGCGCATCCGCAAGGTCATCAACAAGATGGTCTCGGAAGACGACCTGATCAGGACCGTCGCGACGGCGTACGGCAACGGCTGGCGTCAGGTGAAGCTGTACTTCATGTGCGGCCTGCCGACGGAGACCGACGACGACGTCCTCCAGATCGCCGACATGGCGACCAAGGTCATCGCCAAGGGCCGCGAGGTGTCGAAGTCCAACGACATCCGCTGCACGGTCTCGATCGGCGGCTTCGTCCCCAAGCCCCACACCCCCTTCCAGTGGGCGCCGCAGCTGTCGGCGGAGGAGACGGACGCCCGCCTGGAGAAGCTGCGGAACAAGATCCGCGGCGACAAGAAGTACGGCCGCTCCATCGGCTTCCGCTACCACGACGGCAAGCCCGGCATCGTCGAGGGCCTGCTGTCCCGCGGCGACCGCCGGATCGGCGCCGTCATCCGCGCGGTCTACGACGACGGCGGCCGCTTCGACGGCTGGCGCGAGCACTTCTCGTACGACCGCTGGATGCGGTGCGCCGAGAAGGCGCTGGCCCCCTTCGGCGTCGACGTCGACTGGTACACGACGCGTGAGCGCACGTACGAGGAGGTCCTCCCCTGGGACCACCTGGACTCCGGCCTCGACAAGGACTGGCTCTGGGAGGACTGGCAGGACGCCCTCGACGAGACGGAGGTCGAGGACTGCCGCTGGACGCCGTGCTTCGACTGCGGCGTGTGTCCGCAGATGGACACCCAGATCCAGATCGGCCCGACGGGGAAGAAGCTCCTCCCCCTGACGGTCAAGAACGCGGCGCCGGCTCCCAGCGGGCACGGGCACTGAGGGGGCGCGGCCTTCAGGGCCGCGTCACCGCTGCGTTCCGGGGGCTTCGTCGCGCAGGCCGGTCAGGTTGGCCAGGCACGTGGCGGTGTGCGGGTGGTCCGGGCCGAGTGCGGCCTGTGTGATCCGCAGGGCCCGCTCCGCCAGCGGCAGGGCTTCGGCGTGCCGCCCGTCCGCGCCCAGGGACTGGGCCATGTTGTTCAGGCACCGGGCCGTGTACGGGTGGTCGGGGCCGAGGGTGCTCTCGGTGATCCGCAGTGCTCGTTCCTCGAGCCGCAGGGCCTCGGCCCGGCGCCCCAGTTCGCTCAGCGTGGTGGCGAGGTTGCCCAGTCGACTGGCGGTGTCCGGGTGGTCGGGGCCGAGGGTCGCTTCGGTGATCCTCAGTGCCCGCTCCTCCAGGGCCAGGGCTTCGGTGTGCTGCCCGAGATCGCTGAAGACGGCTGCCAGGTTGCCCAGTCGGTTGGCGGTGTCCGGGTGGTCGGGGCCGAGGGCCGCTTCGGTGATCCGGACCGCTTGCTGAGCGAACGGCAGGGCTTCCTCGTGGCGGTCCAGGCTGCACAGCGTGGTGACGAGGCTGTTGAGGCGGGAGGCGGTGTGCGGGTGGTCGGGACCCAGGGCCGCTGTGGTGATGCGGAGCGCGCGTTCGTCCAGGGGCAGGGCTTCGGTGTGCTGTCCGAGATGGCTGAAGGTGGCGGCGAGATTGCCGAGGCGGATCGCGGTGTGGGGGTGGTCGGAGCCCAGCAGGGCCTCGGTGATCCGTAGCGCCTTCTGCTCCAGGGGTAGGGCCTCCTGGTGCCGCCCCAGGTTGTTCAAGGTGATGGCGAGGTTTCCGAGGCGGTTGGCGGTGTCCGGGTCGTCGGCGCCGAGGGTTGCTTAGCTGATCTGAAGCGCCTGCTCGGCCAGCGGCAGGGCTTCGATGTGTCTGCCCAGCTCATCGAACGTCCGGGCGAGGTTGCTCAAGCACGTGGCGGTGTCGTTGTGGTCCGGGCCCAGTGCGGCCTGGGCGATCCGCAGGGCCCGCTCGAAGAGCGGGAGTGCCCGGGCGTGTTGGCCCACGTCGCCGAGGGTGAGGGCGAGGTTGTTGAGCCGGATCGCCGTCTCCGGGTGATCGGGCCCCAGGTCGGCCTCGGTGGCCCGCAGGGCGCGTTCCTCCAGCGGCAGTGCCTCGGACGACTGGCCACGGGCCCTGAGGTAGAAGGCTGCTCTTCCCAGCACGGTGGTGAGCAGCGGCGACGTCGCACCCGTGGCGGGCTGTTGGGCACTCGTGGTCCGGATATGGGGCAGCAGCGTCTGCCAGTCCGGCCAGGTCGTGACGTCTTCGGGTTCCCCGGACGGCAGGCCCAGGGAGACGAGCACGAGGGCCGTTTGACTCGGGTGCAGCGGGGCGTCGGGGCGGCTTCTGCGGAGCAGACGCCGGAGTCTGCCGGAGCGCGGGTCCGGGCTGGGGTGTGGGGTGGTCGTGCGGACGACGGTCTGCACGAGGCGGTGAACGGCGACGTCCGTCTCGCTGAGCGTGATCAGGCTGTATGCGGCGAGAACGCCCAGGGCGTGGTCGACCGCCTGCGGTGCGGACAGCGCGGGCACCAGGAGATCGCGGGGCAAGGGGTCGGGGGCGCAGTAGGCCAGGATCCGCAACAGCTCCACGGCGTTGGGATCGGTGGTTCGCAGGGCCTCCAGGGTGACGCTCCACAGTTGGGCGATGGTGCGGTGCTGGGCGTCACCGGGAGGGGCGGTCGCCAGGACTCCGGCGGGGTCGGTGCGCAGCTGGGCGAGATAGGTGCCGGCGCTGGTGCGGGTCTGGGCCAGGTAGGCGCCGGCCTGCTGCAAGGCGAGCGGGAGGTGCCCGAGTTCGTCAGCCAGCTCGATGAGCGAGGCGACGTCGCCGTCGTCGTGGCGTCCGGTGATCTCCTGCAGGACGGCGAGGGAGCTCCGGGGTGCGAGGGTGTCCAGGAGCAGGGGTGTTCCCACGTCCTGCCACGGCAGGTCGCGGCGGGTGGTGATCAGTACCTGGCCCGTGCTCAGCCGGCCGAGGTAGGGACGCAGGTCGGCAGGATCCTCGGCGTTGTCCAGGATCAGCAGCCATCCGCTGCGCCCCTGCAACCACGCCACGGCCCACTCGGCCGCCTCGTCGATCGGAAGCACGGTGTTGACCGGGTTCACCGCGGTGGCCAGGGCTGCCAGTCCGGCCGTCATTTCCCCCGCGCTGGACGCGTCCAGCCACCACACGGGGCCGTGCCCCGCTGCCAGGCAGTCGCGGGCGTGATGCAGGGCGAGGGTGCTCTTGCCGACACCACCCATGCCGCGCACGCTCTGCGCGACGATGCCGGTGCCGGTCGAGGGCAGTGCCCGCAAGAAGGCCAGGGCGTCGTCCCGGCCCTTGAACACGCGGCTGTTCAGCGCCGGCAGGTTGTTCAAGCGGGTGATCGCCGCTTCCGGCACGGCTGCCTGCAGCGCGCCCTGCGGCAGGTTCAGGTTGTGCTGTTCGATCCGTGCGTGGTCCCCGCTCGCGATGATTCCCCTGTTGGTCACCGCGGCGGTGGACCGGACGCCTGAAGCGGAAGGGAAGCCGTCCGTCGTCATCGCTGCACGGTGCCGTTGTCTCCGGTGACGATGACCCCGGAGTTGTCCTGTGTGGCCACGGCCCGCTCACCCGATGCCGTGGGGCCGTTCGCGGCCGGCGCCGGGGTCCGGCCCGCGGAGCCGATGAGCGAGGACGCCCAGGCGCCCAGGACGCCCGCGACCACGGCACCGGCTCCCGCACCCGTCCCGATCCGGGTCGCGCGGTCCCAGGGCAGAAGCAGGTCCCCGAGCCACACGCACAGTGCGAAAACCACCAACGCGATCGCTATGGCCAACAGCCAACGCCCTGTCCGGCTCATGTGACGCCCCCTCGCGCATGAAATCGGTCATTCATCTTCGCACCAAGGCACGTCCGTATGGGACGCGTGCCTGATGTTCGCGCTCGGGGTCGTCCTCGCGCCGGGCGGGGCCGTCGCTCCGGGGGTGGTGCTCAAGAACGGCCGCGCGAAGGCGGTCCGCTTCTCGACACTCGCCGCCCTCTGCGAGGTGCTCGAATGTCAGCCGGGGGATTTGCTGCGGTGGGAGGCGGGCGGGGCCGCCGACGGGACAATGCCCTGATGGAGAACATCAGTATCCGCCCGGCCCGGTCCGGCGAACTGGCGGCTGTCGCCCGGCTCCGGTGGGAGTGGCTCATCGAGAACGGGGGCGAGTCCCTCGGCGAACGCGGGGAGTTCGTACGGCACTTCGTCGAATGGGCCCGGGACAACGCCGGGTCGCACCGGTGCATGGTGGTCGTGCGCGACGACGTCGTCATCGGTATGGCCTGGCTGGCGGTGGTGCAGCGGGTGCCCACGCCGCGGGCGCCCCGGCGGGCCTCCGGCGACCTCCAGTGCGTGTACGTCGTGCCCGAGGCGCGCGACGGCGGGCTGGGCGGCGCGCTCATCCGGGCCGTTCTGGACGGGGCCCGGGAGCTCGGCCTGGAGCGGGTGACCGTGCACTCGAGCCCGCAGGCGATTCCCGCGTACGCCCGGTGCGGGTTCCAGGAGTCGGCCCGGCTGCTGCACGCCCGGGTCGTGGGCGCCTGAGCCGTATGATCTTGAGGCCAGGTGGGGATCTGCTGAAGAACGGGGCGGGCTGTGCGGTGCTGGATCCGGACGGGGCGCTGAGGCGTCTACGACGGTATGGATCTGGAGAAGCCGGCCCGCGAGGGCTCCGAGACGCGAGTCGATCTGCGGAAAGGGGTGTCCGAACCGGCCGCGCCGCCGGTCCGTGAGGCGGCGCCCGAGGGGTGTCTCGCCGTAGCGATCCGGATTCCGGTGCGGATCGTCGTGCTCGTGCTGGTCGTCCCCGTGCGGATGGTGTGGGACGCGCTCGTCGTGGCCGGACGGTTCCTGAACGACGTGCTGCTCCGGCCGCTGGGCCGGGCGCTGCTGTGGCTCGGGCGGGCGGTGTTCGTCTGGCCGTTCGTGGGGCTGTGGCGGTATGTCGTCGTGCCGGTGGCCAAGGCGCTCGGGTGGCTCGGGAACGTGCTCCTCGTCGTGCCGCTGGTGTGGCTCTACCGGCACGTGCTGACACCGGTGGGACACGCGGTCGCCTGGGCCGTCACCCGGGCCGCCAAGGGCATCGGGGCCGTGTTCGGCTGGGTGTACTCGTATCTGCTCACGCCGGTCGGGCGCGCCGTGCTGTGGGTGCTGAAGGGGCTCGGCGCCGTGCTCGCCGCGCTCGGGGCCGGTGTGTACGCGGTCGTGGCGTGGCTCGCCCGGTACCTCGTCGTCGTCCCCGCCGTGTGGCTGTACACGTGGCTGCTCGCGCCCGTCGGGCGCGCGATCGCCTGGTGTGCCAAGGGACTGGTGTGGCTGGTGAGCACGGCCGTCACCGGCATCGGGACGGCTCTGTACTGGATCGCCCGGATCCTGCTCGTCCTTCCGGCGCTCGCCGTGTGGCGCTGGATCCTCACGCCGGTCGGACGGGTCCTCGCCGTCATCGGGCGGGAGGTCGCGGACGCCCTCGGGCATGCGTGGCGGATCGCCGGGCACATCTCGCTCGCCGTCGGGCGGTTCCTCGCGACGCTCTTGAGGTGGATCTTCGTCGAGCCGGTGCGGTGGGTGTACCGGAGCGTGCTGACGCCCGTCGGGCACGTCGTTCGGGACGCCGTCCTGCGACCCGCCGCCGAGGCCGCCCGGAGTGTGGGACGGGCCACGCGGCAGGCGCTGGCCTCGGCCCGGGAGTCCGTACGGCAGGCGCGCGCCGACTTCCGGCGGATGCTCTTCGGCGAGCCGGTGCAGCCGCAGCCCGTCGACCTCGGGGAACCTTCGGGCCGCGAGGCACGTACTCTTGGTAGCAGTACGACCGCTCTCACGAAGGACTGAACGACACTGGGCAAGCGACAGCCCGAAGGCCCGCCGCCCGCACCCGCGGTGCAGCGCATCCGACTGCGCTACACCAAGCGCGGCCGCCTCCGGTTCACCAGCCACCGTGACTTCCAGCGCGCCTTCGAGCGTGCGTTGCGCCGTGCCGAGGTGCCGATGGCCTACTCGGCGGGCTTCACACCGCACCCGAAGGTGTCGTACGCCAATGCCGCACCCACCGGCACGGGCAGTGAGGCGGAGTACCTGGAGATCGCGCTCACCGCGCAGCGCGACCCGGAGCAGCTCAGGATCCTTCTCGACGAGTCGCTGCCCGCCGGGCTCGACATCATCGAGGCGGTCGAGGCCCGCACCCCGGGCCTCGCCGACCGGCTGACGGCTTCCGTGTGGGAGCTGCGGCTGGACGGCGTGCCGCAGGAGGAAGCCCGCCGGGCGGCGGACGCCTTCAACGCGGCCGAGACCGTCGAGGTCCAGCGCCTCGCCAAGAACGGGGTGCGCACCTTCGACGCCCGCTCCGCCGTCGTGAGCCTGGAGATCCCCGATCTCACAGAAACGCACAGTTCGCAGGCTGATAGGCCGACCGACCAGCCCTGTGCGATACTGCGGCTGGTTGTTCGGCACGTGACGCCTGCCGTACGACCCGACGACGTCCTGTCCGGTCTCCGCGCCGTGGCCGACCTGGCGCCGCCGGTCCCCGCAGCGGTGACCAGGCTGGCGCAGGGGCTGTTCGATGAAGAGACCGGCACGGTGACCGACCCGCTCGCGCCCGACCGCGAGGCAGCGGAGGCCCACTCAACGGCCGAACCGCCTGCCGCCGCGACGGCGCCGGCGTAGGTTCCGCGAAGGGACGGACGTCGTAGCGCCGCCCTCGGACTCGGGAGCCACCTGGGTCGGGCAGCGCACCGACCAGAAGACTTTCGCCAGGCCGTACGCATTGGGCGTACGGAACCGGCGAGACAGGACACAGAGAGCTCCCGTGCGGCGCCCGCGCCCCGGACGGCGGCGACGCGCACAGCGCGAGCCGCGGACGTCACCGGCACAGCCGGACCAGGCGCGGCGCCCGGGAGCCTGACGGGAGAAAAGCCCGCATGCTCGAACCGACCGAACCCACAGAGTCCTCCACGGACTCCGAACAGAACACCCCCAGCGACACCCTGCCGCCCCGCCGGCGGCGCCGTGCCGCGTCCCGACCGGCGGGTCCGCCGGTCGGCACCTCCTCCGACGCTCCGGTGGAGACCGTCACGCCGGCCATACCGGCCGCGGAGCCCGACGACCTCGCGGACGACGCAGTAGCGGCCGACGAGGCCGAGGAGACCGCCGCCGAGGAGACCGTCGCGCCGGCGCAGGAGCAGGCCGCCGAGGAGGCCGCGCCTGCCGCTCCCAAGCGGCGTCGTGTGGTTCGCCGTGCCGCCGCGCCCGCCGGGGCCCCGGCGGGCGCCGAGGCCGCCGAGACCGTGGTGCCGGTGACCGCCGGTGCTCCCGCCGCCTCCGAGGCGCCGGAGCAGGTTGAGGCCGCCCCGTCCGCCGAGGTGTCCGAGGATGCCGCTCCCCGGCGCACCCGGCGTCGTGCGACGCGCACGGTGACCTCGCCCGCCGCGGCTCCGGCCGAGGCCGTGGAGGCGGTGGCGCCTGCTGCCGCCGCCGCACAGGCCGAGCCGAGCGCCCCCGAGACCGCGGAGGCCGCCGAGGAGGCTGCTCCGCGGAAGACCCGGCGGCGTGCCACGCGACGGGTGACCGCGCCCACCGCAGCGCCTGCCGCCGCGGAGGCGGCGGAAGGAACCGCCGACGCGGGCCGGTCCGGCTCCGTCACCACGACCGACGCGCCCGCCGAGGCCGCCGCCGTGTCCGGTGGGCCCGCCGAGGCCCCCGCCGGCACGCCCGCCGAGGAGGCGAAGGCACCTGTGACCGATTCCCCCGCCGCTGAGTCCGACGGAGCCCCCGAGGCCGCCGCCGACGCCGCCGCTCGCGCCGCCCAGGCGCCCGAGCCCGCCGAGCCCGCCGAGGATGCCGCTCCGCGGCGCCGTCGCCGGGCCGTCCGCCGGGCCGCCAGTGGTTTCGCCGAGCCCGCGCAGTCCTCACGGGGCTCCCGGGCCTCGAAGTCCGCGCAGGCCGCCGCCGGTGAGAGCGAGACGTCGGCGCGGCCCGCGCGGCCCGCCGTCGCCCTCTTCCAGGCGCCCGTGTTCACCGAGCCCCAGTTCCAGACGCCGGAGCGGGCCGCTGCCGCGGCCGCCGCCGAGGCGGCCGGGGCCGAGGAGCCCGAGGAGACGGAGGAGTCCGCGCCGGCGGAGGTGCGGGAGGAGCAGCCCGGCGGGTCGCGCCGCCGGCGTCGTCGCCGGGGTTCCGCTGACGAGCCCGAGGCCCAGGTCACCGAGGCCCCCGCCACCGAGGCCCCCGCCGCCGAGAGCGCCGTCGACGAGGCGGAGGAGCCCGAGGAGTCCGCCGAGGGCGACGACCAGGACGACTCCGAGGGCACCGGCTCGCGCCGTCGCCGTCGCCGGGGCGGCCGCCGCCGTCGGCGTGGTGACTCCGCCGAGACCGACACCGAGGCCGGCGAGGGCATGGACGCCGAGTCCGAGCAGGACGCCGAGGACACCGCGGAGCAGGCCGAGGAGGACCAGGACGAGTCCGACGAGGCCGCCGACCGCGAGGAGTCGTCCGGCGGCGGCTCCAGCAGCAGCCGCCGGCGTCGTCGCCGTCGTCGCCGTGCCGGTGACACCGCGCCCGAGGCCGAGCCGTCCGACGACGACCCGGAGCGCACGGTCGTCAAGGTCCGTGAGCCCCGCCCCAAGGCCGAGCCGTCCGACGAGGTGCAGTCCATCAAGGGCTCGACCCGTCTGGAGGCCAAGAAGCAGCGCCGCCGGGAGGGCCGCGAGCAGGGCCGCCGGCGCGTCCCGATCATCACCGAGGCCGAGTTCCTGGCCCGGCGCGAGGCCGTCGAGCGTGTGATGGTCGTCCGGCAGCACGGCGACCGTACGCAGATCGGTGTCCTCGAGGACAACGTGCTCGTCGAGCACTACGTCAACAAGGAGCAGTCGACCTCGTACGTCGGCAACGTCTACCTCGGCAAGGTGCAGAACGTGCTGCCGTCGATGGAGGCCGCCTTCATCGACATCGGCAAGGGCCGCAACGCGGTGCTGTACGCCGGTGAGGTCAACTTCGAGGCGCTCGGCATGGCCAACGGGCCGCGGCGCATCGAGTCCGCCCTGAAGTCCGGGCAGTCGGTGCTCGTCCAGGTGACGAAGGACCCCATCGGGCACAAGGGCGCCCGCCTGACCAGCCAGGTCTCCCTCCCCGGCCGCTACCTCGTGTACGTGCCCGAGGGCTCCATGACCGGCATCAGCCGCAAGCTCCCCGACACCGAGCGGGCGCGGCTGAAGACGATCCTCAAGAAGATCGTCCCCGAGGACGCGGGCGTCATCGTGCGCACCGCCGCCGAGGGCGCGAGCGAGGACGAGCTGCGCCGGGACGTCGAGCGGCTCCAGGGGCAGTGGGAGGACATCCAGAAGAAGGCCAAGAACGGCGGCAACGCGCCGACGCTGCTGTACGGCGAGCCGGACATGACCGTCCGGGTCGTGCGCGACATCTTCAACGAGGACTTCTCCAAGGTCGTCGTCAGCGGCGACGAGGCGTGGCAGACCATCCACGGCTACGTGTCGCACGTCGCGCCGGACCTCGCCGAGCGGCTCCAGAAGTGGACCTCCGAGGTCGACGTCTTCGCCACGTACCGGATCGACGAGCAGCTCGCCAAGGCGCTGGACCGCAAGGTCTGGCTGCCCAGCGGCGGTTCGCTGGTGATCGACCGGACCGAGGCGATGGTCGTCGTCGACGTCAACACCGGCAAGTTCACCGGTCAGGGCGGCAACCTCGAGGAGACCGTCACCAGGAACAACCTGGAGGCGGCCGAGGAGATCGTGCGTCAGCTGCGGCTGCGCGACCTCGGCGGCATCATCGTCATCGACTTCATCGACATGGTGCTGGAGTCCAACCGGGACCTGGTGCTGCGGCGCCTGCTCGAATGCCTGGGCCGGGACCGTACGAAGCACCAGGTGGCCGAGGTGACCTCGCTGGGGCTCGTGCAGATGACCCGCAAGCGGGTCGGGCAGGGGCTCCTGGAGTCCTTCTCCGAGACCTGCGTCCACTGCAACGGACGCGGTGTCATCGTGCACATGGAGCAGCCGACCACCTCCGGCGGAGGCGGCGGCAAGCGCAAGAAGCGTGCGCGTGCCGGTGCCGCCGAGCAGCCGCACGTGCACGAGGCGGCCGTCGAGACCGCCGAGCAGGAGGCGGAGACCGAGGCCGAGATCGGTGCCGAGATCGCCGAGCCGATCGCGCTGCCAGAGCCGGCCTTCGAGCCCGACGAGGAGCTGTACAGCAGCGCCGCCGAGGCGGAGGCCGCGGCCACGCGCGGGCGGACCCGGCGCCGGACGAGCCGGCGGGCGTCCGCTCCGGCGGGTGCGCCGCGCGGTGAGACGGCGGAGCCGAAGGCCGAGCAGGACAGGAAGGCCGAGCAGGCCGAGGCCGAGGTGCCGACGGCTCAGGACGTGACCGTCGCCGAGGAGGTCGCCCGTCCGGTGCAGCAGGAGCCGGCCGCCGAAGCGCACGCCGAGCCGATGGCCGTCGAGGACCCGGTCGTCGAGGCCCCGGCCGCCGAGGAGGCCGCGCCCAAGGGCCGTGGCCGTCGGCGGGCGACGCGCAAGGTGTCCGCGCCGGCCGGTTCTCCGGCGGGGGCGGAGGCGGCCGTGGTGACGGTCTCCGAGACCGCGCCCGCGGCGTCCGAGGCCACGCAGGCGCCCGAGCAGGCCGAACAGCCCGAGGCGGCTGCCGAGGCGGCTGCGGAGGTGCCCGCCGAGAGCGCCGCCCCGGCCCGTCCGCGGCGCCGCGCCGTGCGCAAGCCCACCGTGTCCACCGCCTCCGAGGAGGCGGCCGTCGTGGTCGTCCCGTCGGCCGCGTCCGAGGCAGCCCCGGAGGCCGCCGCGGCCGACGGCGCCGCCACGGAGGAGGCCGCCGAGGAGTCGGCTCCGGCCAAGAAGACGGCCCGCAAGACGGCCAAGAAGGCCACGGCGAAGAAGGCCGCCGCCAAGAAGACCGCGGCGAAGAAGACCGCGGCCAAGAAGACGACGGCGAAGAAGGCGGCGGCGAAGACGACCAAGACCGCCGCCAAGAAGACCACGTCGAAGAAGACCGTCGCGGCGGAGCAGTCCCGCTCCTCCGTCTCGGCCTCCACCGACGAGGACTGACCCGCCTCGACGTCCGCCGGGGCGTGCGCGAACCCGCGTACGCCCCGGCGGACGCGACCGGCGTGACCGGTCGCACAGGCGGCGGGCCCGGCTCGGTTTGACCCTCTTGGCCGCGGCCCCGTAACCTTGACCGTCGGCGTGTCGAATGACGCGTCACATCCCCGTAAACCTCATCCTCCGGGCGCCGGGCGCCCAGGAGAGGCCGCTCGCTGTGTCGGACGGCTGGCCTGCGGGGGTGCCGTTTCCCGAGCGAGAGAGTGAGTCCGCGTGTACGCCATCGTGCGCAGCGGTGGTCGCCAGCACAAGGTTGCTGTCGGCGACATCGTTGAGGTTGACAAGATTTCCACTGCCCAGGTTGGCGACACGGTCGAGCTCTCGACCCTGCTCGTTGTCGACGGCGACTCCGTGACCAGCGACCCGTGGGTGCTGGCCGGCATCAAGGTCCAGGCCGAGGTCGTGGACCACCACAAGGGCCAGAAGATCGACATTCTGCGCTACAAGAACAAGACCGGTTACCGCCGTCGCCAGGGCCACCGCCAGCAGTACACGGCGATCAAGGTCACTGAGATCCCCGCGGCTGCGAAGTAAGGGACTGAGGAGAAATGGCACACAAGAAGGGCGCATCGTCCACCCGGAACGGTCGCGACTCCAACGCCCAGCGGCTCGGCGTGAAGCGCTTCGGCGGTCAGGTCGTCAACGCGGGTGAGATCCTGGTCCGTCAGCGCGGCACCCACTTCCACCCGGGCGCCGGTGTCGGCCGTGGCGGCGACGACACGCTGTTCGCGCTCCAGGCCGGTTCGGTGCAGTTCGGCACCCACCGTGGCCGCAAGGTCGTGAACATCGTTCCGGTCGCCTGACCGGAAGCTTTCGCGAGGCGGACCTCACTTCCCTCACGGGAAGCGGGTCCGCCTTTCGCGTGTTACGCAGAGAACAACCCCGTACAACCCGTACACAACGGCCGTACATCACTGGAGGCACACACAATGACCACCTTCGTGGACCGCGTCGAACTGCATGTCGCCGCGGGTAACGGAGGTCACGGCTGTGCCTCCGTCCACCGTGAGAAGTTCAAGCCGCTGGGCGGGCCCGACGGCGGCAACGGCGGTCGCGGCGGGGACGTGATCCTCACCGTCGACCAGTCCGTCACCACGCTCCTCGACTACCACCACTCCCCGCACCGCAAGGCCACGAACGGCAAGCCCGGCGAGGGCGGCAACCGCTTCGGCAAGGACGGACAGGACCTCGTCCTGCCGGTGCCGGACGGCACGGTGGTGCTCGACAAGGCGGGCAACGTCCTCGCCGACCTGGTCGGCCACGGCACGTCGTACATCGCCGCGCAGGGCGGCCGGGGCGGGCTCGGCAACGCGGCGCTGGCGTCCGCGCGGCGCAAGGCGCCCGGGTTCGCGCTGCTCGGCGAGCCGGGAGACGTGCGGGAAGTCGTCCTGGAGCTGAAGACGGTCGCCGACGTGGCGCTCGTCGGATACCCGAGCGCCGGCAAGTCGTCCCTGATCTCGGTACTGAGCGCCGCCAAGCCGAAGATCGCCGACTACCCGTTCACCACGCTCGTGCCGAACCTCGGTGTCGTCACGGCCGGCTCGACGGTGTACACGGTCGCCGACGTGCCCGGGCTGATCCCGGGAGCCAGCCAGGGCAAGGGCCTGGGCCTGGAGTTCCTGCGGCACGTGGAGCGGTGCAGTGTGCTCGTGCACGTCCTGGACACCGCCACGCTGGAGTCGGACCGCGACCCGGCCTCCGACCTCGACGCCATCGAGGAGGAGCTGCGGCAGTACGGCGGGCTGGACAACCGTCCGCGGATCGTCGTGCTGAACAAGATCGACGTACCGGACGGCAAGGGCCTGGCCGAGATGGTGCGGCCCGACCTGGAGGAGCGCGGGTACCGCGTGTTCGAGGTGTCGGCCGTGGCGCACATGGGGCTGAAGGAGCTGTCGTACGCGCTCGGCGAGCTCGTGGCGAAGGCGCGGGCCGCGAAGCCGAAGGAAGAGGCCACGCGGATCGTGATCCGGCCCAAGGCCGTGGACGACACCGGCTTCACGGTGACGCGCGAGGCCGACGGCCTGTTCCGGGTACGGGGCGAGAAGCCCGAGCGCTGGGTGCGGCAGACCGACTTCAACAACGACGAGGCGGTCGGCTACCTGGCGGACCGGCTCAACCGGCTCGGGGTCGAAGAGGAACTGATGAAGGCGGGGGCCCGGAGCGGCGACGGTGTCGCCATCGGTCCCGAGGAGAACGCCGTGGTCTTCGACTGGGAGCCGTCCGTGATGGCCGGGGCGGAGATGCTCGGCCGGCGCGGTGAGGACCACCGGTTGGAAGAGGCGCGGCCGGCCGCGCAGCGCCGCAGGGACCGGCAGGCCGAGCGGGACGACGCGCAGCGGGAGTTCGACGACTTCGAGCCGTTCTGAGTCCGATCCGGGCTGACCAAGAGCAGACTCTGGGCGGATCCCGAGGCAACCTAGTCGTACACCGGTGAGTCGTACTGGGCAGTCCGGATGAGGATCTTGTTCCTCTCCGTGCTCCAACTGCCCAGCGGATCACCGGAGTTCACGTGCCCCGTCCCATGAGCAAGCGCAGGATCAGCCGAGGAGTCGCGGCGGCCATCGCGGTCGTCGCGGCCGTCACCGCCCCGGCGGTCGCGCACGCCGCCGACGCCGCCTCCGAGGGCCCGGCCGCCACGGCGAAGCTCCGCGACGACTTCAACGGCGACGGCTACCAGGACCTGGCCGTCGCCGCCCCGCGCGGCAAGGTGAGCGGCAAGGCGCGCGCCGGATACGTGGCCGTCGTGTACGGCTCGGCGAAGGGCATCGACCTCGCCCACAAGCAGGTCATCAGCCAGGACACCCCGGGCATACCCGGTGCCGCCGAGGCCGAGGACCACTACGGCGACGGGCTGGCCGCCGGTGACCTGGACGGCGACGGCTACGCCGACCTGGTCGTGGGCGCGCAGGGCGAGGACGTCGGGGACGTCATCAGCGCCGGAACCCTCGCCGTGCTGTGGGGCGGGCCGCAGGGCCTGTCCGGCGGTACCGCCGTGGCCACCGGCACGGAGGAGGACCGCGTCGACCCGCTCCACCCGGTGCTCGGCGACTTCAACGGTGACGGTCACCTGGACCTCGCCACCGGCAACCGCCTGCTGTACGGGCCGTTCGACCGTACCGCCGGCGCCGCGAGCAGCCACCGCCTCGCCCTGGAGGCCGAGTACGTCACGGACGACGTGAGTGCCGGTGACGTCGACCACGACGGCATCACGGACCTGGTCGCGCTCATCCACGACCACAGCGACGACGACCTGCACGACCCGGACGCCAAGCACCGCCGCGCGGTCCATCTGCGCGGCACCCCGGACGGGCTGAGCGCCCCCGCCCCGCTGGAGAACCCCGACGGCACGCGGATGCGCGGTGGCGAGAGCCTCGGCATCGGCGACGTGGACAAGGACGGGTACGGCGACCTCGTCATCGGCCGTCCGCTCGACGGCTCGGGTGAAGTCCCGCTCGACGACCCGTTGCTGAAGGGCGGCCAGATCGGTGTCGTGTACGGCTCGGCCGACGGCCCCGACACCTCCCGTACGACGATCATCACGCAGGGCACGCCCGGTGTGCCCGGCAGCCCGGAGTGGGGCGACGGCTTCGGCGGGGGCATCTCCGTCGGGGACGTCGACGGCGACGGCTACGCCGACGTCTCCACCGGAAGCGGGACCGAGAGCATCAGGGACGTGTACGCGGCTGGGCAGATCACCGTCCTGCGCGGCGGGAAGTCCGGGCTGACCGGCGACGGCGCCCTGGCCATGAACCAGAACACCGCGAACGTCCCGGGGACGGCGGAGCAGAACGACTTCTTCGGCGCCGAGACCGAGCTGCTCGACGTCAACGGCGACGGCCGGCCCGAGCTGTTCGCCGGCGCCACCGGCGAGAACCGGGACGGGGGAGTCTGGGCGTTCCCCAACCCGGTCGACGCTCCCGCCGCCACCGGCTCGGTCAGCTTCGGCGCGGGCACCCTCGGCACCGTCGCGGACGGCTCCGCCCTCGGCGCGGGCTTCGCCCGGTGATCCCTGACTGATCATCTGTCAGACCCGCCCCGGCAACGGCTTGTTCCGATGCTGGCGGTGGGTCTCCTTTTGTCTGCTTAGTTGTCATGTACGTGAACCCCGGCGTTCAGCGGGCGGACCGCCCGCGAGCGTGAAGCTTCCCAGTGTCCAAGTGGCCAGCGAGGTAAGGGAGTCAGCCGATGACCGGAGCAGTATCCCCCGACCGACGCCGCTTTCTGACCGCCGGTGCCGCGGTCCTCGGTGCCGCGGCCTCCGCCCAGCTGTGGCTTCCGGCCACCGCCCGCGGGGCCGAGACGCCGCTGCCCGACGGCGTGTTCAGCCTCGGCGTCGCCTCCGGGGACCCGCTGCCGGACGGCATCGTGCTGTGGACCCGGCTCGCCCCGGACCCGCTGAACGGCGGAGGCATGCCCGACCGGGTGGTGCCCGTGGAGTGGCAGCTCGCGGAGGACCACCGGTTCAGAAAGCTCGTCCGCCAGGGCACCGCCCAGGCCCGGCCCGAGTACGGGCACAGCGTTCACGTGGACGTACGCGGGCTGCGCCCGGACCGTACGTACTGGTACCGCTTCCGCACCAGCGGGCAGCTCTCGCCCACCGGCCGCACCCGTACCGCGCCCCACCCCTACAGCTCCGGTGGCTCCCTGCGCATGGCGCTGGCCTCCTGCCAGAACTGGCAGCACGGCTATTTCACGCCGTACGCCGACATGCTCGACCAGGACCCGGACGTCGTGGTGTTCGTCGGCGACTACATCTACGAGTCCACGCCGTCGGCGACGGGCGTACGACGCCACGAGGGGACCGGTGAGCCGTTCAGCCTCGCCCAGTACCGCAACCGGTACGCCCAGTACCGCACCGACGCGGACCTCGCGGCGATGCACGCGAACGCGCCCTTCGTGGTGACCTTCGACGACCACGAGGTGGACAACGACTTCGCCGGCGAGATCCCGCAGGACCCGGACAAGCAGCCGCACGACGCGTTCGTGGCCCGGCTGACCGCGGCCTACCAGGCGTTCTACGAGCACATGCCGGTCCGCGCCACCGCCGTCCCTTCGGGTCCGCACATCCGGATGTACCGCCGCCTGGAGTTCGGCCGGCTGGCCCGCCTCAACGTCCTGGACACCCGGCAGTACCGCAGCGACCAGGCCACCAGTCAGGCCGGTGCCCAGGACCCGTCGCTGACCATGCTGGGCGCCCGGCAGAAGCAGTGGCTGCTGAACGGGCTCCAGGACTCCCCGGCCCGCTGGAACCTGATCGCCTCGCAGATCATGATGGCCGAGACGGACCTCAAGGTCGGCGAGGGCAAGCTCTGGTTCTACGACGCCTGGGACGGCTACCAGGCCGAACGCAACCGCTTCCTCCAGGAGTTCAAGCAGGTCCGCAACCCCGTCGTGCTGTCCGGCGACCGGCACCTGACGATGATCAGCGACCTCAAGGAGGACTACGCCGACCCGGACTCCGCGGTCGTCGGCGCCGAGTTCGTCGGCACCTCCATCTCCAGCAACGGCGACCAGGACCAGGCGGCCTTCCGCAAGGAGTGGGACCCGCGGCGCCCGGACAACCCGCACTGGAAGCTGCTCGACGCACACCGCGGCTACCACCTCTTCGACATCGGCCGCGGCGGCATCGACGCGCAGGTGAGGGTGGTCGACACCGTTCGGCAGCCGTCGGCGACGCCGAGCACGCTGGCCAGGCTGCGGGTCGAGGCGGGCCGGCCGGGCGTCGAGGTGGTCTGACCCGGCCCCTGACACACACGTGAGCCCGGCACTCCTCGGAGCGCCGGGCTCCTCGCCGTACGAGACGTGTGATCCTTGTGAGAAGTCCGACCCGGGCTGTCGGCGTATTGTTCTCGCCGAGATCGAAATGCTGCGGAATCTTAACCAGGAATTCCGCGCGGCAATGAGCTGACGGACGAGTCGCATTCGCGGCTTGCCCGGGACGGCGCGCCCACGCATATGAAGAACGCGTGCAGCCCCACGCCCGGGGGCGTGAAGATCCGCGGACGGCGGTGGGCCGCTCGACAGCCGCCGCGACCGGCGACGGGGCGACGGTGCGGGCGGCACCGTCAAAGCGCGTACCGTGCACCAGACATCGTCCAAGGAACTCGTGAAGGTCCTCGGTCACCGCCGTCTCAAGCGGCTCCGACGTCGCTGAGCATCTGTGGAGTTACTCACAGCGCATTTCCCCGAGGGGCGCGGAACCGTCTCACCAATCACCAGGAGTGGGAGGTGAATGACAGGTTGCGCGCACATATGCGGCAGAGGTCGCTCACCTTGCACTGCGGTAACCACAAGTGGGACCATTTCCAAGTTCCCTGTCGCCCCAAGGTAGGTCACCTGTGTCCCAGCACATAGCCAAGCCCCGTACCACCGCAGTGATCCTGGCCGGTGGCACCGGTCAGCGGGTGGGTCTGTCGATCCCCAAGCAGCTGCTGAAGATCGCCGGCAAGGCAGTCATCGAGCACACGCTGACCACCTTCGAGAACGCGGACTCGATCGACGACATCATCGTGCTGATGGCACCCGGCTACGTGCCCGACGTCGAGAAGATCGTCGCGAAGGCCGGATTCAAGAAGGTCTCGAAGATCATCGAGGGCGGCGCCACGCGGAACGAGACCACGGAGCGCGCCATCTCGGCCCTGGGCGAGGGCCTGGCCGAGGGCGAGGACGCCAACGTCCTCTTCCACGACGCCGTGCGCCCCCTGCTGTCGCAGCGCGTCATCGACGACTGCGTCGCCGCGCTGGAGCGCTACCAGGCCGTCGACGTGGCCATCCCCTCCGCCGACACCATCATCGTCACGCGCACGCACGGCGAGGACGGCGAGTTCATCACCGAGATCCCGGACCGCTCCCGGCTGCGCCGCGGCCAGACCCCGCAGGCCTTCAAGCTGTCCACGATCAGGCGGGCCTACGAGGTCGCCGCCGGCGACCCCAACTTCCAGGCCACCGACGACTGCTCCGTCGTGCTCAAGTACCTGCCGGACGTGCCGATCCACGTCGTCGCGGGTGACGAGTACAACATGAAGGTCACCCAGCCCGTCGACGTCTTCATCGCCGACAAGCTCTTCCAGCTGGCCTCCACCGCCGCGCCCGAGCAGGTCTCCGAGGACGCCTACCGCGAGCTGCTGACCGGCAAGACGGTCGTCGTCTTCGGCGGCTCCTACGGCATCGGCAAGGACATCGCCGAACTCGCCGAGTCCTACGGCGCCAAGGTCTACGCGCTGGGCCGCTCCACCACCGGCACCCACGTGGAGAACCCGGAGGAGGTCGACGACGCCCTGTCCAAGGCCTACGCCGAGACCGGCCGCATCGACTACGTGGTCAACACCGCCGGCGTGCTGCGCATCGGCAAGCTCGCCGAGACCGACAACGCCACCATCGAAGAGGCGCTGAAGGTCAACTACCTGGCCCCGGTGCAGATCGCCCGTTCGTCGTACAAGTACCTGTCCGAGACCAAGGGCCAGCTGCTCCTCTACACCTCCAGCAGCTACACCCGCGGCCGCGCCGAGTACAGCCTGTACTCCTCCACCAAGGCCGCCATGGTGAACCTCACCCAGGCCCTGTCCGACGAGTGGGCCGGTGACGGCGTCCGCGTCAACTGCATCAACCCGGAGCGCACGGCCACCCCGATGCGCACCAAGGCTTTCGGCCAGGAGCCGGCCGGCTCGCTGCTGTCCTCCGAAGCCGTGGCCCGCACCTCGCTCGACGTGCTGCTGTCCGAGCTGACCGGACACGTCATCGACGTCCGCCAGCAGGACCCGACCGCCGGTGCGGCCCGCGCCTCCGGCTTCGAGCAGGCACTGGCCTCCGTGCTGGACCGGCAGGACGGCGTGTAATAATTGGCGCCAAATAGACTTCGGTAATTCAGGCCTCTGCGCCCTCCTGTTAACGGCTTCGTCAACAGGAGTGTTCGCAGGGGCCTGAATCCATACAGTCTCGCGAATATTCACAGACCAGCCGCATTCTAGAACCAAGACCGGCACACCCCTCCCAAGAGCAGGTTTCTCCGTGATATCCACCGCTATTCGCGTCGCCCGGGTGGGCAGCGCGGCCGAGCTGGCCGCGGCGGTCCTCATGATGCTGGGCTTCCCCTGCCTCATGCTGGCCGCGCTCGTCCCGAGCGTCCCCGCCTTCGCGGCAGCGGCCGCCGTGACGTACCTGGCGGACCACTATCTGCACCGCAAGGGCAGCTATCTGATCAACCGCCTCAGCAAGGTGCGGGCGGGCCTGTCGATCCGCTTCCTGATCCGGCAGCTGCTCCTCGTCCTGCTGCTGGCCCGGCTGTCCCTCGCGGACAACCTGATCTACTACGGGGCGATCGCCTGCTTCATCGCCTTCTACGGTCTCCAGGCCCCGCACGGCGCGCTGGTCCAGCTGATCCGCAACCGCCGCCGCATGCCGGTCGCCACGCGCAACATCGACCTGAAGTCGCGCATCCGCATCCCGGACGCCCCGCCGCGCCGGCTGCTGCACCGCTCCGCCGAGAAGATGCTGCACCTCGACCTCTTCGCGGTCGCCGGCATCCTGCTCGCCGCGCAGGTGAAGTCCGCCCTCGTCGGCTTCGTCGGCATCGGCATCACGGTGGCCGTCGCCTCCCTGTACGTGCTGGCGCTCATGCCGTACGTGCGGGGCCGGAAGATCCCGCCGAACGCCGAGAAGGTGCTGGCCGCCGTCGACAACTGGCTGGGCGAGTACAAGCCGGAGACGGTCCTGTACTTCTCCGGTTCCAAGGACTCCGCGTACCAGGTGAACATGTGGCTGGACACCATGGAGAACCTGGACTCCAAGCCGCTGATCATCCTGCGTGAGCGGGCCATCCTGAACAACCTCGCGCCGACCACGGTCCCCGTCATCTGCGTGCCCGGAGGGGTGCACCTGATGAACATGGACCTGTCCACGGTGCGGGTCGCGCTCTACGCGGCGAACGTCGGCAAGAACATCCACATGCTGCGCGTGCCCACCATGAAGCACGTCTTCATCGGCCACGGCGACAGCGACAAGCTCGCCAGCGTCAACCCGTTCAGCAAGGTCTACGACGAGGTGTGGACGGCCGGCCGCGCGGGCCGCGACCGCTACGCCATCGCCGACGTCGGTGTCCGCGACGACGACATCGTCGAGGTCGGCCGCCCGCAGCTCGCCCCGATCCAGACCTGGCAGGGCGTGCCCGAGGGCCGGATCCCGACCGTGCTGTACGCCCCCACCTGGGAGGGCTGGGACGACAACCCCGGCAACACCTCGATCCTGCTGGCCGGCGAGAACATCGTGAAGAAGCTGGTCGCGGCCGACCCGCCGGTGCGCGTCCTGTACAAGCCGCACCCCTTCACCGGCACGCGCAGCAAGGAGGCCAAGGCCGCCCACGAGCGCATCACCGCCCTGGTCCGGAAGGCCGCCGCCGAGCGCGCAACCGACTCGCGCTTCGTCACCGACAGCGCCGCCCAGGCGCAGGCCAGGACCGAGCTGGCCCGGATCGAGGCCCGGATCGCCCAGCTGGCCGGCACCGGCGGCGACAAGGGCCGCGACGAGGCCGAGGCCACCCGTGACGGGCAGGTCGACGTCGCCCGGCACGAGGAGGTCGCCCGGCTGCGCGCCGAGTGGAACGCCGCCTACTGGCGTTCCTTCCCCACCTGGGAGCACCGCGTCATCACCGGCGCCGAGCCGCGGTTGTACGACTGCTTCAACGTCTCCGACGCGATGGTCTCCGACATCTCCAGCGTGGTCTCCGACTTCATCGCGAGCGGCAAGCCGTACGCGGTCACCGACTCCGCGGAGGTGGGCGTCGAGGAGTTCAAGCGGAACAACACGGCCGTGCGTGCCGCGGTGATCCTGTCCAACAGCGCGGACGAGCTGGGCGAGCTGCTGAGCGCCGTCCGCGACCCGGCCGCCGACCCGCTGGCCGAGGACCGCAAGGAGCTCAAGCAGTACCTGCTGGGCCCGGACGAGCCGGCCTCCATCGACCAGTTCAACACCGCCGTCGCGAACCTCGCGCTCAAGGCCGAGACGCGCAATGTCGGCCAGGAGTCACGGATCGCGGCCGCCACCGCCGAGGGAGAACTGGCGAACGCCGTGCCCGGGCAGCGGGTGTCCTCCGCCGGTGACACGGACGGCGTCGGCACGGGCTGAGCCGCCGGCCGCTTCAGAGTTCGGCCCCCGAGGAGCGCTCCTCGGGGGCCGAACTCTTTCTCGTTCCCGCTTCCTGTCGGTTCAGCATGTGATGTGACTCACTAATACGTGTGTTTGGGGCAACCGCTTGCCCCGATCACTCGTCTACCAAGTAGCGAATGAGGCGATACGGGGGGAATATCCCATTGACTAGGGGGAAACGTGACCGTTGCGCAGCCTGATGTGAGCGTGATCATCGGGGCGTACGAAGCGATGCCGTATCTGATCGAGTGCCTCGCCTCCGTCGAGGCGCAGACACTCGATCCGGAGCGCATCGAGGTCATCGCGGTGGATGACGGATCGACGGACGGCACAGGGGAGTACCTGGAGGAGTTCGCCGAGCGCGCTCCCATGCACGTCCTGGTGATCCGGCAGGAGAACTCCGGCGGACCCAGCGGCCCGCGCAACGTCGGTCTGGGCAAGGCGACCGGGCGTTACGTCTTCTTCCTCGACGCCGACGACCGGCTGGGCCCCGAGGCCCTGGAGCGGATGGTCGACATGGCCGACCGCGCCGGGACGGACGTAGTCCTGGGCAAGGTCGAGGGCGTCAACCGCTCGGCACCGAAGTCCATGTGGGGCAAGACGGTGGAGCGCGCGGACGTGTACTCGTCCAACATCAAGTTCACCCTCAGCGCGCAGAAGCTGTTCCGCCGCGCCCTGCTCGAGCGGCACGGCATGCGGTTCGACGAGTCGCTGTTCACCGGTGAGGACGCCCTGTTCACGATGGAGGCGTACCTGCGGGCGGACGGCGTCTCCGTGGTCGCCGACCACACCTGCTACTACCTGGTGGGCCGTGACGACGGCAAGCACGTGACCAAGAGCGGCAGCTACACGCTGCGCTTCGACTCCGCGCGGGCCCTGATGAACCTCATCGCCGAGCTCGTCCCCGCGGGTGGCCGGCGCGACCAGCTGATGGTCCGGCCCTTCCTCGTCACGCTGCTGCCGCAGTTCGGGCCCAAGTACCTGACGGACAGCGAGGAGATACGCCGGCACAAGTTCGAGCTGGCCAAGCCTCTGATGGACGCGTACTGGACCGAGGGCGTCGCCCAGCGCCTCAAGGTCCACGAGCGGCTGCGGCTGCACCTGGTCGCCGAGCAGCGTCCCGACCTGCTGCTGGACGTCGTGAAGTTCGTCAAGGCCAAGAAGCAGGCGGCGGCCCTGCTGGAGCGGAAGGGCCGCCGCGTCTACCTGGCCTATCCGCACTTCCGCGACCGCGCCGCGGGCATCCCCGACTCGGTGTACCTCGCCGAGCCGCGCGAGGCCCGCGTCTTCCCGGGCTACCGTGAGGGCGGCGTCGACACGTTCGTACGCCGGGCGGTGCGCAAGGCGCGGCGGGTGCTGACGTCGCGTGAGGTGCGTCCGGCGGCGTGAACGCGAACGCGGGGCCGTGGGCTGATCGCCCACGGCCCCGCGGTGCTGGGGGGTGTCCGCGAAGTCCCTAGTGCTGTGCGGTCGTCGGCAGGCCGGCTCCGTCGCTCGCCGGCTCCGTGCGCTGGCCGGGCAGTTCCGCGGTCGGCCGCTCCGCCGCCAGGCGCTCCGCCACCCGTGCCCGGTGGTCCCGGGCCTGAGCGCACAGGGCCTGCACGGCCGCGTTGAAGCGCTCCTGCGACGGCGGATCGGCCGGGCCCAGCAGGCGCAGCTTCAACTCGGCGCGGGCCTCGGCCAGCACGTCCTTCTCCGGGCACCGGACCGTCTCCAGCAGGCCCGGCACCCCGGCCGCGTCCGGCGTCAGCACGGTCGCCGCCGCCACCGTCGGGAACGCCGTACGGAAGGCCTCCTCGGGCAGCCCACTGGTGTTCGCCACCGCGTACGGCTTCTCGCTCGCCAGGAAGTCGCTGATCACGCTCGACACGTCACTGATCAGCAGGTCGGCCACGTTGAAGCAGGAGTACAGCGCGGGCCGGGCGTCCGTGATGATCTGGTGCTCGCCCTCCGGCAGCGAAGCCCAGTAGGCCTCCTCCCAGGCCGCCGTCGCCCGTGCCACCGCCTCCGCCCGGCCCGGCTCCGGCGCCGACTGCACGAGCATCCGCTCCAGCGTGTCGGCCCCGGCCCGGAAGTCGGCCGTGGTGAGGCGGTCCAGCTCCTCGGTGAGACGGGTCAGCTCGGCACCGGCCGTGGGGCGACGGGCCCCCGTGCGCTCCCGGTTGGCCGCCCGGATCAGCTCCCGGATGCGCAGATCGGCCGCGCCCGCGCGCGGGTCCACCGACCCCGTCAGCGGATGCGGCTTGTACAGCAGCCGCACACCTGGATCCGCGAGCAGCGCCCGCACCAGGTTCTCACCGGCCGCGATCACCGACGTGTTGCCGGGGTTGCCGTCCCAGCCCTCCCAGGTCGGCGCGTACAGCACGGTCGTGTTCGTCCTCCGCGGCGGTCCGGCGTACGGCCGTACGGCGTCCAGTTGCGGACGGCCCGTCTCCACCACGTCCTTGTCCTCGACGCCGACCTCGGCCAGCGCGTACCGTTCGCGCGCGGCGGGCCCGGCCACCCAGACCTCGTCGTACGCCTTCGCGTACGGGTTGCAGGAGGACAGCTTGTCGCTCTCGCCGTGGTTGACGAAGGTGTGCCTGATCGTGGGGATGCGCAGTACCTGGGAGGTCTTGCCGGAGTTCGACGGGTGGATGAGGACCTGGAGCGTGGAGTGCTCCAGCCGCATCAGCGTGGACACCTTCGGCAGGCAGACGATCGGGATGTCCGTCGCCGCGATCTTCTGCACCATGAACCGCTCGCGCAGCACGATGACCGGCTTCCCGTCGAGCTTGGCGAGCGGCTCCAGCCACATGTTCGCCTGGTAGGCCGAGGAGGCACCGCCGGAGAAGTACAGGCCCACGGTCGGCCGGTACTCGGCCAGCCACGCGTCGAACCAGGCGAGCACCTCCTGCTCGCCGGCCGGGCGGCGTCCCGGCAGCAGCCGGAGGAGCAGTGCGCCGAGGCCGGTCAGCGCGAGCAGCAGGGACAGCGCGATGCCCGCGGCGGCGAACACCGGCTCGTCGCGCGGCGCGGCGGCCAGCAGTCCGGCCGTCGCCGGCAGGCCGAACACCAGCAGCCGGTGGCCGGGGCGGCGCAGCAGCCCGGACGGGGCCGGGGACAGCCGCAGGGCCGAGGCGTCGATGTTGCGGGTCACCACCGGCAGCGTGCGGGTGCGGCGCACCAGCACGGAGAGCGCCTGGATCGCGCAGTGCAGCACGTAGAAGGCGAGCAGTCCGGCCACCAGCGGGGCGTACACCGTCTCCCGGTCCTGCTCGCCGAGCCGCAGCAGGCCGACGACCAGCAGCAGGTCCCGCAGGACGTGCCGCACGGTGATGTCCGCGTGCGACTTGGCGAACAGCGACAGCACCCCGCGCTGCCACCGGTACAAGGCGCCCTCGGTGGCCAGGGAGACGGTGGTCGCGGCGAGCAGCAGGGGTACGTGGGGCAGCAGCGCCGCGACCGCCTGAGCGGCGAACGCGGCGGCCAGGACGATGGTGACCAGCCCCTTCAGCAGGGCCGGTGGGCGGGGGAGAGGTAGGGGCACTGCGGTCACTCCAGGAGCGTCGGGTCGGCGCAGGTCGGCCGTCCGGGTTAACGCGCGGCGACCTCCCGACGACACGCGCGTGTCCCGGGGTGGCGTGCGGGGTGCGCGGTGCATGTGTTCGGGGGTGGCGTGCGCGTGTGCCGCAGGCGGACTCCGGGGGCGTGCGCGGTGTGCCGCGGGTGTGTTCCGGGGGCGTGTGCGGTGGACGCCGGGGGGGGGGTGTTCGGTCGCGGCCTGCGTGGTCTGCCGGGCGGTGGCCTGTGCGGTCGGCTGCACAGCGTGTCCGGGGTCGGCGTGCCACGGGCGTGTCTGGTGGCGGCCTGTGCGGTGCGGCGGTGGTGGCGGGCGGTGTGCCCGAGGGTGTGTTTCGGGTGGCGTGTGCGGTGCATGCCGGTGGTGAGTTGGGTGGCGGCCTGCGTGGTCTGCCGGGCGGTGGCCTGTGCGGTCGGCTGCACAGCGTGTCCGGGGTCGGCGTGCCTCGGGCGTGTCTGGTGGCGGCCTGTGCGGTGCGGCGGTGGTGGCGGGCGGTGTGCCGAGGGTGTGTTTCGGGTGGCGTGTGCGGTGGACGCCGGGGGTATGTTCGGTCGCGGCCTGCGTGGTCTGCCGGGCGGTGGCCTGTGCGGTCGGCTGCACAGCAGCGTGGCCGGGACGGCGTGCCGGTGTGCCAGGGGCGCGTTCGGGGGTGCCACGCGCGTGCCTGATGGCGGCCTGCCCCGTCCGTGCGGTGCGGCCTGCAGGGTGGGCGGTACAGGGCCCCTCCGGGAGAGGCCCCTTCACGGCGCGTCTAGGGGGCGTCTCCACCGCCCGTGCCCGCGGACAGTGGGAGCACCGCCGGGCGGTGACGCCCGCCGTACCGTCCGTAGCGTGGACCGGCGCCGCGCCCCGTCCGGCCGTCCCGTAGATTTCCTGGTGAGCGACCGAATCGACGCGAGGGGACGGACGGCGACGTGGCAGGGGCAAGGCAGGCCGTGGGCGAGGCCCGCAGGATCGTCGTCAAGGTCGGGTCCTCCTCGCTGACCACCGCCTCGGGCGGCCTGGACGCGGACCGCGTGGACGCGCTGGTCGACGTGCTCGCCAAGGTCCGCAGCGGCGGCGAGCGCGAGATCGTCCTGGTCTCCTCCGGCGCCATCGCGGCCGGCCTCGCCCCCCTGGGCCTGCGCCGCCGCCCGAGGGACCTCGCCCGGCAGCAGGCCGCCGCCAGCGTCGGCCAGGGCCTGCTGGTCGCCCGCTACACCGCCTCCTTCGCCCGCTACGGCGTCGGCGTCGGCCAGGTGCTCCTGACCTCCGACGACATGAGCCGCCGGGCCCACCACCGCAACGCCTCCCGCACCCTGGACAAGCTCCTCGCGATGGGCGCGTTCCCGATCGTCAACGAGAACGACACCGTCGCCACGGACGAGATCCGCTTCGGCGACAACGACCGCCTCGCCGCCCTCGTCGCCCACCTCGTCCACGCCGACCTGCTGGTCCTGCTGTCCGACGTGGACGGCGTCTACGACGGCGACCCCGGCAGGCCCGGCACCTCCCGCATCGCCGAGGTGCGCGAGCCGTCCGATCTCGCGGACGTCGAGATCGGCAGCGCGGGCAAGGCCGGCGTCGGCACCGGCGGCATGGTCACCAAGGTCGAGGCCGCCCGGATCGCGGCCGCCGCCGGCATCCCCGTCGTGCTCACCAGCGCCGTCCACGCGGCCGACGCCCTGACCGGCCGGGACACCGGCACCTACTTCCACCCCACCGGCAAGCGCTCCGCGGACCGGCTGCTGTGGCTCCAGCACGCCTCCACCCCGCAGGGCGCCCTCACCCTGGACGACGGCGCCGTCCAGGCCGTCGTGGAGCGCCGCAAGTCGCTGCTGCCGGCCGGCATCGCCGCCGTCGAGGGCGAGTTCAGCGCCGGTGACCCGGTCGAGCTGCGGGACCGCACGGGGCACGCCGTGGCCCGTGGGCTGGTCAACTTCGACGCCAAGGAGATCCCGAGGCTGATCGGCCGCTCCACCCGCGAACTGGCCCGTGAACTCGGACCCGCGTACGAACGCGAGGTCGTACACAGGGACGACCTGGTGCTCCTGCACCCGTAATGTGTCGAAACATCCGCCCCCGGTGGTGGACGTTCCGCAAAACCGCCACGCGAACCCTTGCGGCCTGCTCAACTTTGTCCCGGGGACATGTTCCGCAGCAGCGCCACTGTGCAAAGGAGGCCGTCGTGAGACGAGTGCGCCCTGGGGCCGCGGCGTCCCGTGGTGGTGCCGGCTCCCGCGCGGCCGGTGAGGAGCGGGCCCTGACGAGCGTGGCAGCGGGGGACCGCTTCGAGGGCGAGGAGCCCGGTGACACCCCGCGCCTGTGGCACGTCACCCTCAGCGTCTCCGGCAGGGAGGCCCCGATCACGGAGGTCCGGCGCGCCCTCGAACAGCTCGCCCACGACCACCCCTTCCTCCTGACCAGCCGATACGCGGTCGACCACGCGGAGATCCGCTACTGGGAGGAGGCCCGCGACCTGCACGACGCGGCCGCCGTCGCCCTGCGCCTGTGGGGCGAGCACCGGCAGACCGCCGGACTGCCGCCCTGGGAGATCGTCGGCCTGGAGGTCATCGACCGCGTGACCTACCACCAGCGCATCGCCGAGGGCTACGGGCCGCCGCCGGCGTCACCGGTCGGAGTTCATCCGTTCTGACCTCCGCGGGAAGTGTCTCGGGAAGCGTCTCGGGGTGTGGAACGAGCGGTGTAGGGTCCCGCCCGGCACACTACGCTTCCCTCATGACCACGCTTTCGCCGTACGACTCCATGTCCCCGGTCACCGAGGCCGCCTACCGCGCCAAGGCCGCCGCCGCGAGCCTCGCGCCGCTGCCGCGGGCCGACAAGGACGACGCGCTGCTCGCCATCGCCGACGCGCTGGAGGTCCGTACGAGCGAGATCGTCGAGGCCAACGCCAAGGACGTCGCCAAGGCCCGCGAGGCCGGCATCAGCGAGGGCATGATCGACCGGCTCACGCTCACCCCGGAGCGGGTCCGCGCCATCGCCTCCGACGTGCGCGACGTCGCCGCGCTGCCCGACCCGGTCGGCGAGGTCGTGCGCGGCTCCACGCTGCCCAACGGCATCGACCTGCGCCAGGTCCGCGTGCCCCTCGGCGTCGTCGGGATCATCTACGAGGGCCGGCCGAACGTCACCGTCGACGCCGCCGCCCTCTGCCTGAAGTCCGGCAACGCGGTCCTGCTGCGCGGCTCCTCCTCGGCGTACCAGTCGAACACCGCCCTCGTGCGCGTCCTGCGCGACGCCGTGGGCGGGGCCGGGCTGCCCGCCGACGCCATCCAGCTCGTGCCCGGCGAGAGCCGCGACAGCGTGCGCGAGCTGATGCGCGCCCGCGGCCTGGTCGACGTGCTGATCCCGCGCGGCGGCGCCTCGCTGATCAACACGGTCGTCCAGGAGTCCGTCGTCCCGGTCATCGAGACCGGCACCGGCAACTGCCACGTCTACGTCGACGCCCAGGCCGACCTCGACATGGCCGTCGAGATCCTGATCAACTCCAAGGCCCAGCGCGTCGGCGTCTGCAACGCCGCCGAGACCCTGCTGGTCCACCAGGACATCGCCGCCGAGTTCCTGCCGCGGGCCCTGGACGCCCTGGCCGACACGGGCGTCACCGTGCACGCCGACGAGCGCGTGATGGCGTACGCCAAGGACTCCAAGGCCACCGTCGTCGAGGCGACGGCCGAGGACTGGGAGACGGAGTACCTGTCGTACGACATCGCCGCGGCGGTGGTGGACTCGCTGGACAAGGCCGTCGAGCACATCCGGCTGTGGACCTCCGGCCACACCGAGGCCATCGTCACGACCTCCCAGCAGGCCGCCCGCCGCTTCACCCAGCTGGTCGACTCGACCACCGTCGCGGTCAACGCCTCCACCCGCTTCACCGACGGCGGCCAGTTCGGCTTCGGCGCCGAGATCGGCATCTCCACGCAGAAGCTGCACGCCCGCGGCCCGATGGGCCTGCCCGAGCTGACCAGCACGAAGTACATCGTCACCGGGGACGGGCACGTGCGGCGCTGAGCCGCCTGCCAGGAGTATGTGAAGCGGCGCATGCGTGTGCGGCAGGGGTGAACGGGCCGGGCGTGCGCCGTGCGGCACCCCGTGAACGCCGTCTCAACCGGCGGATGAATTTGCATACCGTCTGCCCAAAATGACCCCCCAGGTCTACTCTGGAACCGTGCCGGAGGACGTGGGGGGCACGCCGTTTCCTGACGGCCGGGAGCCCGACGACGACCACGACCGCGGGGTGTCGGACGAAGAGTTCGCCTCCGTGGTCTTCGACGAGGCCTTCGTACGCGCGGCCGTGGTGCACGAGCCGACCGCCGTGGAGCGCCTCCTGGCCGCCGCCAAGGCGAGAGCCGAGGCCTCCGAGGCCGAGGCGCGCCGCGCCCACTCCAGAGGCGAGCGGTACGACGACGGGTACGGTCACGGCGATTTCGGCCATGATCCCGAGTTCGACGAGCTGGACGACCCCGACATCCTCGAGGACCACTACGGCGGCACGGGGCCCTACTCCAAACAGGTCCGCTGGCACCGTCCCGTCGCCTGGCTGCTCGCCGTCGTGATGGGCGTCGGCATGGTCGCGCTGGCCTTCACGGCGGTCTACCGGGGTGCGTCCTCCAACCGTGAGGAGCCCGTGCCGGCGCCCACCTCGACCGGCCTGGAACAGGGCAGCGGGGCGGCTCCCTCCGCTTCCGCCGACTACTCCCAGCCGGCCGTCTCGGTGATCCCGCGCACCCCCTGACCGGAACCCGCCCGTCCTGGTGAGTACCTGTCAGAACTTGTGGTGCGGCCGGGCGTTTACCCGAGCTTCCGGAGACCTACCCTGAAGATATGGGCGGGCCTGGAGACCCACCTGAGGGGACACCAGAGGGCGCTCCCGGAGGTGGAGAGGACGAGTATCGATCCGTCGTCTTCGACGAGTCGTTCGTCCGTGCTGCCCGCCTCCAGGAGTTCTCCGCGCAGGAGCGCATCGCCGACCACGCGCCCGCCGTGCGACGCCGGCCGCCCCTGCGCCGGGGCCTGTCCCGGCAGGCACTGGTCCTGGTCCTGCTGATCGCCCTCGCCTTCGGCACCGCGATCTACATGGGGGTACGCCACCCCTACCAGACCCCCGCCGCCCGGGAGTCCGCCGAGCCCCTGCGGATGACCGTCATCCCGCTCGCCCCCGAGGGCAAGGTGCCCGGCACGGCCGACCGGGCGTACCTGTACGAGCGCAGCCCCGCCGCGCAGTTCAAGAGCGGCGCGGAGGGCGTACCGCTGCCCGCCTCGCGGCGCACCTCGCACTTCTCGGACAGCCAGGTCGTCAGCGCCCTGACCACCGCCAAGGACTACATCGTCCGCTCCGCCCTCGACCCGGACGTGCTCATGGGCGGTGAGGTCCGCGCCGTCCGGCTCCTGCTGGACCCCGACCAGCTGGACCAGTTCGACCAGAGCTTCGCCCGTCCCACCGCGGACGGACGCCACGCGCCCACCGGCTGGCTCGTCCGCTTCGACCCCTCCCGCGCCGAGCTGGCCGACCGCAAGGTGCGGGTCCAGGGCACGCTCCAGGCCGCCGAGGTCGACTCGTCCACGCTTGAGGTCACCGCCGACCACACGCTCGTCTACGCACTGAAGCCCGCCGGGGCCGGTGCCAAGGCCGAGGTGTCCCTGTTCACCGTCCGGCGCGAGCTGCACTTCCGCTTCGACCGCGACGACCTGCGCCTGCACCAGGGCCAGCTCGTCGTCTCCTACG
This sequence comes from Streptomyces chartreusis NRRL 3882, assembly GCF_900236475.1. Taxonomy (GTDB): domain Bacteria; phylum Actinomycetota; class Actinomycetes; order Streptomycetales; family Streptomycetaceae; genus Streptomyces; species Streptomyces chartreusis_D. Next base: position 6,021,685 of record NZ_LT963352.1, read on the forward strand.
TCCAGGCCGGGCCGCTCTCCTGCGCCGAGGACTCCACGAACCACCTGCGGCCTCTCCTGGCCGGCCAGACGGCCAAGGAAGGCGGCCCCGCCGGCACGGACCCCTACGCCACGGGCAGCGCCACGGCCCTGTGCGGCACGCTGGCGACCAGCGCGCAGCCGAGGGTGTGAGACGGGCTCTCCAGGGCGCCTCAGCTGTCGTCGCGCGGCGGCTGTTCGTCTCCCGGGGAGTCCGACGGGCCCGGCGTCTCGGGGTCCCGGGGCGGCTTCTGAGCCGAGTTCGTGAAGCCGCCGAAGCCCCGGCGGACGCGGTCGCCCAGGTCGCCGGCGCCACCGGCGAGGTCCGTGACCAGCTTCATCAGCGGGTCCTTGGAACTCTTCACATGTGTCGTGTAGTGGTTCGCCGAATCCCGCCAGGAGTCCCGGACCGAGGTGTCCTTGTCCTCGTCGCGCCGCGGGTAGTGGCCGTCCATGATCCGCTGGTGGTCCCGGGACTCGGCCCACTTCTTCAGCTCGGCCGCCCGCACGGTGGTGAAGGGGTGGGAGCGCGGCAGCACGTTCAGGATCTTCAGCACCGAGTCGCGCAGGTCGCCCCCGGCCTCGTACTCCTCGGCCTGCTCGAGGAACGCGTCCACGTTCATCTCGTGCAGGTGGTTGCCGCCCGCGATCTTCATCAGACCCCGCATGGACGCCTGAAGGTCCTGCCCGACGAGCAGCCCCGCCCGGTCCGCGGACAGCTCCGACTTGCGGAACCACTCCCGCAGCCCGGTCACGATCGCCATGATCGCGAGGTTGCCCAGCGGGATCCAGGCGACCCGGACGGCGAGGCTGGTCAGGAACAGCAGGATGGTCCGGTAGACCGAGTGCCCGGACAGCGCGTGCCCCACCTCGTGGCCGATGACCGCCCGCATCTCCTCCTCGTCGAGCAGCTCGACGAGCCCCGTCGTGACCACGATGATCGGCTCGTCCAGACCGATGCACATCGCGTTGGGCTGCGGGTCCTGGTTCACGTACATCGGCGGGACCTTCTCCAGGTCCAGGATGTAGCAGGCGTCCCGCAGCATCACGTTCAGGTGGGAGAACTGCTGGTCCGACACCCGCACCGAGTCGGACAGGAACAGCAGCCTCAGACTGCGCTCGGGCAGCAGGCCGCTGAGCGCCTTGAACACCGTGTCGAAACCGCTCAGCTTGCGCAGGGCCACCAGGGCGGAACGGTCGGCCGGGTGCTCGTACGTACGCGAGGAGATTCCGGGGAAGCGCCTGCGCTGCCTGCTCGGCACGTGCTCGTGCCCGTGGTGCTCGTGGCCGTCGGACATGTCTTCCCCCATGTGCGTCTGTATGACCTTTGCGGCCCCTTGTGCGGCCTTTTGCTTCCCCGAGGCAGAGCCCAGCCTAGGCGGAGTTACGGTGGTCGGGCAGTACAGCGAAGGAGACCACCGCCATGGAGCACCACCCCGCAGCCGCCTGGCTCGCCGAGGCCGCGACCGCCGCCGAGCGGCAAGGAGGGCCGGGGATGCTGCGGTACGTACTGCTCGTGATGATCGTGGGCTGTGTGCTGACCGGGTGGTTCCTGCTGCGCGGCTACAGACGGAAGGACGACTGAGGCACCGGGAAGGTTCCCCGCCGGACCCCGGGAACGGGCCGGGCGGGACCGCGCACCGGCTCCGTGTCACGAAGAGGCGGAGTCGGGGTGATCGCGGCCGGGGCGCCCGCTTACGATGAGCCGACGTCTTTAACCCGCCCACACGCGATAGGTCCTGCCGAAGATGAGCTTCCACAGCACCGCTGCCCAGTTGGTCACCCTCGCCGCCGAGGGCGAGGAGCACGGCGGTAACCACGAGAGCCTCAGCCCCTACCTCACCGGTGGTGGCGCCCTCTTCGCCCTGCTGCTCCTGCTGTGGATCACCACCCGCTTCAACCGCGACCGCTGAGCCCGGCCGGGCGCCCCGGGGACCACAGGGGCGGCCGGGCCCCTCAGGAAGGGCCGGTAGGGTCTGCACGCATGGGAGAGCAGGACATGCCTACCGGTCCGGCGAACGAGACGCCGCACGACCCGGCACAGGACACGGCGAGCGGCACCGAGCGACACTCGGAGCCCCGCCGTGCCGCCACGGCGCACCGCCAGATCGACGGCCCCGGAAACGGCCGGCCCCAGCTGGGCAAGCGCCGCCTCGGCGTCATGGGCGGAACCTTCGACCCGATCCACCACGGGCACCTGGTGGCGGCCAGTGAGGTCGCCGCGGCGTTCCACCTCGACGAGGTGGTCTTCGTCCCGACCGGCCAGCCCTGGCAGAAGAGCCACCGCAGCGTCTCCCCGGCCGAGGACCGCTACCTGATGACGGTCATCGCGACCGCGGAGAACCCGCAGTTCTCCGTGAGCCGCATCGACATCGACCGCGGCGGCCCCACCTACACCGTGGACACCCTGCGCGACCTGCGCGCGCTCAACCCCGACACGGACCTGTTCTTCATCACCGGCGCCGACGCGCTCGCCCAGATCCTCACCTGGCGGGACAGCGAGGAACTGATCTCGCTCGCGCACTTCATCGGGGTCACCCGGCCCGGCCACCACCTGAACGACCCAGGACTCCCGGAGGGCGGCGTCTCCCTCGTCGAGGTCCCCGCCCTCGCCATCTCCTCCACGGACTGCCGTGCGAGAGTCGCCAACGGCGACCCCATCTGGTATCTGGTGCCGGACGGAGTCGTGCGCTACATCGACAAGCGCGAGCTGTACCGCGGCGAGTGAGCCGAGAGGGGCACCGGTGAACGACCGATACGACCCGGGGTACGGGGACGACCAGTACGAGCTCGTCGGCTACGACGAGTACGGCCAACCTGTCTACCGGCAGGTCCAGGCCCAGCAGCCCCAGCAGCAGGCGTACGACTCGTACGCCCAGCAGCAACAGCAGGGCTACGGCTACGACCCGTACGCCACGGCCGGGCAGCAGCCCCCGCCCGCGTACGACTACGGCACGGGCCGGCAGCAGTCCGGCTACGGCTCCTACGACCCCTACGCCTCCGGGCAGCACCAGGGCGGCACGGCGTCCCACGACCCGTACGGCCAGGCCGCGGCCGGCGCCGGTACGGCCCAGCAGCCCCGCGTCGCCGAACAGACCGCCCACATCCCGCAGCAGGCGGGCCCGGCCGACGACGAGGAAGTCCGGGACGGCCATCAACGGGAACAACGGGAGTACCACACCGAGCAGTTCGCCTTCGTCGAGGAGCCCGACGACAACTCCGAAGACGTCATCGACTGGCTGAAGTTCACCGAGAACCGCACCGAGCGCCGCGAGGAGGCCCGGCGCCGCGCCCGCAGCCGGATCGTCGCCTTGGTCGTCGTCCTCGCGCTCGCCGCGGTCGGCGGCGTCGGTTACCTCTGGTACGCGGGGAAGCTGCCCGGCCTGTCCTCCGACGACTCAGCGACGGGCACGGCAACGGCCGCGGGCGCCCAGAAGCGCGACGTGATCGTGGTCCACCTGCACGACACCAAGGGCGGCGGCACCGCCACGGCCCTCCTCGTCGACAACACCACCACCAAGCGGGGCACCACCGTCCTGCTGCCGAACTCCCTCGCCCTGACCAGCGACGACGGCACCACGACGACGCTCGCCAAGTCGGTCGAGGACGACGGCTCCGACGGCACCCGCGACGCGCTCGACACCGTCCTCGGCACCGACATCGAGGGCACCTGGCGCCTGGACACCCCCTACCTCCAGAACCTCGTCGACCTCGTCGGCAACATCGACGTCGACACCGACACGGCCGTCCCCGACCCCGACGCCAAGAAGAAGGGCGAGGCCCCCCTGGTCAACAAGGGCAAGGCCCAGACCCTCAGCGGCAAGATGGCCGTCGCCTACGCCACCTACCGCGCCCCCGGCGAGGCCCAGAACGCCCAGCTGGAGCGCTTCGGGCAGGTCCTGCAGGGCGTACTGCGCAAGATGTCCTCCGACCCGCAGGCCGCGACGACCACGATCCAGACCCTGGCGCAGATCCTGGACCCGTCCCTGACCGACAAGGACCTCGGTTCCTTCCTCGCCGGGCTCTCCGACCTCGCCAAGGGCGGCGACTACCGGACGGACCTGCTGCCCGTCCAGGCCGACGGCACCCTCAGCGCCCAGGCCGGCGAGGGCGTGGTCAAGAACGTCCTCGGCGGCACCGCCAAGAGCCCCGACAAGGACGCCGCCGTCAGCGTCTCCGTGCAGAACGCCACCGGTGTGAAGGACAACACGGAGAAGGCCCGCGTCGTGCTCCTCAACGGCGGCTTCACCTTCCTGGAGGGCGGCACGGCCGGCTCCGCCCGGGCCACGTCCAAGGTCACCTACGCCGACGCCGCCGACAAGGCCGACGCGGCGGAGGTCGCCAAGACCCTGGGCCTGCCCGCGGGCTCCGTCACCAAGGGCAAGATCTCGGCGAGCGCCGACGTCGCCGTCGTCCTCGGCCAGGACTACAAGCCGTCGTCCGACTAGCCGGCAGGAGTGTGCCCCCCACGCGGTCGACGTAATCGCGTGGGGGGCGCGCGGCGGTCCGTGAGACCCTTGGTGGCAAGTGACCGCCGACGGAAAGCCTTGTAGTGACCGTGACCGACCGCTCTCACGAGCTGATCAACACCGCCGCCCAGGCGGCCGCCGACAAGCTGGCACACGACATCGTCGCCTACGACGTCAGTGACGTGCTGTCCATCACGGACGCCTTCCTGCTGGCCTCCGCGCCCAACGACCGCCAGGTCAAGTCGATCGTCGACGAGATCGAGGAGCGCCTCAGCAAGGAACTCGGCGCCAAACCGGTGCGCCGCGAGGGCGACCGCGAGGCCCGCTGGGTGCTGCTCGACTACGTCGATATCGTCGTCCACGTCCAGCACAGCGAGGAGCGCGTCTTCTATGCCCTGGAGCGGCTGTGGAAGGACTGCCCCGAGGTGGAGCTGCCCGAGGACGCCAAGGCCACCCGCGGCAAGGCCGAGGAGCACGCCAAGCTGCGAGCGGCCGAGGAGGCGGCGGAGCTGGACGGTGACTGGCGGTGACCTCCTTCAGTGAGACGTCCACCGGCAAGGGCCGGGGCCGCCGCATCATCCTCTGGCGGCACGGCCAGACCGCGTGGAACGTGGAGCGCCGCTTCCAGGGCACCACGGACGTCGAGCTCACCGAGACCGGCGTCGCCCAGGCCCGGCGCGCGGCCCGGCTGCTGGACGCCCTGAAGCCGGACGCGATCGTCGCGTCCGACCTGAAGCGGGCCGCGAACACGGCCGCCGAGCTCGCCGCGCTCACGGGCCTCGACGTGACCCACGACGAGGCGCTGCGTGAGACCTACGCGGGCGCCTGGCAGGGCCTGACGCACGAGGAGATCATCGCCCGGTACGGCGACGAGTACGCCGCGTGGAAGCGCGGCGAGCCGGTGCGCCGCGGTGGTGGCGAGCTGGAGACCGAGGTCGCCGACCGCGCCGCCCCCGTGGTGCTGCGGCATGCCGAGAAGCTCCCCGAGAACGGCACGCTCGTCGTGGTCAGCCACGGCGGCACCATCCGCACCACCATCGGCCGCCTCCTCGCCCTGGACCCCCACAACTGGGAGACCCTCGGCGGACTCTCCAACTGCTGCTGGTCCGTCCTCGGTGAAGGCGCCCGCGGCTGGCGCCTGCTGGAGCACAACGCCGGCACCCTGCCGGAACCGGTGCTCGGCGACGACGACTGACCCCCGGATTTCACTTTCCGGCAGGTCGCAGGCTAAAGTTCTTCTTGTTCGCCCCGCCAGCGGAGACGAACACGAGGGGCTATAGCTCAGTTGGTAGAGCGCCTGCATGGCATGCAGGAGGTCAGGAGTTCAATTCTCCTTAGCTCCACGACAAGATCCCGTTCCCGTCAGGGGGCGGGATTTTTCATGCTCCCCCTTGAGTCACTCGGGCCCCTGAGGCGTATACCTCTACGGCCCCGCCGGGTTGCCGTGTCCGGACTGGTACTGAGGCGTCGCTGACCGTATTGGTCCGGTCGTGGCAGAATCAAACGGCCGGAAGGGGGCGCGGCCCGACGGGAGGGAGTAGCGATGCCTGCGAGCATCCTCGAGGAGGTCGACCACCTCCTCGGAGCAGCATTGACACGGGAGATGTCGACCCGCCTCAGCTGCCCTTCCTGCGGTTCCGCGCACGTGGCCCAGATGCTCGGCGACAACGGCGGGATCTCCTACGTGTGCACGGCCTGCGGCCACAGCTGGAGCTGATCGATGGGTGCACACAGGCGGAAATGCGACTGGTGTGGCAGCGGGACTCCGATCGTCCGCGACATGGAGCCGATCAATCCCGACTACCAGTACTGGTGCGAGGAGTGCGCGCGGGCGCTGATCATAAAGGGCGACCCGATCGAGACGTACCGCGAGCTGGAGGGCGAGCCGATCTACGGCCGGCTTCTGGAGGAGCACTGCACGCTCAAGCGGTTCTATTCGTTCGTCACGGCCTAGCGCCCGCCGGTCGGTGTGAACCCGGCATATCGGGCATCTCCGTACGAGGCGAAATGGATTTGGTGTTGGGCCCGGAGGACCAGTAATGTTGGCGTCGCCGCCGGGGGAAACCGGAGGCAACACAGCAAGGGGCTATAGCTCAGTTGGTAGAGCGCCTGCATGGCATGCAGGAGGTCAGGAGTTCAATTCTCCTTAGCTCCACAGCAGATGAGAAGGCGGGCCATCCGATCGGATGGGCCGCCTTCTTCGTGTGCGGTGTCCGTGTACGCGTACGGCGGGCTTCCCCGGGGGAAGCCCGCCGTACGTGTGCTCAGCGGCCGAGAGCGCGGCGGCCGCGGCCCTGGGACAGGACCGGGAGGTTGCGGGACGGCGCGCCGCCCTGGGCGCGGGTGTCCTCCTCGATGCGCAGGGCCAGCGCCGGGCAGCGGCGCACCGCGCGTAGAGCCTTGGCCTCGGCGTACCGCGGCACCTGCGCCTGGGCCACGGTCGGGAAGCCGTCCGCGCCGAGCTGGAACACCTCGGGGAGGATGTCCGCGCACAGGCCGTGGCCCCGGCACAGCGTCCAGTCGACGTAGATCTTCTGGCGGCTGGGGCCGTTCTCCTCGGACTCGCCGCCGCCCGGGATGCCCGTAGGGGCCCTGCCGCCCTCGAACAGCGGCAGAACGCCCTCCACGGGCCGTCCGCAGCCGTTGCCGAGGACGTGGGCGGCCAGGTCGTCCGTGAACGCCTTGATGGTCGACTCGATGAACATCGCGGAGCCGTCCGGGTGCGAGCACGCGCCGCGCCGCTTCACGTTCTTGGCGACCTGCTTGAGCGCCTCCAGGGCGGCCGGTCCGCCGCCGTTGAGGATGTCCTCCAGACCGCGCGCGGCGGCCGGCAGACCGAGGTAGCAGGGGCCGCACTGGCCCGCGCTCTCCTCCGCCAGCCACTGGGCGACGCGCAGTGACTCGCCCAGCGGGCAGGTCTCCTGAGTGATCGGCAGGATCGCGCCGGCGCCGAGCGCACCGCCCACCGCGTCCAGGGAGTTGCGCGAGACGATCGCCTCGTTGACGGTCGCGGCGTCGATCCACTTGCCGTGGTAGCCGCCGGTGAGCACGCCCTGGGGTACCGGCGGGGCGCCGGCGAGCTGGAGGACGTACCGCAGCGGCACGCCCGTCGGGACCTCGATCACCATGGGGCGGGCGACCGCGCCGGAGACCGTGAGCATGACCGTGCCCGGCTCGTCGTACAGGCCGGTGTTGCCGTAGCGCTCCGGGCCGATGCGGGCGGCGATGGCCAGTTGGGCGAAGGTCTCGGCGTTGGACAGCAGCGTGGGCGCGCCGCCGACGCCGTTCTGCGAGGCGCTGACCTTGCGGCCCGGCGGGATGGCCGGGCCGCCGTCGATGGAGCGGATCAGCGACGCGGCGGCGCCGGTGACCATACGCACCGGATTGCGCTGCACGCGCGCGCGGAGAGCCGATCTCCGGCCGTTGTTGAGCCCGCGTTCGGCGAGCGCGGCCTCCATGGAGCGCTGCGTGGACTCACGGGTGACCCCCACCACGAGCGTGCGGGCACCCAGCGCCTCGGCGCACAGCAGTGCGCCGTCCAGGATCAGATGGGGAGCACGGTTGATCAGCACCGTGTCCTTGCGGCAGGCCGGCTCGTCCTCGCTGCCGTTCACGACGACGACCGGCCGGACGCCGCGCTTGATCGCCGCCTCGGCGACCGAGCGCAGCTTCTTGTGGAAGGGGAAGCCCGCGCCGCCGCGGCCCTTCAGGTTGATGCGTTCGGCGAGTTGCGCGAGCTGCTCGCCGCCCATCGGCTCAAGTGGCCCGTGCACCTTCAGGTGCATGGGCAGGTCGAGCCGATCGACAAGGTCGAAGCCAGACGTGAGCTGGGGAAGACCGACCACGCGGACTTCGGGTACGTCAGGCAAAGCCTCGTTCACTTAAAGCCTCCGGAAGGCGTGTTCCAAGGTTCGCCCGATCCCGGCGCGTCGAAGTCGTAGGACGCACCGGGCAGTGTTTCAGTGGCGGGACCGCTGTTGTACGTGTCGTTCGGGTAGTACGTGTCGTAGACGGCGTTCGTCTCACCCGTGTCGTACACGTCACTCGATCCATAGCCAGCGGCGCCTGGATTGCCATAGGCCGGGATGTTTTGTCCGGTGTCCTGGAGCGGGTCATAGGGCGGGATGTTGAAGCCCGTGTCCTGGAGCGGGTCGTAGGCCGACGGCGGCGCCTCGCCGACCGGCGGCGGGGACGGGATCGGCCAGTTGCCCGAGGTGCTGGAGGGGCCGTCCACGGTGGGGATGGTCTCGGTGGGCTGCATGTCGAGCGGCAGCTCCATGCGGTTGGTCGGCCCCGGCGCGAAGGCCTGCTGCCCCAGGGGCGGGCTCGAGACGGCCCGGTAGGCCGCTGCGAAGCCGCTCGTGGACTCCTGCGGCGAGGGGCGCTCCGCCTTCTCGTACCGCGGCCCCGACGAGGAGGCCATGGCCCCCACGGGAGTGTCCCGGCCCTCGTAGCCCGGCAGCGCGGAGCCGGTGCCCGCCCGTGCCCGGCTCTCCTCCAGGTCCCGGCGGCCCTGGCCCTCCCCGGGGCCGATGAGCTGGGCGAACCTGTCGGCGACCTTGCGCTTGACCGGGCGCGGAGCGGCGCGCAGAGCGAGGGCTGCGGCCACGCCGGCCAGGGACAGGCAGTACAGGATGACGAAGATCGGCTTGGCCTGGCGGCCCGCGTAGAGGCCGTGGACCAGGGCGGCGCACCAGGCCGGGTAGGCCAGCATGTGCATGGCCCGCCAGCGGGCCGCGACGGGCGCGGGGGACGCGAAGCGGTTGCGCAGCACGCCCGTGATGCCCACGAAGATCATGAGCATGCTGGCCAGGGTGCCGAGGCCGACGAGGAACGACCGGCCCATGAGCTCGTCGTTGTCGCTGGCGATGAGTCCGAAGGGGATGAACACCGCGACCCACGTGGTGTGGGCGAGCGCCAGTTTGACCCCGATGTGCACCAGGAGGAAGACGATCGAGGCGACCGCCGTGGTCCGGTGCACGGCCTGCGCCAGGATGCGCCGGCGCGTGTCCAGCAGGATCCGGTCCTGGGCGACGAGCCCCCAGATCACCGAGCAGGAGAGACACACGAGGGACAGCACGCCGGCGCCGAAGTTGAGGAAGTCGGCGAACGAGTCGTCCACCGTGGAGTCGTAATTCGTCACGGCCGGCCTCCCCACATCCCGGTGACCGGGCGTAGCGAGCTGTTACTGCGATGAGGGTTCATGGGGGCAACTCCGAGCGGTTCGGGAAAGCGGTCCCGCTGCCGCACTCTAAGCGGCGCCATACCGATGGGTACGAGGTTTGAGTTATTGCGTTGTTATCAAAGGACAATGTGGCTGTTGTGATGTCCCTTAGCTGCTGTTACGCGAAGTAACTTTTGACTCTGGTTCAGCTTTTGGGCGCCGAAACGGCCCATCGGAAGCGCGTCGCGGCGCGCTGGGGGCCTGCGGTACCCTAACGCCATGCGTGCCGTACGCCTTCTGCTTAGCGGGCCGCGCTGATCAGTCCCGGCCACCGGACGAGTCGAGTGGCCGGAATCGGCGCGGCGTCCCCTCCTGTGCGAGGGGATTTTTCGTTTCTCGAACCACACAGCCGCAGGCAGAGACGATCGATGGAGCTTTGAGGATCATGAGCGAGACGAACCCCGCTGCCGCCTCCGAGGTGGCAGCGCCGCACCGCTACACGGCCGCGATGGCTGCCGAGATCGAAGCACGCTGGCAGGACTTCTGGGACGCCGACGGCACCTACGGCGCGCCCAACCCGAAGGGCGACCTGGCGGGCGATCCGGGCACCGTCGCCAAGCCCAAGAAGTTCATCATGGACATGTTCCCGTACCCCTCGGGTGCGGGCCTGCACGTAGGCCACCCGCTGGGCTACATCGCCACGGACGTCTTCGCCCGGTTCCAGCGCATGACCGGCCACAACGTCCTGCACACCCTGGGCTTCGACGCCTTCGGCCTGCCCGCCGAGCAGTACGCCGTGCAGACCGGCACGCACCCGCGCGCGTCCACCGAAGCCAACATGGAGAACATGAAGTCCCAGCTGCGCCGGCTGGGCCTGGGCCACGACAAGCGCCGGTCGTTCGCCACGATCGACCCGGAGTACTACAAGTGGACCCAGTGGATCTTCCTGCAGATCTTCAACTCCTGGTACGACCACGAGGCGAGGAAGGCCCGCCCGATCTCCGAACTGATCGAGCAGTTCGAGTCGGGTGAGCGGCCCGTACCGGGCCACCCGCGCGCGTGGAGCGAGCTGAGCGCCGCCGAGAAGGCCGACGTCCTGGGCGAGTTCCGGCTGGCCTACGCCTCCGACGCGCCGGTCAACTGGTGCCCCGGACTGGGCACCGTGCTGGCCAACGAGGAGGTCACCGCCGAGGGCCGCTCCGAGCGCGGCAACTTCCCGGTCTTCAAGGCCAAGCTGCGCCAGTGGAACATGCGCATCACGGCCTACGCCGACCGGCTGCTGGAGGACCTGGAGGAGCTGGACTGGCCCGAGGCCATCAAGCTGCAGCAGCGCAACTGGATCGGCCGTTCGGAGGGCGCCCGCGTCGACTTCCCCATCGACGGCGAGCGCATCACCGTCTTCACCACCCGCCCGGACACCCTGTTCGGCGCGACCTACATGGTGCTGGCGCCCGAGCACCCGCTGGTCGAGAAGTTCACCCCGGCCGCCTGGCCGGAGGGCACCCACGAGGTGTGGACGGGCGGCCACGCCACCCCCGGTGAGGCCGTCGCCGCCTACCGCGCACAGGCCGCGTCCAAGTCCGACGTGGAGCGGCAGGCCGAGGCCAAGGACAAGACCGGCGTCTTCATCGGCGCGTACGCGACCAACCCGGTCAACGGCGAGCAGGTCCCGGTCTTCATCGCCGACTACGTGCTGATGGGCTACGGCACCGGTGCGATCATGGCCGTCCCGGCCGGTGACCAGCGTGACTTCGAGTTCGCGCGCGCCTTCGAGCTGCCGATCCACTGCATCGTCGAGCCGACCGACGGCCGCGGCACGGACACCGCGACGTGGGAGAACGCCTTCTCGTCCTACGACGCCAGGATCATCAACTCGTCGAACGACGAGGTCAGCCTGGACGGCCTGGGCGTCGCCGAGGCCAAGGCGCGCATCACCGAATGGCTGGAGAGCAAGGGCATCGGCGAGGGCACCGTCAACTTCCGGCTGCGCGACTGGCTGTTCAGCCGCCAGCGCTACTGGGGCGAGCCCTTCCCGATCGTCTACGACGAGGACGGCATCGCCCACGCGCTGCCCGAGTCGATGCTGCCCCTGGAACTGCCCGAGGTCGAGGACTACTCGCCGCGCACCTTCGACCCGGACGACGCCGACACCCAGCCCGAGACCCCGCTGTCCCGCAACGAGGACTGGGTCAACGTCACGCTGGACCTGGGCGACGGTCCCAAGCGGTACCGGCGTGAGACCAACACCATGCCCAACTGGGCCGGTTCCTGCTGGTACGAGCTGCGCTACCTGGACCCGCACAACAGCGAGCAGCTGGTCGACCCGGAGGTCGAGCAGTACTGGATGGGCCCGCGCGAGGGCATGCCGCACGGCGGTGTCGACCTGTACGTCGGCGGCGCCGAGCACGCCGTGCTGCACCTGCTGTACGCGCGCTTCTGGTCCAAGGTGCTGTACGACCTGGGGCACGTCTCCTCGGCCGAGCCGTTCCACAAGCTGTTCAACCAGGGCATGATCCAGGCCTACGTCTACCGCGACAGCCGTGGCATCGCGGTGCCGGCCGCCGAGGTGGAGGAGCGCGACGGCGTGTACTACCACCAGGGCGAGAAGGTCTCCCGGCTGCTGGGCAAGATGGGCAAGTCCCTGAAGAACGCGGTCACTCCGGACGAGATCTGCGCCGAGTACGGCGCCGACACGCTGCGGCTGTACGAGATGGCGATGGGCCCGCTGGACGTCTCCCGGCCCTGGGACACGCGCGCGGTGGTGGGCCAGTTCCGGCTGCTGCAGCGGCTGTGGCGCAACATCGTCGACGAGGCGACCGGAGAGGTGACCGTCGTCGACGCGGAGCCGGACGAGGAGACGCTGCGCGCCCTGCACAAGGCGATCGACGGTGTGCGCGGGGACCTGGAGGGCATGCGGTTCAACACCGCCATCGCCAAGGTCACCGAGCTGAACAACCACCTGACCAAGGCGGGCGGGGCAGTGCCGCGGTCCGTCGCGGAGCCGCTGGTGCTGATGGTCGCGCCGCTGGCCCCGCACATCGCCGAGGAGCTGTGGCGCAAGCTGGGGCACACCGACTCGGTCGTCCACCAGGACTTCCCGGTGGCCGACCCGGCGTACGTGGTCGACGAGACCGTGACCTGTGTCGTGCAGATCAAGGGCAAGGTCAAGGCGCGGCTGGAGGTCTCGCCGTCGATCTCCGAGGACGAGCTGGAGAAGGTCGCCCTGGCGGACGAGAAGGTCACCGCCGCGCTGGGCGGGGCCGGGATCCGGAAGGTGATCGTGCGGGCGCCGAAGCTGGTGAACATCGTTCCGGCGTAGGCAGGGGCGAGGGCACACGGGCCAGGACGCACGGGCGAGGACGCACCGGCGAGGACGCACGGGCGGGCACGCAGGGGCCTCGCAGGCCTCCATCGGGGTGGTCCCCTACGGGCAGGTTCGGGGTTTTTCTGGAACTCCGGGCCTGCCTGTTGCGTTTACCGTTGAGGAGCGGCGTGAGATGTGCCGAGACGCCCTGAGGAGGAGCCGGTGGAAGCAGTGATCGCAGTGTTCGCCCTGCTTTTCGTCCTCTTTCTGGGGCTCGGTGTGTACGCCACGGTCAAGGTGGTCGGCGCCGCCAAGCGCGGCGTGGACCGGGGCATCACGCAGGCCCGCCGCACGGTCGAGGACCACACCCTGCGGGCCAAGTCCTTCGCCCAGCCGGGCGCCGCGGGGGAGCTCGCCCAACTCCGTCTGAAACTGCGCACGTCGATGCGCGCCACCCAGGACGCGCTGCACGCGGCCGTCGCCGAGGACGAGTCCCTGAAGGAGTCCATCGGCCTCTTCGAGCGGCTCGGCGCCCACGGGCACGAGCTGGACGACGAGCTGAAACGCCTGGAGACCGAGCCCGATCGCACCGCGCTCACCGCCCGGCTGCCCGAGCTGCGTGAGCGCACCGAACGCATCACACAGTCGGCGGACGCCCTGCGCTGGGCGGTCCGCGACCGAGCCCGCCGCTTCGCGGAGGACGACCTGGACACGCTCAGCGCCCAGATCGACGTGGAGGCCGGGGCGCTGCGGCACTGGACGACGGAGCCGGAGCCCGGGCCCGCCGCCTCGCCGAAGCCGCAGTCGGCCGCGACGCCGTGGCCCGAGGCACCCGCCGCCGATGACGCCACGGCCGGGCAGACCTGGCCTCAGACCCCGCAGTCCAACCAGGCGCAGGAGCCGGCACGGCCCGCCATCAGCCCGTCGGGGCCGCGCCCCACCTACCCCTGGCAGAAGAAGCCCCGCCCCGAGAGCACCACTTGATCCGGCCACTCGCATCACAGGGCACGGGGGCCGGGCTGCCGCACGGGCACTACGGCAGGTAACCTCCAGCTCATGTCCCGCCATGTCGCGATCGTCACCGATTCAACGGCCTACCTGCCGGCCCGGACGATGGAGCGCCACGGCATCACAGCGGTGCCTCTGACCGTCGTCCTCGGCGACCGGGCGCTGGAGGAGGGCACCGAGATCTCGACCCGAGCCCTCGCCCAGGCTTTGCAGAAGCGGCGCCCGGTGACCACCTCGCGGCCCAGCCCCGCGCTCTTCGAGGAGACGTACCGCAAGGTCGCCGAGTCCGGCGCCACCGGCATCGTCTCCCTCCATCTCTCCGCCGAGCTCTCCGGTACGTACGACGCGGCCGTCGCCGCCGCGCGGCAGGCGCCGGTGCCCGTGCGGGTGGTGGACACCGGCATGATCGCGATGGCGCTCGGCTTCTGCGCGCTCGCCGCGGCGCAGACCGCGGAGTCGGGCGGCACGATGGACGAAGCCGTCACGGCCGCGGAGAAGCGGGCCGCCGGCACATCCGCCTACTTCTACGTCGACACCCTCGACTACCTGCGCCGGGGCGGCCGTATCGGTGCCGCGCAGGCCCTGCTGGGCTCGGCGCTCGCGGTGAAGCCGCTGCTGCAACTGGCCGACGGCCGTATCGAACCGCTGGAGAAGGTGCGGACCGCGTCGAAGGCGATCGCCCGGCTTGAGGAGATCGCGGCCGAGCGTGCGGGCAGCGCCCAGGTCGATGTCGCCGTCCACCATCTCGCCGCCCCGGACCGGGCCTCGGCCCTCGCCGACCGGTTGCGGGCACGGGTGCCCGAGCTGGCCGATCTGCATGTCAGCGAGGTCGGGGCGGTGATCGGGGCGCACACGGGGCCCGGGTTGCTGGGGGTCGTGGTTTCGCCGCAGTGAACGGTCACTGCGGGCTCTGATCACCCGTGTGGGTGGCGGAGTTGTCCACAAGTCGGTCGTTGTCCCCGGGAATTGACCAAGATCATCGCGAGGGTGCCGATGTGGCCGATCCTCGTCGCATGGCACTTCGATCACGTTCACGCACAGCGACTGCGACCAGCGGGCCGGGCCGTGGACCGGCGTCCGACGGCCGCGTCCGTCACCGACCTGTCGCACGCGGCCGGGCACGGCATCGTCATGCCTCGGCGGAGGAACTCCGCCACCGCGCGGAGGTGCTGTTCGGCGAGCATGCCGAACGGGGCGGGGAGCGGCGGGAGTCGGGGCACGGTCCGCCGCCCGCGCCCGAGGAGACGGTTGCTTCAGGGCGTGCTCGGCTAGGGCTCGATCAGCCGGAGGCTGCTGCGGGGGCCGGAGTGGATCCCGATGTGCGACCCGGTGTGGGGTCCGTCCGCGCACGCGTGGGTGTCGACGGTGAGGCGGGCGCCGGCACAGGCCGCGGGGACGGCCGTCTGGGGGAAGGGGCCTGGCGGGAGCGGGCCGGGCTCGCGGTGCGGGAGCGCATGCCCCTGTGGTTGCAGGCGAGGTGCGGCCTGGAGCTGCGGAGCGTGCTCGCGCTGACGGTGGTGCTCGCCGTCGCCGCAGCGTTCGCCGTGCAGCACTTCTGGGCCGGCCGGACCCAGTCCGTGCGGCCGCCGGAGGTGGTGCGAGCGGCGGCACCCTACGAGGAGCGGGGAGAGGGCGCAGAGGCCGAGCCGGAACGCGGAGCGGGTGCGTCCGCCGGGGCGGCGAAGGCGACAGGCGCGGCGGGTGCGGCAGGTGCGGCCGAGATCGTCGTGGACGTCGGAGGGAAGGTCCGTGAGCCCGGGGTCCACCGGCTGCCGGCCGGGTCGCGTGTCGCGGACGCGCTGCGCGCGGCGGGCGGGGTGAAGCCCGGCACGAAGACCGACGGCCTCAACCGCGCCCGGTTCCTCGTCGACGGCGAGCAGGTCATCGTCGGGGGACCGGCTCCCGTGGCGGGAACCGGGGCGGGCGGTACGACTGCCGGAGGAGCGGCCGGCGCGGCGGCGGGTGGCGCGCTGCCGGGGGCTCCCGTCTCCCTCAACACGGCCACCGCCGACCAGCTCGACACCTTGCCGGGCGTCGGCCCGGTGCTGGCGCAGCACATCATCGACTACCGCACGCAGCACGGCGGCTTCCGTTCCGTGGACGAGCTGCGCGAGGTGAACGGCATCGGCGACCGCCGCTTCGCCGACCTGCGGAATCTCGTACGGCCATGAGGAGCGGCCGTGACGTGCCGACGGGGCGGGACGAGGCGGCACCCGCGGTCTTCACCACCGGGGCGGCTCCTCCGGGCCGGCCGGTCCCTCTCACCCAGTCGGACTCGCCCGCCCGTTCGATCGTGCACGCCTCCTCCGGGAAGCGGCTGGGCAGCGCCCGTCCGCGCCAGGAAGGACCCACGGACCTACGACTCGTCCCACCCGCCCTCGCGGCCTGGGGCACGGCGGCGCTGGTGCTGGACGCGTCGCCGGGGTGGGTCCTGGGCATCGTGGCCGGCTGTCTGGCCGCCGTCGCCCTGCTGCCGTCGGCCCGGTGGGCGGGGTGGGCGTCCTGGTCGCGGGCGTCGGCCGCAGCCGTGCTGCTGTGCGTGGCCGCGGCAGCCGTCTCGGCCGGGCTGCATGGGGCGGATCTGCGCCGGGGGCCTGTGCCCGGCCTGGCGCGGGAGTACGCGACGGTGACCGCCGAGGTGGAGCTGACCTCCGATCCCCGGCTCACCCGGCCGAAGGTCCGGGGCGATCACGTCGCTCCGACCGCGGTGCTGATCGAGGCCGATGTGCGGCACGTCCAGGAGGCGGGTGGCGCGACGGTGGGGACGCGGACGCCGGTGCTGCTGATCGTCGACGTGGGCTCGGCCGACCGGGCCGCCGAGGGTGGGCGGTCGGCTCCTGCGGGTGGGGCGGCCGTGGGCGTGGGGGATCGGCGGTCGACAGCCGTGACCGGGACCGTCGAAGGTGGGCGGCCTGCCGCCGGTGGGCCGGTGCGGTCACCGTGGCTGGGGCTGCTGCCGTCGACGCGGCTGCGGGTCAGCGCGCGGCTGGCGCCGGCGATGACGGGCGGTGACCGGGTCGCGGCGGTGCTGCGGGTGCGGGGCGAGGCCGAACCGGAGGTGGTCGGGGAACCCTCGGCTGCTCAGCGGCTCGCCGGGCGGTTGCGGGCCGGGCTGCGGGAGGCGACCGACGGGCTGCCGACGGATGCCCGGGCGCTGTTGCCGGGGCTGGTCGTGGGGGACACCTCGCGGATCACCCCGGAGCTGGAGGAGGCCTTCAAGGAGACCGACCTCACGCACACCTTGGCCGTGTCCGGGGCCAACTTCACGATCCTGCTCGCCCTGCTGCTGGGGCCGCCGGGCCTGGCACAGCACGTCGAGCGGCGGGGGCTCGCGCCTCGCCTCGGTGTCTCCCTGCGGGCCACCGCCGTGCTCGGGGGCATGCTATCACTCGGGTTCGTCGTCGTGTGCAGACCGGATCCGAGCGTGCTGCGGGCCGCGGCCTGCGGAGCCGTCGCGCTGCTCGCCCTCGCGACCGGCCGCCGCAGGTCACTCATCCCGGCGCTGGCGACGGCGGTCCTGCTGCTGGTGCTGTACGACCCGTGGCTGGCCCGGAGTTACGGGTTCCTGCTCTCCGTCGTGGCCACCGGCGCCCTGCTCACGCTCGCCCCGCGCTGGAGCGCCGGGCTGCGGCGGCGCGGGGTGCCGCCGCGACTGGCCGAGGCGCTGGCCGCCGCCGCAGCCGCGCAGGCCCTGTGCGCGCCCGTCGTCGCCGTGCTGTCGGCGCGGGTGAGCCTGGTGGCGGTGCCGTGCAACCTGATCGCGGAGTTCGCGATCGCGCCGGCCACCGTGCTGGGCTTCGCGGCACTGGCCACGGCACCGATGGCGATGCCCGTGGCCAAGGCCCTGGCGTGGTGCGCGCATTGGCCCGCGGAGTGGATCGCGGGGGTCGCCCGTGCCGGGGCCGCGCTGCCGGGGGCGGGAGTGGACTGGCCGGGCAGTTGGGCGGGTGCGGCGCTGCTCGCGGCCGTGACGCTGGTCGTGCTGCTCGTGGGGCGGCGGCTGCTCGACCATCCCTGGTGGTGTGGGGGCTGCGGCCTGCTGATGGTGCTGGTGCTTGTGCAGCCGCCGCCGCTGACCCGGGTGGTCACGGGCTGGCCGCCGCCCGGCTGGCGGCTGGTGATGTGCGACGTGGGGCAGGGCGACGCCATGGTGCTCGCGGCGGGCGAGGGCACCGGTGTGGTGGTGGACGCGGGACCCGATCCGCAGCTCGTCGACCACTGCCTGCGCTCACTCGGCGTCACCAGGATCCCGCTGGTCGTGCTCACCCACTTCCACGCCGATCACGTGGCGGGACTGCCCGGTGTGCTGCGCGGACGGGCGGTGGGCGCGATCGAGACGACCGGCTTCGAAGAGCCCGCCGATCAGGCCGCGTTCGTCCGGAGACAGGCGGCGGCCCGGCGGGTTCCCGTGTCGCGGGCCGCCGCCGGGGAGCAGCGTCGCACGGGGGATTTGGCGTGGCAGGTGGTGTGGCCGCCCCCGAACCCGCCACCGGGCCCGCCCCCGCCCCCTCCACCGGGCCCGCCTCCGCGGGTGCTCCCGGCCCACCCGGCGCCGGAGGGGCCGAACGACGCCAGTGTCGCCATGCTGGTCCGGTCGGCCGGACTGCGCCTGCTGCTCCTCGGCGACCTCGAACCTCCGGCCCAGCGGGCGCTGGCGAGGTCACCGGCGGCCGAAATCCTGGAGAGCGTGGACGTGCTGAAGGTCGCCCATCACGGATCGGCGTATCAGGACCCCGGCCTGATACGCCGGGCGGCCCCGCGGCTGGCCCTGATCAGTTGCGGCGCCGACAACAGCTACGGACATCCGGCGCCCGGCACGATCGCGGCGCTGCGCGCCGGAGGTGCGGCGGTGCTGCGGACGGACCGGGACGGCGCACTGGCGGTCGTAGGAGGGGGCGGGGAGCTGAGGGTGGCGCGAGACTGAGGGCATGAACTCAGCAGAGGTTGATGCCTATCTCCGCCGCCTGGGAGCCGAGCACCCGGCGTGGCCCACCGTCGACGTGCTCCGTGAACTGCACCTGCGCCACCTGCGGACCGTGCCGTTCGAGAACCTGTCGATCCATCTCGGCGAGGAGATCGTGCTGGAGGAGAAGCGGCTGCTGGACAAGGTGGTGGGTGCCCGGCGGGGCGGGTTCTGTTACGAACTCAACGGCGCCTTCGGGGCGTTGCTCGCCGCGCTGGGGTACGACGTGGCGCTGCTCGCGGCGCGGGTGTACGGGGACGAGGAGCGGCTCGGTATCCCGTACGACCATCTCGCGCTGCGGGTGCGGACGGTGGACGGGGGCGACTGGCTGGCCGACGTCGGGTTCGGGGCGCACAGCCACCTGCCGCTGGCGTTCGGGGAGAGGGGGGAACAGGAGGATCCCGGGGGCACGTTCCGGATCGTCGAGGCGCAGCCGGACGCGGCCGGGGTACGCGGTGGGCACGACACGGTGGAGGCGGCGGACCTGGACGTGATCCGCGACGGCAGACCGCAGTACCGCCTGGAGGTACGGCCGCGGGTGCTCGGGGACTTCGTGGCCGGGGCGTGGTGGCACAGCACGTCGCCGGTGTCGCACTTCACGCGGTCGCTGGTCTGTTCGCGGGTCACGGAGGACGGAGGGAGGATCACGCTCAGCGGCCGCAGACTCACGGTGACCGGGGCCGACGGCACCCGGGAGGAGCGGGAGCTGGGGACGGACGAGGAGGTGCTCGGGGTGTACCGGGAGCGGTTCGGTATCGAGCTCGGGTCGGTGCCGACGGTCCGGGGTACCGGGCAGGACGGCTGATCCGGGCCGGAGGGGGCGAGGGAGCAGCGAGACCAGAAGGTGCAGAGGGGCCAGACACCCCACTTGGCCCACATGGTGCTACTCGTGCGTAGTCCCAGCACAAGTGCTGGATTCCCGTGATGTGGTCCCGTGTTGCCTCGAAAGCCTCATCGGTGGTCGAATGCCTCCTCGGTGATCCGTGATCAAACAGCTGACTTCGAGTCGCACGAGGTGTCCAGATGATCGGCCGCTGGCTGGGAAGCCGAACCAACCGGGTGCACCGGACGAGCCCCCTGGGGGCGGTGCCGACGCCGCCGAGCGCCGGGGTGCTGGCCTGCCGGGTGCTCGACCCGGTCAACGAACCGGTCAGACACGCGGAGTTCGCGGTCACCGACGCCATGGGGCGTCCGGTGGTCAGCGGGGGAGCGGATCCGTTCGGGTCGTTCATGACGACGGTGCCGGCGGGGGAGTACCGGCTCGCGGTGTCCGCTGAGGGGTACACGCCGTATCGGGCGACCACGCAGGTCGCCGAGAACGCGCTCGCGTCGCTCGGTGACGTGACGCTCCAGGTGGCCCAGCCGCCGGAGCTGCCCGCGCCCGGCGACTGGGAGATCGAGTCGGCGCACTCCTCGATCGGCTTCACCGCTCGGCACATCGGCCTGGCGCGCATCCACGGACAGTTCAAGTCCTTCGCGGGCGTCATACGGATCACCGAGCCGCTGGAGCGGTCGGCGATGCACGTGGTGATCGACGCGGCGTCCATCGACACCAACATGAAGATGCGCGACGACCATCTGCGGTCGGCGGACTTCCTGGACGTCGCGAAGTTCCCGACCCTCGAGTTCTACAGCGAGCGGTTCGTGCACAAGGGCGGGAACCGGTGGGCCGTGACGGGGGCGCTGTCGCTGCACGGCGTGACGCGCACGGTCACGCTGGACACGGAGTACCTGGGGCTGGGCAACGGCATGGAGGGCGAGGTACGGGCTGCCTGCCGGGCCACGACCGAACTGCACCGGGACGACTTCACGGTGAGCTGGCAGACGATGCTGGCCCGCGGCATCGCGGTGGTGGGACCGAGCATCAAGGTCGACCTCGACGTGCAGGTCGTCCGCAAGAGCTGAGCCGGCGGACCGGCCGCGGCGGCGTGTCGGACAATGGCCGGCGTGAGTGATGTGCGACATGTGCTGGTGCTGCCCGACAGGGACGCGGCGGAAGAGGTGGTCCAGGCGCTCCCCGAGCGTTTCGGCGTCGTCGAGGAGCCGCGGCTCGTGCGGGACGCGCTGGCCGGCGAGGACGACGCCGAGGACGCGCAGTGGCTGGTCGTCCTCAGGGACGAGGAAGAACGCTTGGACCCCGGGGAGCTGGACCGGTTCGCGGGGGAGTGGGAGGGCTGGCGGGAGGAGCCGTAGGCCGCCTCTGGAGGAGCCGTAGGCCCGCTCGGGAGGGACGAAGCCCGGCGGGGACGCCATGAGCCCTTCGGGACCCGCTGTCAGTGCCGCGTGGGATGCTTGTCGCGATGGCCAGGAAGACTGCGAATGACGACCCTCTCGCCCCCGTGACGCTCGCCGTGGGCCAGGAGGAGCTGCTGCTCGACCGTGCCGTGCAGGAGGTGGTGGCCGCCGCGAAGGCCTCCGACGCCGACACGGACGTGCGGGACCTGACCCCGGACCAGGTGCAGCCCGGCACGCTCGCCGAGCTGACGAGCCCGTCGCTCTTCGCGGAGCGCAAGGTCGTCGTCGTACGCAATGCGCAGGACCTGTCGGCCGACACGATCAAGGACGTGAAGGCCTATCTCGGGGCGCCCGCCGAGGAGATCACCCTAGTGCTGCTGCACGCCGGCGGGGCCAAAGGGAAGGGGCTGCTCGACGCGGCGCGCAAGGCGGGGGCGCGCGAGGTGGCCTGTCCGAAGATGACGAAGCCGGCGGACCGGCTGGCGTTCGTGCGGGGCGAGTTCCGGGCGGCGGGCAGGTCCGCCACGCCGGAGGCGTGCCAGGCGCTCGTCGACGCGATCGGGAGCGATCTGCGGGAGCTGGCGTCGGCGGTCTCGCAGCTGGCCGCGGACGTCGAGGGGACGATCGACGAGGCGATCGTCGGGCGGTACTACACGGGCCGGGCCGAGGCGTCGAGCTTCACGGTCGCCGACCGGGCGGTCGAGGGCCGGGCGGCGGAGGCGCTGGAGGCGTTGCGCTGGTCGCTGGCGACCGGGGTGGCGCCGGTGTTGATCACGAGCGCGCTGGCGCAGGGCGTCCGGGCGATCGGGAAGCTGTCGTCCGCGCGTGGCGGACGCCCGGCCGATCTCGCGCGGGAGCTGGGCATGCCCCCCTGGAAGATCGACCGCGTGCGGCAGCAGATGCGGGGCTGGACCCCGGACGGGGTGGCCGTGGCGCTGCGGGCGGTGGCCGAGGCGGACGCGGGCGTGAAGGGCGGCGGGGACGATCCCGAGTACGCCCTGGAGAAGGCGGTGGTCACGATCGCGCGGGCGGCTCGCTCCCGGGGCCGGGGCTGAGGCCGCGGGACTCAGTACAGGGGCTGACCGATCCCCAGGAGGTTGCCCTCGCTGTCACGGAACCAGGCGCCGCGTTCTCCCCGGGCGCCCTTGCTCGGGTAGTTCCCCTCGATCTCGGCGATCCCGCCCTCCGTGCGGAAGCCGGGCACGTCGACCTCCTCGAAGACCACGCCGCGCCGCTTGAGCTCCGCCACGGCGGCCTCGATGTCGTCGACCTCCAGCGCCATCTGGGTGAAGGTGCCGGGCGAGGCCCCCGTCGACCGGAACAGCACGAATTCCCCGCCGCCGCAGCGGTACAGCAGCCCACCGGGCCGTTCGTCGACCGGCTCAAGGCCGAGTTTCTCGGCGTAGAAGCGCCGCGCCCGGTCCAGGTCCCGGGCGGGGAGCCGGGTCGCCACGCGGACCCCGGCCAGCACGTTTGCGTCCTCTGCGGTCATGCCTCCACTGTGCCGTGATCGAGTCGCCCTCCTCCTGTCGAGGAGGAAAATCGGGTGTATCAGCCGTATGTCGCCAAGTGACGGAGAGGTGGCGAAGGTCATGGCTGAGCACCCGCACGCAGCGCTCGTCCGCAAGGGCTGAAGCCTTCCAGCGCGGAGACATGGACACCCTCCGCGGCATCATGACCGGGGACTGTACGCACCATGTGCCCGGCTCGCATCCGCTCTCGGGGGACTTCAAGGGGATCGATTCGATCATCAACGACTACTACGGCCGGCTCTCATCGGAGACCGGCGGGTCGTTCCGGGTCGAGCTGCTCAACGTGTTCGTCGACGGCCGGGGACACGCCGTCAGCGTGCACCGCTTCACCGCCGACCGGGGCGACAAGCACATCGACGAGCACGGAGGCATCGTCTTCCGGGTCGTCGGAGACAAGATCAGCGATCTCGACGAGTGCCTGGAGGACATCGACAAGAGCAACGCGTTCTGGTCGTGACCACCGGCCGCCGCGCGGGCATGCCGAAGGCCCCGCCGCCCACCCTGGGGAAGGGTGAGGCGCCGGGGCCTTCGGTTGAAGCTGGTGAGCTCGTCCCCGCGTGGCGAACGCAGGCCGCGGACGAGCTCGGGGTGCCGGACGGGAGCGGATGAGAGAGGGCCCGCTCGAATCCCTCCGGCGTCACATCAGACGTCAGCCCTTGAGCGCGGCGACCTTCTGAGCCAGCGCCGACTTCTTGTTGGCAGCCTGGTTCTTGTGGATGACGCCCTTCGAGACGGCCTTGTCGAGCTGACGCGCGGCAGCGCGCTGGTACTCGGTGGCCTTCTCGACGTCACCCGCGGCAGCAGCCTCACGAGCCTTGCGGATCGCGGTCTTGAGGGAGGACTTGACGGCCTTGTTGCGCAGCCGCGCCTTCTCGTTGGTCTTGATCCGCTTGATCTGGGACTTGATGTTCGCCACGAATGAGCCTTCTCAGGTTCTGGCACGGGGCCGCACGGGTGCCGCACGGTCCGGTACCGGGTGATTTCTTGAAGGAGTGCCTCCCGCGAGAGGGCACGAGGCACAGCCCCCCACGGTACCAGCGGGCGCATTCATGGCCCAAACCCGTCCATGGTCCCCACCCGTGGGACCATGGAGGCTACGTATCGATCCGACCCGAGACCGCAGACACTGCGGACGCCTCAAGAATCAGGACCCTGCGTGCCCGCGATCCCTAGCCATGTGCCCGAGCCGAGCCGTACCGACCCGGCTCTGATCCGCAATTTCTGCATCATCGCGCACATCGACCACGGCAAGTCCACGCTCGCCGACCGGATGCTCCAGCTGACCGGAGTGGTCGAGCAGCGGCAGATGCGTGCTCAGTACCTCGACCGCATGGACATCGAGCGTGAGCGCGGCATCACGATCAAGTCCCAGGCGGTGCGACTCCCGTGGGCCCCCTCCCACGACAAGAGCAAGACGCACATCCTGAACATGATCGACACCCCGGGGCACGTCGACTTCACCTACGAGGTCTCGCGATCGCTCGCCGCCTGTGAGGGCACCATCCTCCTGGTCGACGCCGCCCAGGGCATCGAGGCGCAGACCCTCGCCAACCTCTACCTGGCGATGGAGAACGACCTCACGATCATCCCCGTGCTGAACAAGATCGACCTGCCGGCCGCGCAGCCCGAGAAGTTCGCCGAGGAGCTCGCCCACCTCATCGGGTGCGAGCCCGACGACGTGCTCAAGGTCTCCGCCAAGACCGGGCTCGGTGTCGAGGCGCTGCTGGACAAGGTCGTCGAACAGGTCCCGGCCCCGGTCGGTGTGAAGGACGCCCCCGCGCGCGCCATGATCTTCGACTCCGTCTACGACTCCTACCGCGGCGTGGTGACGTACGTCCGTGTCATCGACGGGCAGCTCAACAAGCGTGAGCGCATCAAGATGATGTCCACGGGCGCCACGCACGAGCTGCTGGAGATCGGCACCAACTCGCCGGAGATGCTGTCGTCCGACGGTCTCGGCGTCGGCGAGGTGGGCTACCTCATCACCGGCGTGAAGGACGTCCGCCAGTCCAAGGTCGGTGACACCGTCACCAGCCAGTCCAAGGGTGCCGTGGAGCCGCTGGGCGGCTACAAGGACCCCAAGCCCATGGTCTTCTCCGGCCTCTACCCCCTGGACGGCTCGGACTACCCGGAGCTGCGCGAGGCCCTCGACAAGCTCCAGCTCAACGACGCCGCGCTGGTCTACGAGCCGGAGACCTCCGCCGCACTCGGCTTCGGCTTCCGTGTCGGCTTCCTCGGCCTGCTGCACCTGGACGTGATCCGGGAGCGGCTGGAGCGCGAGTTCGGGCTCGACCTGATCGCCACCGCGCCGAACGTGGTCTACCGCGTCGTCATGGAGGACGGCAGCGAGCACACCGTCACCAACCCGAGCGAGTTCCCCGAGGGCAAGATCTCGGAGGTCTACGAGCCGGTCGTGCGGGCCACCATCCTGGCGCCCAGCGAGTTCATCGGCTCGATCATGGAGCTGTGCCAGACCCGGCGCGGCACCCTGCTCGGCATGGACTACCTCTCCGAGGAGCGGGTCGAGGTCCGCTACACCCTGCCCCTCGCCGAGATCGTCTTCGACTTCTTCGACCAGCTGAAGTCCAAGACCCGCGGTTACGCCTCGCTCGACTACGAGCCCACCGGCGAGCAGACCTCCAGCCTGGTCAAGGTCGACATCCTGCTGCACGGCGACAAGGTCGACGCGTTCTCGGCGATCACCCACAAGGACCAGGCGTACGCCTATGGCGTGCGGCTCGTCGCGAAGCTCAAAGAGCTCATCCCGCGGCAGGCCTTCGAGGTGCCGGTCCAGGCCGCCATCGGCTCCCGGGTCATCGCCCGCGAGACCATCCGCGCCATCCGCAAGGACGTCCTCGCCAAGTGCTACGGCGGTGACATCTCCCGTAAGCGGAAGCTGCTGGAGAAGCAGAAGGAGGGCAAGAAGCGGATGAAGATGGTGGGTTCCGTGGAAGTTCCGCAGGAGGCGTTCATCGCCGTCCTGTCGAGCGATGACAGCGCGGGGTCGGGCAAGGGCAAGAAGTAATCACGGATTACCTTGGGTTACACCGCAAACCGGGTAGAACAGGGGCCCGTCGTGCGCAAGTGCGGCGGGCCGTTGTGCGTACGTGGGGTAGCTCTCTGTACGAAGTGACAGGCCGCGGACCCTTACGCAGCGGCCGGTCGACCTTTACTCTGATCCCTGCTCGATAGTTACTCGCGAGTTAAACAACGGCTCGCGAACAGCAGCTCGTGAGTGAAAACCAGCCGCACCTGAGCCAGCCGCACCGTCGCGGGCCCCGGAGGATGTCGTGAGCGACACACAGACACTGATCGAGAACCGTCCGCCGTCCGTGGCGGGCCTCTTCCTGGACCGCGTGGCGGCCACGCCGGACGCCGAGGCCTACCGTTATCCGGTGCCCGCGTCCTCCGGGCAGGGGCCGGACGACTGGAAGTCGCTGAGCTGGGCGCAGGCCGCCGAGCGGGTCTACGCCATCGCGGCCGGGCTCATCGAACTGGGCGTGCAGCCCGAGCAGCGCGTCGCCCTCGCGTCCAGCACCCGCATCGAGTGGATCCTCGCCGACCTCGGCATCATGTGCGCCGGCGCCGCCACGACCACGGTCTACCCGCAGACCAACGCCGAGGAGTCGGCGTACATCCTGTCGGACTCCGAGAGCCGGGTGCTCATCGCGGAGAACGTCGAGCAGCTGGCCAAGGCGCAGGAGAAGCGCGGCGAGCTGACCGACCTCACCCACGTCGTGGTCATCGACCCGGCCGGGGTCGAGACGGCCGACTGGATCCTCACCCTGGACGAGCTGGAGAAGCGCGGCGCGGCCCG
This sequence comes from Streptomyces chartreusis NRRL 3882, assembly GCF_900236475.1. Classification (GTDB taxonomy): domain Bacteria; phylum Actinomycetota; class Actinomycetes; order Streptomycetales; family Streptomycetaceae; genus Streptomyces; species Streptomyces chartreusis_D. Next base: position 6,048,194 of record NZ_LT963352.1, read on the forward strand.
GCTGGAGAAGGATCCCGACCTGGTCAAGGAGCGGGCCGGCGCGATCACCAAGGACCAGCTGGCCACCCTCATCTACACCTCCGGCACCACCGGCCGCCCCAAGGGCGTGCGCCTCCCGCACGACAACTGGTCGTACATGGCGAAGGCGATCGCCGCGACCGGGCTGATCAGCAGCGAGGACGTGCAGTACCTGTGGCTGCCCCTCGCGCACGTCTTCGGCAAGGTGCTCACCTCCGGCCAGATCGAGGTCGGGCACGTCACCGCGGTGGACGGCCGCGTCGACAAGATCATCGAGAACCTGCCGGTGGTGCAGCCGACGTACATGGCGGCCGTGCCGCGCATCTTCGAGAAGGTCTACAACGGAGTCGCCGCCAAGGCCCGGGCGGGCGGTGGCGCCAAGTACAAGATCTTCCAGTGGGCCGCCGAGGTCGCCCGTGAGTACGCCAAGGTCGCCCAGGACAACTTCCGGCGCACCGGGACCATGTCCGTGCCGTTCGGGCTGGGCGCGAAGCACAAGGTCGCGGACGCGCTGGTGTACGCCAAGATCCGGGAGGCCTTCGGCGGGAACCTGCGGGCGTGCGTCTCGGGTTCGGCGGCGCTGGCACCCGAGATCGGGTACTTCTTCTCCGGCGCCGGCATCCACATCCTGGAGGGCTACGGCCTGACCGAGTCCTCGGCGGCGTCTTTCGTGAACCCGGGCGAGGCCTACCGCACCGGTACGGTCGGCAAGCCGCTGCCCGGCACGGAGGTGCGCATCGCCGACGACGGGGAGATCCTGCTGCGCGGCCCGGGCATCATGGAGGGCTACCACAAGCTGCCCGAGAAGACCGCCGAGGTACTGGAGGCGGACGGCTGGTTCCACACCGGGGACATCGGGGAGCTGTCGCCCGACGGGTATCTGCGGATCACCGACCGCAAGAAGGACCTGATCAAGACGTCGGGCGGCAAGTACATCGCGCCGGCCGAGGTCGAGGGGCAGTTCAAGGCGGTGTGCCCGTACGTCTCCAACATCCTCGTGCACGGGGCCGACCGGAACTTCTGCACGGCGCTCATCGCGCTCGACGAGGTCGCGATCACGGAGTGGGCGAAGGAGAACGGGCTGGCGGGGAAGTCGTACGAGGAGATCGTTTCCTCGCCGGTCACGGTGGAGATGGTCGACGGGTATGTGAAGCAGCTCAACGAGGGGCTTCAGCGGTGGCAGACGATCAAGAAGTTCCGGTTGCTGCCGCGGGATCTCGATGTCGAGCACGGTGAGATCACGCCGAGTCTGAAGTTGAAGCGGCCGGTTGTGGAGCGGGAGTACAAGCATCTGATCGAGGAGATGTACGAGGGGGCTCGCGAGGCGTAGGGGCTAACTACCCGGTTCCACCCGGCGTTTCAGGTCCTGGATCTCTGCGCGCAGGCGTTCCACCTCTCTGCCTTTGCGGTAGAGGTCCAGGAAGACGCTCACCTTGGCCCGTAGGACCCACGGGTCGAACGGCTTGGTCACGTAGTCGGCGGCGCCTGTGGCGTAGCCGCGGAAGGCGTAGCCCGAGTCGTCGTCCGCGCCCGTCAGGAAGATGATCGGGACGTCGCGGGTCTGGTCCAGGCGTTTGATGTGGGCGGCCGTCTCGAAGCCGTCCATGCCGGGCATGCGGATGTCGAGCAGGACCAGGGCGATGGGCTGGCGCAGCACGGCCTTCATCGCCTCCTCGCCGGAACGGGCGCGTATCAGAGGCTCGTTGAGGGAGGCGAGGACGGCCTCCAGGGCGGTCAGGTTGTCCTCCATGTCGTCGACCAGGAGTATTCCGGCGCGTGCGGTGCTCATGACGGTCGGTCCTCCTCCGCGCCCTCCGTTCCCTGCGTGTCGTCCGTGCCGTCCGTGTTCAGCAGTTCGCACACGACCGTCAGCAGCCGGTCGATGTCCACCGGCTTGGGCACGTAGTCGTTGGCGCCGCGGGCGATGGACTTCTCGCGGTCGCCGGGCATCGCCTTCGCGGTCAGGGCGACGATGGGCAGGTCCGCCCAGCGCGGGGTGCGGCGGATGGCGGAGATGGTCTCGTAGCCGTCCATCTCCGGCATCATGATGTCCATCAGGACCAGTTCGACGTCCGCGCTGCGCTCCAGCGTCTCGATGCCCTCGCGGCCGTTCTCCGCGTACAGCACGGTCATGCCGACGCGGCCCAGGACATGGGTGAGGGCGAAGACGTTGCGGATGTCGTCGTCGACGATCAGCACTCGCCGCCCGGCCAGGATCCGGCCCGGCCTGCCGGACGTCCACGCCTCCAGCCTGGTCGGCGAGGGCCAGGCGTCGTCCGTGTCGTACGCGGCCGGGAAGGGTCCCGCGGTGGCCGGCTGGAGGGGCAGGGACACTTCGGGGTGATCCTCGGGGGCCGGTCCCGGCGCGGTGTGACCGGGGCTCAGGACAGGCACGTACAGGGTGAACCTGGAGCCCTTGCCCGGTTCGCTCTCGGCGACGATCCGGCCGCCGAGCAGGCCCGCGATCTCCCGGCTGATGGACAGTCCGAGGCCGGTGCCGCCGTACTTGCGGTTGGTGGTGCCGTCGGCCTGCTGGAACGCCTCGAAGATCACCGGGAGTTTCTCCGGCGCGATGCCGATGCCGGTGTCGGACACGGCGAAGGCGATGACGTCGTCGGTGTCCCGCACTGCCCCGCTCTCGGCTCCGCTCGAGCGCGGGGACCCCCATCGGTGCTCCGCGTCCTGCACCCGGTCGACCCGCAGCTCGACCTTGCCCGACGCGGTGAACTTGATCGCGTTGGAGAGGAGGTTGCGCAGGATCTGCTGGAGGCGCTGTTCGTCCGAGTACATCTCGCGCGGTACGTCCTCGCCGACCGCCACCTCGAAGGCGAGCCCCCGGTCGATGGTGAGGGGGCGGAACGTGGCGTGGACGTAGTCGAGCAGCTTGATCAACGGCAGTCGTTTCGGGCGTACGTCCATCCGGCCCGCCTCGATCTTCGACAGGTCCAGGATGTCGTTGATGAGCTGGAGGAGGTCCGAGCCCGAGCGGTGGATCGTCGTCGCGAACTGCACCTCCTGGTCGGAGAGGTGGCCGTCCGGGTTGTCGGAGAGCAGCCGGGCCAGGATCAGCAGGGAGTTCAGCGGTGTGCGCAGCTCGTGCGACATGTTCGCCAGGAACTCGGATTTGTACTGCGAGGACGTGGCCAGCAGGGCGGCCTTCTCCTCCAGTTCGGCGTTGGAGCGCTGCAGCTCGCCCTGCTGCTTCTGGAGTTCGTCCGAGCGCTCCTGGAGCTGCATGGCGAGGCGCTGGGACTCGCCGAGCAGGGACTCCGTGCGGGAGTTGGCGATGATCGTGTTGATGGCGACGCCGATGGTGTTGACGAACTGGTCGAAGAAGGCCAGGTGCACATCGGAGAAGCGGGAGAAGGAGGCGAGCTCGATGACACCGAGCAGCTTGTCCTCGAAGAGGATCGGGATGATGACGATCGTGGTCGGGGCCGCCTCGCCCAGACCGCTGTTGATCTTGATGTAGTCGGGCGGGGCGCCCTCGACCAGGATCCGCTTCTTCTCCCGGGCCGCCTGCGCGACCAGGCCGTGCACCGGGAGGGCGCCGGTCTCGACGGTCGCGTCCTGGGCGGCGCCGTAGCCGGCGATGAAGGCCAGGCCCTTCGTCGGCACGGTCGTGCGCAGGGCCGCGCCGTCCTCGTCGGGGTCGGCCAGGTAGAACGCGCCGTACTGGGCGTTCACCAGCGGGGTCAGCTCGCGCAGTATCAGGTCGGCGACCTCCATCAGGTCGCGGTGGCCCTGCATCAGGGCGGCGAGGCGGGCCAGGTTGGACTCCAGCCAGTCCTTCGCGCGGGTCGTCTCGCGCAGGTTGGCCACCATCAGGTTGATGTTGTCCTTCAGCTCGGCGACCTCGCCGCGGGTCTCGACCGTGATCGAGCGGGACATGTCGCCCTGGGCCACGGCGGAGGCGACCTCGGCGATCGCGCGGACCTGGGTGGTGAGGTTCGAGGCCAGTTCGTTGACGTTCGTCGTCAGGCGCTTCCAGGTGCCGTAGACGCCCTCGACCCGGGCCTGGCCGCCGAGTTGGCCCTCGGAGCCGACCTCGCGGGCCACGCGCGTGACCTCCGAGGCGAAGGAGGACAGCGTGTCGACCATCGTGTTGATCGTGGTCTTCAGCTCCAGGATCTCGCCGCGCGCGTCCACGTCGATCTTCCGCGACAGGTCGCCCTGCGCCACGGCCGTCGCGACCTGGGCGATGTTGCGCACCTGGGAGGTGAGGTTGTCGGCCATCGAGTTGACGTTGTCCGTCAGGTCCCGCCAGACGCCGGAGACGCCCAGCACCTGGGCCCGGCCGCCGAGCCGGCCGTCGGTGCCGACCTCGCGGGCGACGCGCGTGACCTCGTCGGCGAAGGCGCGCAGCTGCTCCACCATCGTGTTGACGGTGTCCTTGAGCTCGAGGATCTCGCCGCGGGCGTCGACCGTGATCTTCTTCGACAGGTCGCCGTTGGCCACGGCCGTCGTCACCTGGGCGATGTTGCGGACCTGCGAGGTCAGGTTCAGGGCCATGAAGTTGACGTTGTCGGTGAGGTCCTTCCAGACGCCGGAGACGCCCCGGACCTGGGCCTGCCCGCCGAGGTTGCCCTCGGTGCCGACCTCGCGGGCGACGCGGGTGACCTCGTCGGCGAAGGCGGAGAGCTGGTCGACCATCGTGTTGATCGTGGACTTGAGTTCCAGGATCTCGCCCTTGGCCTCCACCGTGATCTTCTTGCCGAGGTCGCCCTGCGCGACGGCGGTGGAGACGAGCGCGATGTTGCGCACCTGGGAGGTCAGGTTGTCGGCCATGAAGTTGACGTTGTCGGTGAGGTCCTTCCAGACGCCGGACACGCCCCGGACCTGGGCCCGGCCACCGAGGTTGCCCTCGGTGCCGACCTCGCGGGCGACGCGGGTGACCTCGTCGGCGAAGGCGGAGAGCTGGTCCACCATCGTGTTGATGGTCGACTTGAGCTCCAGGATCTCGCCCTGCGCGTCGACCGTGATCTTCTGGGACAGGTCGCCGTTGGCCACGGCCGTCGTCACCTGGGCGATGTTGCGGACCTGCGAGGTCAGGTTCGACGCCATGAAGTTGACGTTGTCGGTGAGGTCCTTCCAGACGCCGGAGACGCCCCGGACCTGGGCCCGGCCGCCCAACTGGCCCTCGGTGCCGACCTCGCGGGCGACGCGGGTGACCTCGTCGGCGAAGGCGGAGAGCTGGTCCACCATCGTGTTCACGGTCAGCTTCAGCTCCAGCAGCTCGCCGGTCGCCTCCACCGTGACCGTGCGGGTCAGATCGCCGCGTGCCACCGCCGTCGTGACCGCCGCGATGTCCCGCACCTGGGCCGTCAGCCGGGACGCCATCGTGTTGACGGCCTCGGTCACGTCCCGCCAGCTCCCCGACAGGCCCTGCACCTTGGCCCGGCCGCCGAGCCGCCCCTCGGTGCCGACCTCGCGCGCGACCCGTGTCACCTCGCCGGTGAACAGGGAGAGCTGGTCCACCATCCTGTTCACGGCCCGGCCGAGGCGCCGCAGGTCGCCGCGTAATTCCCGCGTGCCGTCGTGCAGATCGACCCGCTGCGTCAGATCGCCGCCGGCCACCGCGTCCAGCACGCGCGTGGCGTTCGCCGCCGGGGCGACCAGGGCGTCGAGCAGCTGGTTCACGTCGTTGACGCGGGACGTCCACAGTCCCTGCCCCGGACTGGCGGAGAGCCGCTCGTCGAGCCGGCCGTGCCGCACCAGTTCCCGTCTCACCCGCCGCACCTCGGTGGTGAAGTGGACGCTGCGGTCCATGATCTGGTTGTAGACCGCGGTGAGTTCGGCCACCATCCCGTGGCCGGTTTCCGGCACTTTGGTGAAGTCGCCGTCGCGTGCGGCTGTCATGGCCGCGAGCAGGGGACGCAGATCGGATGCACGAATCAGACCGTCTTCGTACCGGTCTTCGACCACAGGAGGAGCGCTTTTCTCACTCATGACGGCCCACTTCGGTAACTCGGCGCTTATGGGCGTGGCCAGTCTGTCACCCTGTCGGCATCGACTGTGGCGTATTCGTACGAACTGCCCGGGGAGCTGTCCATGGGGGCCATTCCGACGCAACGGGAGACCGCTTCCCGTGCCTCAGAGGCGCCTGCCCACGCTTCGGAGATGCCTGTGCCCCTGCACGAAGGGGCCGTCTCCGAGGAGTGTGCGCTGCCTTCCGAGGCGCCGGTGCTCGGGCCAGAGGCGCCCGCGCTCACCGCTGAGGCGCCCGCCAAGGAGCGCGCGCGGGCGTACGCGACCCTGTCCGGCAGCTCTCTCGCGCCGGGCTCCGCTCGCGCCCTGGTACGCGCGGCGATCGACGAGTGGACCGGACTCGGCCTGCCCGGCGCCGAGCACCTCACCGACCGTCTCGCCGACGACGCCCTGCTCGTCGTCAGCGAACTCGTCACCAACGCGGTCGTGCACGCCGGCACCGACGTCCAGCTGGAGTGCCGGCTGGAAGGCGACGACAAGGACACGGCCGCGCTCCTCGTCGAGGTCTCCGACCACCATCCCTCACGCGCCCCGCGCGGCGGCGAGCCGGAGACGCCGCACGACACCCCGGAGTACGGGCGCGGCCTGCGGCTCGTCGGCGCGCTCTCCGAGGCCTGGGGCATCACCTACCGCACCGGCCGGAAGACCGTGTGGGCGCGGTTGCCCGCCGGGGGTTGTGCGGCCGCCGAGCAGATCGAGGCGTACGCCGGGGAGCACGCGCTGGCGCGCGGGCTGCGGATGGCGGAGATCCTGGCACCGGAACCGCCCCCCGGGCGGGACGGCCGGGAGGGCGACCGGGGCCGTCGGCGTGCCGGGCACGACGGGAACGAGCCGCAGGGTGGGTACGCCCCGCAGGACGCGCACGACCTACGGGACGTGCAGGATCCCGGCGGCTCCGACGACCCGCGTGGCTCCGACGACCCGCGTGGCTCCCATGACCAGCGCGGCTCGCGCGACCTGCGCGACTGGCACGACCTGCGGGACTGGCGGGAACGGTACGAGGACTGCGACGGCCGCGACGGACGTGACGGCTCCTGGCTGGGCCGCGGTGCCCTCTCCTTCCTCGCCGAGGCCTCCGACCTTCTCGCCGGACAGCTCGACGAGGACCTGGTCGCCGCTCTCGCCGGGCAGTTGATCGTCCCCCGGCTGGCCGACTGGTGCGCGGTGTGGCTGGAGGACGAGGCCACCGCCGGCGGCTGGAGCGGCGGGGCCGGAGCGGGCGGGCCCCGGCTGGCCCGGGTCTGGCACGGCAGCGAGAACCGCATCGAGGAGCTGCGCCGGTCCCTGGAGAAGGACGCACCGCACCCGTCCGACCCGTTACGGTCCGGGCCGGTCGACTACCCCTGGCCCGGCGAGGCGCTCGGTGACGCCCCCGGCGAGCCGGGCTCGGCCCTGGCGTACCGGCTCGTCGCCGGCGGACGCCCGCTGGGCACCCTCGTCATCGGACGGTCCGGTTCCGCCGGCTTCCCCGACGAGATCACCGGCCTCGTCGAGGACCTCAGCCGCCGGGTCGCGCTCGCCATCGGGGCCGCCCGCCAGTACGCCCGCCAGGCCACCATCAGCGCCGTGCTCCAGCGCGGACTGCTGCCCGGCGCCGTGGCCGAGATCCCCGGGGTGCGCAGCGCCCTCGTCTACGAGCCGTGCGACAAGGGCGGGCCCAGCGGCGACTTCTACGATCTGTTCCCGGCCGGCGACGGCCGCTGGTGCTTCGCCGTCGGCGACGTCCAGGGCAAGGGGCCCGAGGCCGCCGTCGTGATCGGCCTGGCCCGGCCCTGGCTGCGGCTGCTGGCCCGTGAGGGCTACCGGGTCGCCGACGTCCTCGACCGCCTCAACCAGCTCCTGCTCGACGACGCCACGGAGGCCGCGGACGCGGCGGCCCGCGCGCTGGTGGCGGCCGGCGCGCGGCCGACCCCGCCCGGCGACGGGCCCCAGACACGTTTCCTGTCCCTGCTCTACGGCGAGCTGGTCCCCTTCGAGGGCGGTGTCCGCTGCACGGTCGCCTCCGCCGGGCACCCGCTGCCCCTGCTGCTCGGGGCGGGTGGCGAGGTCCACACGGCCGCGCAGCCGCAGACCCTGCTGGGGGTCGTCGAGGACGCGACGTACACCAGCGAGACCTTCGAGCTGCGCTCCGGCGACACACTGCTGTGCGTCACGGACGGCGTGACCGAGCGGCGCTCGGGCTCCCGCCAGTTCGACGACGGGGACGGGCTGGCGACGGCGCTGGCCGGGTGTGCGGGGCTGGACGCGGAGCTGATAGCCGAGCGGATCAAGCGGCTGGTGCACGAGTTCGGGGCGCGGCCCCCGGCGGACGATCTGGCGCTGCTGGTGCTCCAGGCGGAGTGACCGCCCGGGTGCTGGACAATGGGACGTATGCCTTCCGCACTCCCCGACGGCGAGCCCGTCCCCGACGACGGCGCGCTGCCCGCGTCCGCGCTCGCCGGGGCGGCCGACCGCCCGCTCGGGTTCTACCTGCACGTTCCGTACTGCGCGACCCGCTGCGGCTACTGCGACTTCAACACCTACACGGCGACCGAGCTGCGCGGCAGCGGTGGCGTGCTGGCCTCGCGTGACAACTACGCAGAGACGCTGGTCGACGAGGTCCGGCTGGCCCGCAAGGTGCTGGGTGACGACCCGCGGCCCGTCCGCACGGTGTTCGTCGGCGGCGGCACGCCGACGCTGCTGGCCGCCGGTGATCTCGTACGGATGCTGGGGGCGATCCGCGACGAGTTCGGGCTGGCGCCGGACGCGGAGGTCACGACGGAGGCGAACCCGGAGTCGGTGGACCCTGCCTACCTGGCGGCCCTGCGCGAGGGGGGCTTCAACCGGGTCTCCTTCGGGATGCAGAGTGCGCGGCAGCACGTGCTGAAGGTGCTGGACCGGACGCATACGCCGGGGCGGCCGGAGGAGTGCGTGGCGGAGGCCCGCGCGGCCGGTTTCCAGCATGTGAACCTCGACCTGATCTACGGCACGCCGGGGGAGAGCGACGACGACTGGCGGGCGTCTCTGGACGCGGTGCTGGGGGCCGGGCCGGACCATGTCAGCGCGTACGCGTTGATCGTCGAGGAGGGGACGCAGCTGGCTCGTCGGATCCGCCGGGGTGAGGTGCCGATGACCGACGACGATGTGCATGCCGATCGGTATCTGATCGCGGACGAGGTGCTCTCCGGCGCGGGGTTCGAGTGGTACGAGGTGTCCAACTGGGCGACCTCACAGGCGGGGCGGTGCCTGCACAACGAGCTGTACTGGCGGGGGGCCGACTGGTGGGGGGCCGGGCCTGGCGCGCACAGTCATGTGGGCGGGGTGCGGTGGTGGAACGTGAAGCATCCCGGGGCGTATGCGGGGGCGCTGGCGGCGGGGAGGTCGCCTGGGGCGGGGCGTGAGGTGCTGTCGGAGGAAGACCGGCGGGTCGAGCGGATTCTGCTGGAGTTGCGGCTGCGGGAAGGTGTGCCGCTTGCGTTGTTGCGGGAAGAAGGGCTTGTCGCCTCGCGCAGGGCGTTGTCGGACGGGCTTCTGGATGCCGCTGCGTACGACGAGGGGCGTGCCGTGCTGACGTTGCGGGGGCGGTTGCTGGCCGATGCGGTGGTTCGGGATCTCGTGGACTGAGGTGCTGCGGCGTTGGTGCCGGGGCCGGGGCGTTGCGCAGCCCGGATGAGCGGGGTGCCGCCGCGCCCACCCGTGCCGCCCCTGGCGGCACGACTGCCCGCAGCTCAGCGCATGCCCGCAGCTGAGCAGCTCGGTCGCTACGCCGGTGTCGTCACGAAGTCGATCAGTTCCTCCACCCGGCCCAGTAGTTCCGGCTCCAGGTCCTTGTACGACCGTACGCCCGACAGGATCCGTTGCCAGGCCGCGCCCGTGTTCTCCGGCCAGCCCAGCGTCCTGCACACCCCCGTCTTCCAGTCCTGGCCGCGCGGGATCCGGGGCCACGCCTCGATGCCCAGGGACGACGGTTTCACCGCCTCCCAGATGTCGATGTAGGGGTGGCCGACGACCAGGGCGTGGTCGCTCGTCACCGACTGCGCGATGCGCCACTCCTTGGAGCCCGGCACGAGGTGGTCCACCAGGACGCCCAGCCGCGCGTCCGGGCCGGGGGCGAAGCCGGCGACGATCGACGGCAGGTCGTCGACGCCCTCCAGGTACTCCACGACCACGCCCTCGATGCGCAGGTCGTCGCCCCAGACCTTCTCGACCAGCTCGGCGTCGTGCCGGCCCTCGACATAGATGCGCCCGGCACGGGCCACGCGGGCGCGGGCGCCGGGGACGGCCACCGAACCGGACGCGGTACGGGAGGGGCGTGCGGGGCCGGCAGGCGAGGGGCGGACCAGCGTCACGACCCTGCCCTCCAGCAGGAAGCCGCGCGGCTCCATGGGGAACACCCGGTGCTTGCCGAAGCGGTCCTCCAGGGTCACCGTGCCCGCCTCGCAGCGGATCACCGCACCGCAGAAACCGGTGCCGGGCTCCTCGACCACCAGGCCCGGCTCCGCCGGAACCTCGGGCACCGGCTGCGGTTTCTTCCACGGCGGAGTCAGATCGGGCGAGTACTGGCGCATTCTGATGACGATAGGAGAAGCCGGTGGGTGGTGGTCACGGAGACACGCCGAAGCCGGCGGCCAGCGCGTCGCGCTGGGCGCGCACGAACGCCGCGTCCACCACCGCTCCGTGACCGGGCACGTACAGCGCGTCCTCCCCGCCCAGGTCGAGCAGCCGGTCCAGGGCGGCCGGCCAGTGCGACGGCACGGCGTCGGGGCCCGCCTGCGGCTCGCCGGACTCCTCGACCAGGTCGCCGCAGAACACCACCTCCGGATCACCCGGCACCAGCACCGCCAGGTCGTGCGCGGTGTGCCCGGGGCCCACGTTGGCCAGCAGCACCTGGCGCCCGCCGCCGAGGTCGAGGGTCCACTCGCCGGAGACCAGGTGGCGGGGCGCGACCAGCCGGTCGGCGGCCTCCTGGGCGGTGGTCTCCGCCAGGCCGTTGCGCACCGCGTCCGCGCGCAGCTCCTCGCGGTCCCGTACGCGCGTCAGCACCGCGTCCACGCCCACCGCGCCGAACACCTCCGCGTCCGTGAACTCCGCCACCCCGAAGACATGGTCGAAGTGGGGATGGGTCAGCGCGAGATGCGTCACACGGTGCCCGGTGAGCGACCGCGCCTGCTCGCGCAACCGCGCGCCCTCCGCCGGGCTCGACCCCGCGTCGATCATGAGGACCGCGCCGGCACCGGCGACGAGCCCCACCGTGCAGTCCCACACCGGGAGCCGGCACCGCCCCACCCCCGCCGCCACGCGCTCCCATCCGAGCTCTTCCCAAGTCACCGTCATACGGCGACGCTAGCGGTGAGCGCAGTCCGTGGCACGACAGCACGCGACCAGCCTTGCCGGGGGCGCACCCCACCGCCGTACACTGGGCGGGGAATGCTGGCACTCGCACGCGCAGAGTGCCAGGCCCCACAGGCAGGACACCAGGCGGACGACTTCTGGAGGTGTGCGCGGATGCTCAGTGAACGCAGGCTTCAGGTGCTGCGCGCCATCGTCCAGGACTACGTCGGCACCGAGGAGCCGGTCGGCTCCAAGGCCCTCACCGAGCGGCACAACCTCGGCGTCTCCCCGGCCACCGTCCGCAATGACATGGCGGCCCTGGAGGACGAGGGGTACATCGCCCAGCCGCACACCAGCGCCGGGCGCATCCCGACCGACAAGGGCTACCGGCTGTTCGTGGACAAGCTGGCCGGCGTCAAGCCGATGACCGCGCCCGAGCGGCGCGCGATCCAGAACTTCCTGGAGGGCGCCGTCGACCTCGACGACGTCGTGGCGCGGACGGTACGGCTGCTGGCCCAGCTCACGCGACAGGTCGCCGTCGTGCAGTACCCGTCGCTGACCCGCTCGACCGTGCGGCACGTGGAGTTGCTCTCCCTCGCGCCCGCGCGCGTGATGCTCGTGCTGATCACGGACACCGGGCGGGTCGAGCAGCGCGTGGTCGACTGCCCGGCGCCCTTCGGCGAGGCCTCGCTCGCGGATCTGCGCGCGCGGCTCAACAGCCGGGTGGCGAACCGCCGTTTCACGGATGTGCCGAGTCTGGTGGAGGATCTGCCGGAGGCGTTCGAGCACGAGGACCGGGGTACGGTCTCCACGGTGCTCTCCACACTTCTGGAGACGCTCGTCGAGGAGAACGAGGAGCGGCTGATGATCGGCGGCACCGCCAACCTGACCCGCTTCGGGCACGACTTTCCCCTCACGATCCGGCCGGTGCTGGAGGCGCTGGAGGAGCAGGTCGTGCTCCTCAAGCTGCTCGGCGAGGCGAAGGATCCGGGCGTGACCGTACGTATCGGTCATGAGAACGCCCACGAAGGACTCAACTCCACGTCCGTCGTGTCGGTCGGCTACGGTTCGGGCGGCGAGGCTGTCGCCAAGCTCGGCGTGGTCGGACCGACCCGCATGGACTACCCGGGAACGATGGGAGCGGTACGCGCAGTGGCACGGTACGTCGGACAGATCCTGGCGGAGTCGTAGTGGCCACGGACTACTACGCCGTACTCGGCGTGCGCCGCGACGCGTCGCAGGAAGAGATCAAGAAGGCCTTCCGGCGGCTCGCGCGCGAGCTGCACCCGGACGTCAACCCCGATCCGAAGACCCAGGAGCGGTTCAAGGAGATCAACGCCGCCTACGAGGTGCTGTCGGACCCGCAGAAGAAGCAGGTCTACGACCTCGGCGGCGACCCGCTCTCGCAGGCCGGGGGCGGCGGCGCGGGCGGCTTCGGGGCCGGCGGCTTCGGGAACTTCTCCGACATCATGGACGCGTTCTTCGGCACGGCGTCGCAGCGCGGTCCGCGCTCGCGCACCCGCCGCGGTCAGGACGCGATGATCCGCATCGAGGTGGAGCTCGACGAGGCGGCCTTCGGCACGACGAAGGACATCCAGGTCGACACGGCAGTCGTCTGCAACACCTGTAACGGTGAGGGCGCGGCGCCGGGGACCTCCGCCCAGACGTGTGACATGTGCCGCGGCCGCGGTGAGGTGTCCCAGGTCACGCGGTCCTTCCTCGGCCAGGTCATGACCTCGCGGCCCTGCCCGCAGTGCCAGGGCTTCGGCACCGTGGTGCCCACGCCGTGCCCGGAGTGCGCGGGCGACGGGCGCGTACGGTCCCGTCGTACGCTCACCGTCAAGATCCCGGCCGGTGTCGACAACGGCACGCGGATCCAGCTCGCGGGTGAGGGCGAGGTCGGGCCCGGCGGCGGTCCCGCCGGTGACCTGTACGTGGAGATCCACGAACTGCCGCACGCGATGTTCCAGCGGCGCGGCGACGACCTGCACTGCACGGTGACGATCCCCATGACCGCGGCGGCCCTCGGCACGAAGGTGCCGCTGGAGACGCTCGACGGCCTGGAGGAGGTCGACATCCGCCCGGGCACCCAGTCCGGCCAGTCGATCCCGCTGCACGGCCGCGGCGTCACGCACCTGCGGGGCGGCGGACGCGGCGACCTCATCGTCCACGTCGAGGTCCAGACCCCGACCAAGCTCGACCCCGAGCAGGAGCGCCTGCTCCGCGAGCTGTCCAAGCTGCGCGGCGAGGAACGGCCGACGGGTCAGTTCCAGCCCGGGCAGCAGGGGTTGTTCTCGCGGTTGAAGGACGCGTTCAACGGGCGCTGACTCCGGCGGCCGGGCCACTGCTGGGGGTCCGGGGGTCGGCCCCCGGGCAGGCACGGTCAGCCCGGGCAGCAGGGGTTGTTCTCGCGGTTGAAGGACGCGTTCAACGGGCGCTGACTCCGGCTCCTCCGGGGGCCGCGGGTGGCTTTTCCTCTGGTCTATGCCACACGGCAGGCCGGTTTCGGAGTTGTTCGGAGGACGTGACAACATGCGGTCATGTCCTCCGCGCTGACCGATCTCTTCCCGCACCCGATCGTGCAGGCCCCCATGGCGGGCGGCGTCTCCGTACCGAAGCTCGCCGCCGCCGTGTGCGAGGCGGGCGGACTCGGGTTCCTCGCCGCCGGGTACAAGACCGCCGACGGGATGTACCAGGAGATCAAGCAGCTCCGGAGCCTCACCGGCAGGCCCTTCGGAGTGAACCTCTTCATGCCGCAGCCGGAGTACGCCGACCCCGCCGCCATCGACGTCTACGCCCACCAACTGGCCGGTGAGGCCTCCTGGTACGAGGCCGAGCTCGGCGACCCCGACAGCGGCCGCGACGACGGCTACGAGACCAAACTCGCGGTGCTGCGCGACAACCCCGTGCCGGTGGTGTCGTTCCACTTCGGCGCTCCGAGCCAGGAGGTCGTCGACGCACTGCACCGGGTCGGCACCTTCGTCCTGGTCACCGCCACCACCCCCGACGAGGCCCGGGCCGTCGAGCGGGCGGGCGCGGACGCGGTCATCGCGCAGGGCGTCGAGGCCGGCGGCCACCAGGGCACGCACCGGGACATCCCCGAGACGGACGGTTCCGGCATCGGACTGCTGTCGCTGGTCGCCCAGATCCGGGAGACCGTCGGCATCCCGATCATCGCCGCCGGCGGCATCATGCGCGGCGGCCAGATCGCCGCCGTCCTCGCGGCGGGCGCGAGCGCGGCCCAGCTCGGCACCGCGTTCCTCGCCACCGCCGAATCGGGCGCGAACGCCCTGCACAAGCAGGCGCTGACCAACCCCCTGTTCGTCCGTACGGAGTTGACCCGGGCCTTCTCCGGGCGCCCGGCACGCGGCCTGGTCAACCGCTTCCTGCGCGAGCACGGCCCGTACGCACCCGCCGCCTATCCCGAGATCCACCACCTCACCGCGCCGCTGCGCAAGGCCGCCGCCAAGGCGGGGGACGCGCAGGGCATGGCGCTGTGGGCCGGGCAGGGACACCGGATGGCGCGGGAGCTGCCCGCCGGGCAGCTCGTGGAGGTGCTGGCCGGTGAACTCGCCGCGGCGCGGACAGCGTTGTCGGGCGGAGGCGGAGTGCGATGACAGCTCCGGTGTTCGTGGTCGAGCACTTCGACGCGGGCGAGGGCGGCCGCTATGTCCTCGACGGCCCGGAGGGACGGCACGCCGTCTCCGTGAAGCGGCTGCGGCCCGGGGAGGACGTCGTCCTCACGGACGGGGCCGGGCGCCGGGCCGACGGTGTCGTGCTGGACACCGAGGGCAAGGACCGGCTGATCGTCCGGCTGGACCCGGTGACGGAGGAACCGCCGGAGCAGCCCCGGGTGACCGTCGTCCAGGCGCTGCCCAAGGGCGACCGCGGGGAGCTGGCCGTCGAGACGATGACCGAGGTCGGCGTCGACGCGATCGTGCCGTGGGCGGCGGCCCGCTGCATCACGCAGTGGAGGGGCGACCGAGGGCTGAAGGCGCTGGGCAAGTGGCGGGCGACGGCCCGGGAGGCGGGCAAGCAGTCCCGCCGGGTGCGCTTCCCGCAGGTCGCGGAGGCGGCGACGACCAAACAGGTCGCGGCGCTGCTGGCCGGTGCCGACTTCGCCGCCGTGCTGCACGAGAGCGGGGACGAGGCGCTGGCGACGGCCGAACTGCCGTCGTCCGGCGAGATCGTGCTCGTCGTGGGGCCCGAAGGGGGCGTGGCGCCGGAGGAGTTGGCGCTGTTCGCACAAGCGGGGGGCAAGGCGTATCGCCTCGGGCGCAGTGTGCTGCGCACATCGACTGCCGGGACCGCGGCCGCGGCCGTGCTCCTGGCTCGCACCGGCCGCTGGACCTGACCCTTCTCGGAGGCACCGTGGAACTCGCACAGGTACGACTGCTCGTGACCGACTTCGCCGCCTGCTACCACTTCTACGGCGAGGTCCTCGGCCTCAAGCCGCAGTCGGGGGCGGCGGACGGGCCGTACGAGAAGTTCAGCCCCGCCGTCGGCTCGGCGGGGATCGCCCTCCAGGACCGCACGATGATGGCCGAGATCCTGGACGAGTTGGGCGACACGGCGAACGGCCACCGCTCCCTGGTCGTCCTGCGCGTCGACGCCCTGGACGCGTACTGCGAGGAGATCACGATGCGCGGCGCCACGATCCTCCACGGCCCGGCCCACCTGACCGACCGCCTGCGCGTCGCCCACCTCAAGGACCCGGAGGGCAATCTGGTGGAGCTCCAGGAGTGGCTGCTGCTCCGCGGCTGACGCCTTTGCGCTCTACCGCACGGCCCCCGACAGTGGCAGGCTCCCCTCCATGGGGGCATCGAGGAGGATTGGACGGGGGCGGCGCAGTCGGCGGGTGACGGTCGCGGCGGCGTTCGCGGTGGTTGCCGTGGGCGGGGCCGTGGCGTGTGAACCCGGTGGTGGGATCAGCTCCGCGTCCGTCGCGTACACCACCGACGAGACCGTCACCAAGGAGCTCGACCGGCAGAAGGCGGGCGTGCGTTGGCTGACGTGCACCGCTTCCTACGGCAACTCCGGCCAGGGCGGGAAGCCGTCGCCCTCGGCGCGTCAGAAGACCGTCGCCACCGTCGACTGCCAGGGGGAGACGGAGGACGGGAAGGACATCACCGTCGACGGCAAGGTCACCCACGCGGTGGACGGTGCCTGTGTGCGCGGGAACATCACCGCCAAGGTGGACGGCAAGGTGTGGTTCCAGGTCGACGGGCTCGGCGACTGCAACTCCACCAGCCCGCCGCCCGTGGGGGGTGGGCCCTCGAACGGGCAGCCCGGTCCCACGGTCACCGTGACCGTCACGCAGACCATCTGGTGCGATCGGTATCCGGACTGCCGCCCTGTCGAGGGCAAGTGATCCGAACCCTGTCCGCACGGCGGCCTCCCTGCATAGGGTGATCGGGTGACACAGTTCGCATCGTCTGCTTACCTCCGCTTCCCGCACGTGCACGGTGACCTGGTCGCCTTCACCGCCGAGGACGACGTGTGGCTCGCTCCTCTCGACGGCGGACGGGCCTGGCGGGTCAGCGCCGAGAACGTGCCGGTGACCCTGCCCCGTATCTCGCCGGACGGCACCACGGTCGCCTGGACCTCCACCCGCGACGGGGCCCCCGAGGTGCACATCGCCCCGGTCGACGGCGGCCCCGCCAAGCGCCTGACGTACTGGGGCAGTCTGAAGACACAGGTGCGCGGCTGGACCCCGGACGGCGAGGTGCTCGCGATCACCTCCCATGCGCGGGCGAGCCTGCGACGCACCTGGGCGCATGCCGTCCCGCTCGACGGCGGCCCTGCCGCCACCCTGCCGTACGGGCCGGTCGGTGACGTCGCCTACGGGCCGAGTGTCGTCCTGCTGTCCGCGCCGATGGGGCGCGAGGCCGCCTGGTGGAAGCGGTACCGGGGCGGTACGGCGGGCAAGTTGTGGATCGACCGGGACGGCGACGGCGAGTTCGTCCGGCTGCACGAGGAACTCGACGGGAACATCGAGTACCCGCTGTGGGTGGGGGAGCGGATGGCCTTCCTCTCCGATCACGAGGGCACCGGCGCGCTGTACTCCTCCCTCGCCGACGGCTCCGACCTGCGCCGGCACACCCCACTCGGGGGCTTCTACGCCCGGCACGCGGCGACCGACGGCACCCGTGTCGTCTACTCCAGTGCCGGTGAGCTGTGGGTGCTGGACGACCTGGACGGGGCCGAGCCGCGGCGGCTGGACGTGCGGCTCGGCGGACAGCGCGTCGACCTCCAGCCGTTCCCCGTGAACGCCTCCCGGTGGTTCGGGTCCGCGTCCCCGGACCACACCGCACGCGGCAGCGCCGTGTCCGTACGCGGTTCCGTCCACTGGGTCACCCACCGCTCCGGCCCGGCCCGCGCCCTGGCCGCGACGCCCGGTGTCCGGGCCCGGCTGCCGCGGACGTTCCGCACGGACGGCGAGGAGTGGGTGGTGTGGGTGACGGACGCCGAGGGCGACGACGCCCTGGAGTTCGCGCCGGCCACCGGCCTCGCCCCGGGAGCGACACCGCGCCGGCTCGCCGCCGGGCAGCTCGGCAGGGTGCTGGAGCTCGCCATGGCACCGGACGGCAGCCGCGCGGCCGTGGCCTCCCACGACGGGCGCCTGCTGCTCGTCGAGAGGGAGACGGGCGAGGTGCGGGAGGTGGACCGGAGCGAGGACGGTGACGTGTCCGGGCTCGTCTTCTCCCCCGACTCGGCCTGGCTCGCCTGGTCCCACCCCGGCCCGCGTCCCCTGGCGCAGCTGAAGCTCGCCAACACCACCGACCTGTCGGTCACCGAGGCGACCCCGCTGCGCTTCCAGGACTACGCGCCGGCGTTCACGGTGGACGGCAAGCACCTCGCGTTCCTGTCGACCCGCTCCTTCGACCCGGTCTACGACGAGCACGTCTTCGACCTGGCCTTCGTGGAGGGCGCCCGGCCGCATCTGATCACCCTCGCGGCCACCACGCCGTCCCCGTTCGGGCCGCAGCGGCACGGCCGGTCCTTCGAGACGCCCGACCGGGAGGAGACCCCCGACAGCGAGGGCACCCCCACCACCCGCATCGACCTCGAGGGCCTCGCGGACCGCATCGTGCCCTTCCCGGTCGAGGCCGCCCGCTACTCCAACCTGCGCGCCGCCAAGGACGGCGTCCTGTGGCTGCGCCACCCGGTCGCCGGTGTGCTCGGCGCGTCCCGGGCCACCCCGGACGACCCCGAGCCCAAGGCCGAGCTGGAGCGGTACGACCTCGCCCAGCAGCGCGTGGAGCACCTCGCCGTCGACGCCGACCACTTCGAGGTCAGCGGCGACGGCAAGCGGGTGCTGCTGTGGACCGACGGGCGGCTGAAGGTCGTCCCCAGCGACCGGCGTGCCTCCGGCGACGACGACAGCGACACCAACATCACCGTCGACCTGGGCCGCGTACGCCAGTTCGTCGACCCGGCCGCCGAGTGGCGGCAGATGTTCGACGAGAACGGCCGCATCATGCGCGACCACTTCTGGCGGCCGGACATGAGCGGCGTCGACTGGGCCGGTGTCCTCGACCGCTACCGCCCGGTCGTGGACCGGCTCGCCACCCACGACGACCTGGTCGACCTGCTGTGGGAGGTGCAGGGCGAACTCGGCACCTCGCACGCCTACGTCACCCCGCGCGGCGGCTTCGGCGGCGGTCCCCGCCAGGGCCTGCTCGGCGCCGACATCTCCCGCCACGAGGACGGCAGTTGGCGCGTCGACCGCATCCTGCCCTCCGAGACCTCCGACCCGGACGCCCGCAGCCCGCTGGCCGCACCCGGCGTCGCCGTGCGCCCCGGGGACGCGATCCTCGCGGTCGCCGGACAGCCGGTCGACCCGGTGACCGGCCCCGGCCCGCTGCTGATCGGCACCGCGGGCAAGCCGGTGGAGCTGACCATCTCCCCGTCCGGCGGCGGCGACCCGCGGCACGCCGTCGTCGTCCCGGTGGCGGACGAGGAGCCGCTGCGCTACCACGCGTGGGTCGCCGACCGGCGCGCCTACGTCCACGAGAAGTCGGGCGGCCGGCTCGGATACCTCCACGTCCCGGACATGCAGGCGCCCGGCTGGGCCCAGATCCACCGCGACCTGCGCGTCGAGGTCGCCCGCGAGGGCCTGGTCGTCGACGTCCGCGAGAACCGCGGCGGCCACACCTCCCAGCTGGTCATCGAGAAACTCGCCCGCCGCATCGTCGGCTGGGCCGTCCCGCGCGGCATGCGCCCCTACAGCTACCCCGAGGACGCCCCGCGCGGCCCCGTCGTAGCCGTCGCCAACGAGTTCTCCGGCTCCGACGGCGACATCGTCAACGCCGCGATCAAGGCCCTGGGCCTCGGTCCGGTGGTCGGCACCCGCACGTGGGGCGGCGTCATCGGCATCGACAGCCGCTACCGCCTGGTCGACGGCACCCTGGTCACCCAACCCAAGTACGCCTTCTGGCTGGAGGGCTACGAGTGGGGGGTGGAGAACCACGGCGTCGATCCGGACGTGGAGGTGGTGCAGCGCCCCCAGGACTACGCGGCGGGCCGAGACACCCAACTGGACGAGGCGATCCGACTCGCTTTGGAGGCTCTGGAGACCAGTCCCGCAAAAACGCCCCCGACTGTGCCGACCTCTTAGGGGCGCGGGGAACTGCGCGACCAGCCACAACGCACCCGCACACGACGACGATACGATGCCCGAGTCGGACCCCCATTCGGCCAACCCCCGGAGGAAACATGGCAGGGGAGCCCCAGGAAGACTGCCTGTTCTGCAAGATCGTCGCCGGCACCATCCCGGCGACGATCGTCCGCCAGACGGAAACGACCGTCGCGTTCCGCGACATCAACCCCCAGGCCCCCACCCACGTCCTGATCATCCCGAAGGCGCACTACGAGAACGCCGCCGCCCTCGCCGCCGCCGACCCCGCCCTCACCGCGGACGTGCTCCGCGAGGCCCAGGCCGTCGCCGACGAGGAGAAGCTGGACAGCTACCGCCTCGTCTTCAACACCGGCAGCGGCGCCGGCCAGACGGTCTGGCACGTGCACGGCCACGTGCTCGGCGGCCGCGGCCTGGAATGGCCTCCGGGGTAATCCGCCTTGTCCGTACGCGAACTCGTGGTGCTCGGCACCGCCAGCCAGGTCCCGACCCGCCACCGCAACCACAACGGCTACCTGCTCCGCTGGGACGGCGAGGGCATCCTGTTCGACCCCGGCGAGGGCACGCAGCGCCAGATGGTGCGTGCCGGAGTCGCCGCGCACGACCTGAACCGGATCTGCGTCACGCACTTCCACGGCGACCACGCACTCGGTCTGCCCGGGGTCATCCAGCGCATCAACCTCGACCAGGTGCCGCACGAGATCACCGCCCACTACCCGAAGTCCGGGCAGCGCTTCTACGAGCGGCTCCAGTACGCCACGCCCTACCGCGCGACCGTCTTCCTCACCGAGGCCCCGGCCGACGGGGACGGCGTGCTCGCGGTCACGCCGTCGTACACGCTGGACGCCCACAGGCTGTCGCACTCCATCGAGTCGTACGGCTACCGGATCGTCGAGCACGACGGCCGCCGCATGCTGCCCGAGCGGCTCGCCGCGCACGGCATCAAGGGGCCGGACGTCGGCCGGCTACAGCGCGAGGGCTCGCTCGGCGGGGTCTCGCTCGACGACGTCAGCGAGGTGCGGCGCGGGCAGCGGTTCGCGTTCGTCATGGACACCCGGCTGTGCGACGGGGTGTACGCGCTCGCCGAGGGCTGCGACATGCTCGTCATCGAGTCGACCTTCCTCGACGAGGACGAGGAACTGGCCGTGGAGCACGGCCACCTGACGGCTGGTCAGGCGGCGCGGGTGGCCCGGGACGGCGGTGTGCGGCACCTCGTGCTGACCCACTTCAGCCAGCGCTACACCGACCCGGACGAGTTCGAGCGGCAGGCACGGGCGGCGGGGTACGAGGGTGAGCTGACCGTGGCGCACGATCTGCTGAGGGTGCCGGTTCCGAAGCGTCGGTGAAACGCCCGTACGATGAATTGATGTCCCTCCCCAAAGCCGAACTGCACCTTCATATCGAAGGCACCCTGGAACCTGAACTCGCCTTCGAGCTCGCCGCGCGCAACGCCGTCACACTGCCGTACGCGGACACGGACGCGCTGCGCGAGGCGTACCGGTTCGAGGACCTTCAGTCGTTCCTGAACCTTTACTACGAGCTCATGGCCGTCCTGCGCACCGAGCGGGACTTCGAGGACCTCGCGAACGCCTATCTCGAACGCGCCGCCGCCCAGGGCGTGCGGCACGCGGAGATCTTCTTCGACCCGCAGGCCCACACCGCCCGCGGGCTGGAGCTCGGCACGGTCGTCGAGGGGCTGTGGCGGGCGCTAGGCGACAGCGAGTCGAAGCACGGCGTCTCGACCCGGCTGATCATGTGCTTCCTGCGCGACGAGTCCGCCGAGTCGGCCCTGGCGACCCTGGAGGCGGCCAAGCCGTACCTGGACCGGATCACCGGCGTCGGCCTCGACTCGGCCGAGGTCGGGCATCCGCCGGCCAAGTTCCGCGAGGTGTACGAGGCCGCCGCCGCGCTCGGGCTGCGGCGGGTCGCGCACGCCGGTGAGGAGGGGCCGCCGGAGTACATCACCGAGGCCCTGGACGTCCTCGGCGTCGAGCGGGTCGACCACGGTCTGCGCTGCGTGGAGGACCCGGCGCTGGTGGAGCGCCTGGTGCGGGAGCGGGTGCCGCTGACGCTGTGTCCCCTGTCGAACGTCCGGCTGCGCACCGTCGACACCCTCGCCGACCACCCCCTGCCCGCCATGCTGGACGCCGGCCTCATGTGCACGGTGCACTCGGACGATCCGGCGTACTTCGGCGGGTACGCCGGTGACAACTTCGACGCCGTGCGCGACACCCTCGGCCTGAGCGAGGAGCGGCTGCGCGAGCTCGCCCGCAACTCCTTCCTCGCCTCGTTCCTTCAGGACGACGAGGAGTTGCGGGCGCGGTATCTGGCCGAGGTGGAGGCCTACGAGTTTCGCTGAGGAACCGACGGCCTCAGGGGTCCTTTCACAGGACCTCCGACCCGGCCTTGCCGTAGGCGCGCTGGGCCGGGACGGCCGGGGTGTCCACGGGGATCTCCACCACCGGCTGTTCCGGAGCGCCGATCTCGGGGACCGCGCCGGTGGGGGTGCCCGTGGTGGCGGCGACCAGGGCGGCCGGGTGGCCGCCGCGGCGGCGGATCGCCCCGGCGAGCAGCGGGCGCCCGCCGGTGTGCAGGGCGACGGCGGTCATCGGCAGCGCGATCACCAGCAGGCCGGCGGCCAGGATCGCGCCCATGACCGGGAACCCGGCCTGCGCCGACAGCACGCTGCCGGCCAGCGGCCCGGCGGCCGTGCCCAGCGAGGACGCCGAGCCGACGAGCACCGCCCAGCGGCCGCGCGGGTCGAGCGATGCGGCGAGCCCGATCAGGTACGACAGCACCACCGGATACAGGGTGTTCCAGGCGATCTCGCCGGTCGCGAAGCTCGTCAGGTCGGTCGCGGAGGCGCTGAGCACGATGCAGCCGGCGATCAGGACCGTGCCCGCACCGATCGGCACCGCGCGTCCCAGCCGCGCCCCGAGCGCCCCCGCCGCGAGGACGCCGGTCAGTCCGGCGCCCAGCGCCACGGCGAAGACCGCTCCGACGGTGGCCTCGCCGAGGTGGGCCTGGGTCAGGCCGATCTGTCCGCTCACGCCCCACAGGGAGTTCTGGGCGAGCGACCAGCACAGCATGGCGGCGGCCAGCACCAGGCCCGAACGGGCGTGTGGCAGCCGGGCCTTGTGGTGCCGCGTGGGCGCGGCGGGCGTACCGGCGTGCAGGCGGCCGGTCAGCGGCCACACGGCCAGGGCCGTGAGGGCGATCGCGGCCAGGGGCAGTCCGTGCCCCGGGCCGAGGTGCGGGACCGTCAGATACACCGCGCCGGCGAGGGCGGAGACGGTGAGCAGACCGGCCGTGGAGGCCCGGTGCGGATCCTGCTGGGCGGCGATGAGGGTGGCGGCGACGGTGGTGGCCGTGCCGGATCCGAATCCGCCGACGACCGCGCCGACGACTACGGCCGGGACGGCGGTGGTCAGCGCGGCACCGCCGTAGCCGAGCAGGGCCAGTGCGAGCCCGAGCCGGGCGAGGGCACGGGCCCCGATCCGCTCGACCCGTGAGGCCAGGGCGAATCCGGCGGTCGCCGAACTCAGCAGCAGCGCACTGCCGACGGCGCCGGCCTGGGTGGCGGAGAGCGGTAGGCCCGAGTCGAGCCTGCCGACGGTGGTCGGCAGCAGGTACGGGGCGAGGTACCCGGCCGTGAAGAGGGCGACGAGGGGCCAGGGGGTGGTGCGGGGGGCGAACACGGGCGTTCCCAGGGCATGCGAAAGGAGCGGTGGAGGAGGGGGGTTGGGCGACGACCGTCGACGGACAGGAACGCGCGGGCAATTTGTATCAAGCAAGTAGTCGTACGAGTTAGCCCGGAGGGTGTGATGTGGCGCACGTTGCGTTTGGTGCGATGAAGTCCGGGTAAACGAAGGTCTTTCGCGAGGCGTCGCAGGCCCCTTCAGCAGGCGTTTGCCGCTACCGCCAGTGCACTGACCCGGTGCCTCCGGGAACCGCCGCCTCGGCCTTCGCCCGGATCTCCCGCATCACGGCGACGATGCGCTCCTCGTGCTCCGGCGTGAGCCGGGCCACCGGCACCGAGCAGCTGATCGCGTCCAGCGCGGGGGTGTCGTAGCGCAGCGCGAAGCCGAAGCCGACGATGCCGGTCACTCCCTCCTCGCGATCCGCGGACCAGCCGCGGGCCCGGACCTGGGCGAGGTCGGCCACCAGGGACTCCCGGCTGGTGTGCGTGTTCGGGGTCAGCGCCTCGTACGGCCCCTCGGGCAGTTCCGCGTCCGGGCGCTCCGCCAGCAGCGCCTTGCCCAGGGCCCCGGCGTGCGCGGGCAGGCGCCGCCCCACCCGGCTGATCGTGCGCAGGTACTCGTGCGACTCCCGCGTCGCCAGATACGCCACGTCCCGGCCGTCCAGGCGCCCCATGTGGATCGTCTCGCCGAGCGCCTCGGACGCCTCGTCGAGATACGGCCGTACGGCCCGGACCCGCGGGTCGGAGTCCAGGTAGCTGGTGCCGGTGAGCAGGGCGTGGATGCCGATGCCGTACAGGGAGCCGGTGACGTCGGTGCGGACCCAGCCGCGCGAGATCAGGGTCTGGAGCAGCGCGTACATCGAGCTGCGGGGCACGCCGAGTTCGTCGGCCAGCTCCTGGAGCCGTGCCGGGCGGTCGCCGCGCGCCGCGAGGAGTTCCAGCAGCTCGACCGTGCGGGCCGCGGACTTCACCTCGCGGACGCCCCCTGTGTCTGGCATGCGCCGATGGTAATCGGGCCGGCCCGCGCAGTTGACGTTCACGCATCCACCCCGCATTCTCATACATAGATGACGTCTACATGAGGAGATGGCCGAGGAGATGGCCCAGGAGACGAGTGAGGAGACGGCCCTGAGCGCCGGACCGGGTGCCGTCGCGCACCGGCTGCGGGACGGCATGGCCGGTGGCGTGCTGTCGTTCCCGCTGACCAGCTTCCGCGACGACGGCAGCCTCGACCCGGAGGGCTTTCGCGCCTACGTCGCGGGCCGGCTCGCCGCCTCGCCCGGCGCCGTCTTCCCCGCCTGCGGCACCGGCGAGTTCTTCTCGCTCGACGAGGACGAGTACCGGCAGGTCGTCGCCATCACGGTCGAGGAGGCGGCGGGCCGCGTACCCGTCGTCGCGGGCGTCGGCTACGGCTGGGCGCAGGCCGTCCGGTTCGCGCGCATCGCCGAGGACGCCGGGGCCGACGCGCTGCTCGTGCTGCCGCACTACCTCGTCGCCGCCCCGCAAGACGGCCTGGTCGCCCAGCTGGAACAGATCGCCGCCCGCACCCGGCTGCCCCTGATCGCCTACCAGCGTGGCCAGGTCGCGTTCACCGCCGCATCGCTCAGGCGCATCGCGGCCCTGCCGGGCGTCATCGGCCTCAAGGACGGCCACAGCGACCTGGACCGGCTCCAGCGCCTCACCCTCGCGGCGCCCGAGGGATTCCTGTTCTTCAACGGCGCCGCCACCGCCGAGATGCAGGCCCGTGCCTACGCCACCGTCGGCGTCCCCGCCTACTCCTCCGCCGTCCACGCCTTCGCCCCCGAGATCGCCGACGCCTTCTTCGCCGCCCTGCGCGACGGCGACCACGGCACCGTCGACAAGCTGCTGCGCGGCTTCTACGTCCCGCTCGTCGAACTGCGCGACCGCGTCCCCGGGTACGCCGTGTCGCTGGTGAAGGCGGCGGCCCGGCTGCGCGGCCATTCCGTGGGCCCCGTCCGCGCCCCGCTCACCGACCCCTCGCCCGCCGACCTGGCCGCCCTCACCGCCCTGCTCACCGCGGGACTCGACCTCGTGGGAGCCGCTCTGTGAACCTCGCCATCACCGACGTACGGCTGACGCCGATCCTGGTCGCGGACCCGCCGCTGCTGAACACGCAGGGCGTGCACCAGCCGTACACGCCCCGGCTGATCGTCGAGGTCGTCACGGCGGACGGGGTCACGGGCGTGGGGGAGACCTACGGCGACACCAAGTACCTGGAGCTGGCCCGGCCCTTCGCCGAGCGGCTCAAGGGACGCCAGGTCAGCGACCTCAACGGGCTGTTCACGGTCGCGGACCAGGTCGCGGTGGACGCCTCCCGGGTCGTCGACGCCGTCGACGTCGGCGGGCTGCGCGGCGTCCAGACCGCCGACAAGCTGCGGCTGTCCGTCGTCTCCGCCTTCGAGGTCGCCTGCCTCGACGCCCTCGGCAAGGCCCTCGGGCTGCCCGTGCACGCGCTGCTCGGCGGCAAGGTGCGCGACGCCGTCGAGTACAGCGCGTACCTGTTCTACAAGTGGGCCGGCCACCCGGAGGGCGTCGCCTGCGAGAAGGACGACTGGGGGGCCGCCGTCGACCCGGCCGGGGTGGTGGAACAGGCCCGCCGGTTCACCGAGCGGTACGGCTTCAATTCCTTCAAGCTCAAGGGCGGCGTCTTCCCGCCCGACGAGGAGATCGCGGCCGTCCGGGCGCTCGCCGAGGCGTTCCCCGGGCACCCGCTGCGGCTCGACCCCAACGGCGCCTGGTCCCTGGAGACCTCGCTGCGGGTGGCGCGGGAACTCGGGGACGTCCTGGAGTACCTGGAGGACCCGACCCTCGGCACCCCCGCCATGGCCGAGGTCGCCGAGCGGACGGGGGTGCCGCTCGCCACCAACATGTGCGTGACGACCTTCGCCGAGATCAAGGAAGCGTTCACCACGGGCGCCGTCGGCGCCGTCCAGGTGGTGCTCTCCGACCACCACTACTGGGGCGGACTGCGCAACACCCAGCAGCTCGCGGCCGTCTGCCGCACCTTCGGCGTCGGCGTGTCGATGCACTCCAACACCCACCTGGGCATCTCGCTCGCCGCGATGACCCATGTGGCGGCCACCGTCCCGAACCTCCACCACGCCTGCGACTCCCACTACCCGTGGCAGTCGGAGGACGTGCTCACCGAGCGGCTCACCTTCGAGGGCGGCAGGATCGCCGTGTCCGACGCGCCCGGGCTCGGCGTGCAGCTCGACCGTGAGCGGCTGGCCGTACTGCACCGGCGGTGGCTGGATGACGACGGTACGCTGCGCGACCGCGACGACGCGGCGGCCATGCGGGTCGCCGACCCGGAGTGGGTGACGCCCTCGATGCCCCGCTGGTAGCGCCGGCTCCCCGGTCGCCCACTGGTCGCCCAGGGGCGCGCGAGGGCCGGTGCGAGCTCACGGAACGGGTGGGTCCTGCGTGATCGGCGTCACGTTGTCGGTGGTGTGGTGCACACTGGCCTGAACCGCACCACGTCAGGGAGCGCATCGTGATCGCGTCCACCGCCCCGGCCGGAAAGGGCCCGGCCGGAAAGGGATCGCACCGCCAGAGTCAGGTCGATCCGCTCGCCCCGCTGCGCGCGCCGGACGACCCGCCCTGGGACGTCTATCTCACCGGCACCGTCTTCCTCGACATCATCTTCACCGGGCTCGACTCCGCCCCGGTGCGCGGGACCGAGTCCTGGGCACGCGGGATGGGGTCGAGCCCCGGCGGCGCCGCCAACATGGCCACCGCCCTGGCCCGCCTCGGCCTGCGCACGTCCCTCGCGGCGGCCTTCGGCGACGACCACTACGGCGACTACTGCTGGGACGCCCTGGAGCACGGCGAGGGCATCGACCTCTCCGCGTCGCGCACGGTGCCCGGCTGGCACTCCCCGGTGACGGTCTCCATGGCTTACGAGGGGGAGCGCACGATGGTCTCGCACGGCCATGAGCCGCCCCCGGAGGAGCCCGCCCCCGAGTGCCCGCCGCGCGCGCGTGCCGCCGTCGCCTCCCTCGCCCCCGGCGTCAGCGCGCCCTGGATCGCCCAGGCCGCGAGCAAGGGCACCCGGGTCTTCGGCGACGTCGGCTGGGACGACACCGGCGCGTGGGACCTGGCGGCGCTGCCCGACCTGCGGCACTGCGAGGCGTTCCTGCCGAACGCGGAGGAGGCCATGCGGTACACGGGCGCGGACTGCCCCAGGGCGGCGGCGCACGCGCTGACCGACCACGTGCCGCTCGCGGTCGTCACGCTCGGGGCGGACGGGGCGTACGCGGTGGACCGGCGTACGGGGGAGACGGCGGAGGTTCCGGCGATCGAGGTCGAGGCGCTCGATCCGACCGGGGCGGGGGACGTGTTCGTCGCCGGGTTCGTGACCGGGACCCTGGCGGACTGGCCGCTGGCGGACCGGCTGGCCTTCGCCGGGCTGACGGCGGCGCTGTCGGTGCAGGAGTTCGGGGGGTCGTTGTCGGCGCCGGGGTGGTCGGAGATCGCGGCGTGGTGGCGGAGGGTGCAGTCGGTCGAGGGGCAGGATCCGGAGGCCCTGCAGCGGTACGGGTTCCTTGCAGGGCTGGTGTCGGAGGAGTTGATGAGGCCCTGGCCGCTGCGGCGGGCCGTACCTACGATCGGCTTCCGGCGCTCGGCGTGACCTCCTGGCCTCCCAGGGGGCTCCGCTCCCTGGACCCCCGGCCTGTGCCCACCCGCCACCGAATCACCCCGTCAAGAGCCGCCGTCGCCCCCGAAGCGGTCAGCCGGGTGGCACGGCCGCCCCGAATCACTCGGCCGCCAGGCACCGCCGCCCCGGATCAACCGGTCAAGAGCCGCCGTCATCCCCGAAGCGGTCGGTTGCCACGGCCTGTCGCCCCCGTTTCCAACCCCGCCCCCAAAACCCCTACGGCGTTGTCAGTCCCCCGTCGTACCCTGGGAATCGCGAGGCCGCCCTCAGCTACGCGGCCGTGAAGAGGAGGAACCGCAGGCCTTCAGCGCCGGCCCATGACTCAGACACCCACAGCTCACACCCCCGCGCAGGAGCAGGCGAGA
This sequence comes from Streptomyces chartreusis NRRL 3882, assembly GCF_900236475.1. Lineage (GTDB taxonomy): Bacteria > Actinomycetota > Actinomycetes > Streptomycetales > Streptomycetaceae > Streptomyces > Streptomyces chartreusis_D. The sequence continues at coordinate 6,076,891 of NZ_LT963352.1, forward strand.
GCGCAGTTCACCGTCCCCGCCCAGCACCCCATGGTGACCGTGCTGGGTTCCGGCGACTCCCTCCTGCGCGTGATCGAGAAGGCCTTCCCGGCGGCCGACATCCACGTCCGGGGCAACGAGATCAGCGCGGTCGGCGACCCCGTGGACGTCGCCCTCATCGCCCGCGTGTTCGACGAGATGATGCTGGTGCTCCGCACCGGACAGCCGATGACGGAGGACGCAGTGGAACGCTCGATCGCCATGCTCAAGGCGAGCGAGAACGGGGAGAGCGACGGCCAGGAGACCCCGGCCCAGGTGCTCACGCAGAACATCCTGTCCTCGCGAGGCCGCACGATCCGCCCCAAGACGCTCAACCAGAAGCGCTACGTGGACGCGATCGACAAGCACACGATCGTCTTCGGCATCGGCCCCGCCGGCACCGGCAAGACCTACCTGGCGATGGCCAAGGCGGTGCAGGCCCTGCAGTCCAAGCAGGTCAACCGCATCATCCTGACCCGCCCGGCGGTCGAGGCCGGAGAGCGGCTCGGATTCCTCCCGGGCACGCTCTACGAGAAGATCGACCCGTACCTGCGCCCGCTCTACGACGCGCTGCACGACATGCTCGACCCGGACTCCATCCCCCGGCTGATGGCGGCGGGCACGATCGAGGTCGCGCCGCTCGCCTACATGCGCGGCCGCACGCTCAACGACGCCTTCATCATCCTGGACGAGGCCCAGAACACGAGCCCCGAGCAGATGAAGATGTTCCTCACCCGCCTCGGCTTCGACTCGAAGATCGTGATCACGGGTGACGTGACGCAGGTCGACCTCCCGGACGGGACGAAGAGCGGTCTGCGCCAGGTGCAGGACATCCTGGACGGCGTCGATGACGTCCACTTCTCCCGGCTGTCGTCCCACGATGTCGTCCGGCACAAGCTCGTGGGCCGTATCGTCGATGCGTACGAGCAGTACGACACCAAGCACGGCACCCAGAACGGCGCGCACAAGAGCCGCGGCAAGGCCGGGCACAAGGGGAAGTAGACACACACAGCACCATGTCGATCGACGTCAACAACGAGTCCGGCACCGAGGTCGACGAGCAGGCGATCCTCGACATCGCCCGTTACGCGCTCGCGCGGATGCGCATCCACCCGCTCTCCGAGCTCTCGGTGATCGTCGTGGACGCCGACGCCATGGAGCAGCTCCACATCCAGTGGATGGACCTGCCGGGCCCCACGGATGTCATGTCCTTCCCGATGGACGAGCTGCGCCCGCCGTCCAAGGACGACGACGAGCCGCCGCAGGGGCTGCTCGGCGACATCGTGCTGTGCCCCGAGGTCGCCGAGAAGCAGGGCAAGGAAGCGGACACGCAGCACTCCATGGACGAGGAGCTCCAGCTCCTCACCGTCCACGGCGTGCTGCACCTGCTCGGCTACGACCACGAGGAGCCGGACGAGAAGGCCGAGATGTTCGGCCTCCAGGCGGCCATCGTGGACGGCTGGCGCGCGGAGCGGGGCCTGACCGGCCCGTCCCCGGCGCCGACGGTCTCCTGAGCCGCCGATGAGTCCCCAACTCGCCCTGGGCGCGGTCGCCCTGGTCGTCGTGGCCTGGCTCGCCGCCTGCGCGGAGGCGGGCCTCGCGCGCGTCTCCAGCTTCCGCGCGGAGGAGGCCGTGCGCTCCGGCCGCCGCGGCAGCGCCAAGCTGTCCCAGGTCGCCGCCGACCCGACCCGCTACCTGAACGTGGCGCTGCTGGTCCGCGTCGCCTGCGAGATGGCCGCCGCCGCGCTGATCACCTACGGCTGCCTGAAGGAGTTCGACGGCACGACCGAGGCCCTCCTGATCGCCATCGCGGTCATGGTCCTCGTGTCGTACGTCGCCGTCGGCGTCTCCCCGCGCACCATCGGCCGCCAGCACCCGCTGAACACGGCGACGCTCTCGGCGTACGTCCTGGTGCCGCTGGCCCGGATCATGGGCCCGATCCCGTCGCTGCTCATCCTCATCGGCAACGCGCTCACCCCCGGCAAGGGCTTCCGCCGGGGGCCCTTCGCCTCCGAGGCGGAGCTGCGCGCGCTGGTCGACCTCGCCGAGAAGGAATCGCTCATCGAGGACGAGGAGCGCCGCATGGTGCACTCGGTCTTCGAGCTGGGCGACACCCTCGTCCGGGAGGTCATGGTCCCGCGCACGGACCTGGTGGTCATCGAACGCTTCAAGACCATCCGCCAGGCCCTCACCCTCGCCCTGCGCTCCGGCTTCTCGCGGATCCCGGTGACCGGCGAGAGCGAGGACGACATCGTCGGGATCGTGTATCTGAAGGACCTGGTCCGCAAGACGCACATCAGCCGCGAGGCCGAGTCCGAGCAGGTGTCCACGGCGATGCGCCCGGCGTTCTTCGTGCCCGACACCAAGAACGCGGGCGACCTGCTGCGCGAGATGCAGAAGGAGCGCAACCACGTCGCCGTCGCCGTCGACGAGTACGGCGGCACCGCCGGCATCGTCACCATCGAGGACATCCTCGAGGAGATCGTCGGCGAGATCACCGACGAGTACGACCGCGAACTGCCGCCGGTGGAGGACCTCGGCAAGGACCGCTACCGGGTCACTGCCCGCCTGGACATCGGCGACCTGGGCGAGCTGTACGGCCTGGAGGCGTTCGACGACGAGGACGTCGAGACGGTCGGCGGTCTGCTGGCGAAGGCGCTGGGCCGGGTTCCCATCGCCGGTGCGTCGTCCGTCGTCGGTCTCCCGGACGGCAGGGAACTGCGCCTGACCGCTGAGGCCGCGGCCGGCCGCCGGAACAAGATCGTGACCGTGCTGGTGGAGCCGGTGGATCCGGCGGATCCCCCCGAGGAGGAGAAGCCGGAATGACTCCGCAGGAACTGCGCGCGTTCTGCCTGTCGTTCAACGCGGCGGTCGAGGACTTCCCGTTCAGCCCGGAGATCTCGGTCTTCAAGGTCCAGGGCAAGCTCTTCGCCCTGTCGCACCTCGACGCGCGTCCCCTGAAGGTCAACCTCAAGTGCGACCCGGACGACGCGATCCGGCTGCGCCGCGAGCACGAGGGCCTGATCGTCCCCGGCTGGCACATGAACAAGCGGCACTGGAACACGGTCACGGCCGACGGGGGACTCCCGGACCGGCTGGTCCGGGAGCTCGTCGAGGACTCCTACGACCTCGTCGTCGCGGGCCTGCCGCGAGCGGACCGCCTCCGCCTCGACCGGTCCTGACGCTTACGTATGCTCGGATCATGACCGACAGCAGCGCGCTCGACCCCGAGGACCGCAAGATCGTCACCCTGGCCCGTTCCGCACGGGCCCGCAACGGCGTGCCCGAGGGGGCGGCCGTACGGGACGAGACCGGACGTACGTATGTCGCGGGGACCGTGGCCCTCGACTCCCTGAGGCTCAGTGCCCTCCAGACGGCGGTGGCGATGGCGGTGGCCTCGGGCGCGACGTCGCTGGAGGCGGCGGCGGTCGTGACGGAGGCGGAGACGGCGTCCGCCGAGGACCGGGCGGCGGTACGGGATCTCGGTGGGGCGGGGACGCCGGTACTGATCGCCGGGCCCGACGGGACGGTCCGTGCCACGGTGACCGCCGGCTGACGTGCTGGCCGAACTTCGCTGTAACCGGCGGTAATTAGGCGAGATTTCAACCTTGCCGCCGTCTGCCCCAGCCGCATCAATGGAACCGTCAGTTCCGACGGACCGTCAGGTTCGGCTCTCGGCAGTGTGTCCGCATCCACGTGCCGAGCGGTCCCCCCACACGGAAAGGGAACCGTAATCCCATGAGATGCAAGCGAATCGGAGCGGGCGCGGCCCTGGCGGCCGGTGCCCTCGCGGTCACCGGGCTCGCCTTCGCCCCCGCCGCACTCGCCGTCACCCCTCAGACGGCGACGATCAGCGCCGACTGCGGCACCTTCGGCAGTGGCGAGGCCACGCTCACGGCCACGCAGGACGGCACCGCCGCCACCGTCACCGTCAAGTCGTCCGCGATCACCGCGCCGATCGGCCTCGGCGAGGACTCGATCGCGTCCACCCTCACCCTGGTGAAGACCGGCGGCGGCACCGTCGACTTCACCGGCACGGAGAACCCGGCGATGGCCGCCGGCGCCCCCGTCGAGGTCGGCCCCCTCAGCGGCACCGTGGCTTCCGGCGACAGCCTGGAGGCCTTCGGCGGCTCGCTGAAGATGACCGTCTTCGGCATCACCATCACCTGCACGGCGACCGGGCCGCAGTCGCCGGGCCCGTTCGTGTTCGACTGATCCCGGCCGGGCCGGGCGCGACCTACAGCGCGTCCGGCCCGCGCTCGCCCGTCCGCACCCGCACGACCGTGTCCACGGGCAGCGCCCACACCTTGCCGTCGCCGATCTTGCCGGTGTGCGCGGCCTTCACGACCGCGTCGATGACGGCCTCGGCGTCCGCGTCCTCGACGACGACCTCGATCCGGACCTTCGGCACCAGGTCGACCTGGTACTCGGCGCCGCGGTACACCTCGGTGTGGCCGCGCTGCCGTCCGTAGCCGCTGGCCTCGCTCACGGTCAGGCCCTGCACGCCGAGTTCCTGCAAGGCGTTCTTGATCTCGTCGAGGCGGTACGGCTTGACGATCGCGGTGATGAGCTTCATGCCTGGGGGGTGACCTTCTGGGCGGAGGAGACGACGGAGGAGGAGACCGGGGCGCCGTGGCCCAGGACCCCGTGATCGTAGGCCGTCTCGGCGTGCACCGTAAGGTCCAGGCCCGTCTGCTCCTGCTCCTCGCTCGCGCGGAAGCCCATCGTGGCGTCGATCAGCTTGCCGATCCCGTACGTCACACCGAACGCGTACACCGCCACCACGACCACGGCCAGCAGCTGCTTGCCGAGCTGGCCGAGGCCGCCGCCGTAGAGGAGGCCCTCGGCGCCGCCCGTCATCGACTCCACGGCGAAGACGCCGATGAGGAGCGTGCCGATGACACCGCCGACCAGGTGGACGCCGACGACGTCGAGGGAGTCGTCGTAGTTCAGCTTGAACTTCCAGCTCACGGCGTAACTGCAGACGGCACCGGCGGTGAGGCCGACGACCAGGGCGCCGAGCAGGGACACCGAACCGCAGGACGGGGTGATGGCGACCAGGCCCGCGACCGCGCCGGACGCGGCGCCCAGGGTGGTGGGGTGGCCGTCGCGCTTCTGCTCGACGAAGAGCCAGCCGAGCAGGCCGGTGCAGCCCGCGGCGAGGGTGTTGAGGAACGCGGCGGCCGCGAGGCCGTTGGCGCCGAGGGCCGAGCCGGCGTTGAAGCCGAACCAGCCGAACCAGAGCAGACCGGCGCCCAGCATCACCATGGGCAGGTTGTGCGGGCGCATGGCGTCCTTCTTGAAGCCCAGTCGCGGGCCCAGGACCAGGCACAACGCGAGCCCCGAGGCACCGGAGACGATCTCCACGGGCAGTCCGCCGGCGAAGTCGAGGGCACCGAGCCGGTCGAGGATCCAGCCGCCCGGGCCCCAGACCCAGTGCGCGACCGGAACGTATACGAGCAGCGCCCACACCGGCACGAAGACCAGCCACGCCCCGAACTTCGCCCGGTCGGCGACCGCGCCGCTGACCAGGGCGGCGGTGATGATCGCGAAGGTGAGCTGGAAGGTGGCGAACAGGAGGGTGGGGACCGTGCCCTGGACGCTGTCCGGCCCGAGGCCGCTCATGCCGGCGTGGTCGAGCCCGCCGATGAGCCCGCCCGCGGCGTCCTCGCCGAAGGCGAGGGAGTAGCCGGCGGCCAGCCACACCACCGTCACCAGGGCGATCGACACGAAGCTCATCATCAGCATGTTGAGCACGCTCTTCGTGCGGACCATGCCGCCGTAGAACAGGGCCAGGCCCGGGGTCATCAGCAGGACGAGGGCGGTGGCGGCGAGCAGCCAGGCGGTGTCGCCGGTGTCGGCGCTTGCGGCGGCCAGAGGCACGGTGTCTCCAACGAGGTGGGGCTCCGGGGGCTCGTCAGAGGTTCACCGGCCTGCGTTTCCGGTTGCGTACGAGTGTGTTTCCGTGACGTTTCGTTGCCTGCGGGTTTCCGGAACCTCACGGGCCGGGCGGCGTTCGGGCGCCTGTGCGGCGGGGCTCTGTGGATCAGGGAGAATGGGCGCCATGAGCGTTCGTACCCAGTCATCCGAAGAGCCGGCCGAAGCTGTCCACCGGGCTGGCTTCGCCTGCTTCGTGGGCCGTCCCAACGCGGGCAAGTCCACCCTCACGAATGCTCTGGTCGGCCAGAAGGTGGCGATCACGGCGAACCAGCCGCAGACGACGCGGCACACCGTGCGGGGCATCGTGCACCGCCCGGACGCCCAGCTGATCCTGGTCGACACCCCGGGGCTGCACAAGCCGCGCACGCTGCTGGGCGAGCGGCTGAACGACGTCGTGCGCACGACGTGGGCCGAGGTGGACGTGATCGGCTTCTGCCTGCCGGCGAACGAGAAGCTCGGCCCCGGCGACCGCTTCATCGCGAAGGAACTCGCGTCCATCAAGAAGACGCCGAAGATCGCGATCGTCACGAAGACGGACCTGGTGGACGGCAAGGCGCTCGCCGAGCAGCTCATCGCGATCGACCAGCTCGGCAAGGAGCTGGGCTTCGAGTGGGCGGAGATCGTCCCGGTGTCGGCGGTCGGCGACAAGCAGGTGGGCCTGCTGGCCGACCTGATCGTCCCCCTCCTGCCGGAGGGCCCGGCGCTCTACCCCGAGGGCGACCTGACCGACGAGCCCGAGCAGGTCATGATCGCGGAGCTGATCCGGGAGGCCGCGCTGGAGGGCGTCCGCGACGAGCTCCCGCACTCCATCGCCGTCGTCGTCGAGGAGATGCTCCCCCGCGAGGACCGCCCCGCCGACAAGCCCCTGCTCGACATCCACGCCTTCGTCTACATCGAGCGCCCCAGCCAGAAGGGCATCATCATCGGCCCCAAGGGCAAGCGTCTGAAGGAGGTCGGCATCAAGTCCCGCAAACAGATCGAGGCACTCCTCGGGACACCGGTGTTCCTGGACCTCCACGTGAAGGTCGCGAAGGACTGGCAGCGGGACCCGAGGCAGCTGCGCAAGCTGGGGTTCTGAGGAGCCGGCTTCCCGTGCCGGTGGGACGTCACGCGGACGGTCACCCGGCGCCGCCCTTCAGGCCGGCCGTGCGCGGCACGCGGAGATCCCCGGTCTGCTGAGCGCGGAGGAGCGACCGGTAGTGCTCACTGCTGTCGAGGAGCTCCCCATGGCTGCCCGTGGCGACGACCCGGCCGGCGTCGAGGACGACGATCAGGTCCGCGGCGTGGATGGTGGACATGCGGTGCGCGATCACGAGCAACGTGCACTCCCGCGTGGCTTCCCGCATCGACCTGCGCAGCGCCGCCTCGCTGACCGCGTCCAGATGGGCGGTCGGCTCGTCCAGCAGGAGCAGACGCGGCCGGGCCAGCAGAGCACGGGCGATGGCGATCCGCTGGCGCTCACCACCGGAGAGCGCCATGCCGTGCTCACCGGCGTCGGTGTCCAGGCCCCGCGGCAGACGGGTGATCAGGTCCGACAGGTGCGCCAGCTCGACCACCCGGTCGAGCTCCTCCGGTTCAGCGTCCGGGACGGCGTACATCAGGTTCTCCCGCAGTGTGCCGTACAGCACCGGGGCATGCTGTTCCACCAGGCCGATCCGGGCCCGGTGTTCGGCCCGGCCGCTCGCCCGTATGTCACGGCCCTCGGCAAGGATGTGGCCGCTGTCCGGGTCGTAGAACCGCTCGATCAGCGCGAACACGGTGGACTTTCCGACTCCCGAGCTGCCGATCAGGGCCACGTGGGAGTGCTCCGGTGCCTCGAAGGTCACGCCGCGCAGGACGGGACGGCGCGGTTCGTAGCCGAACCACACGTCACGGAACTCCAGCGCGGGCGCCCGTGACCGGCCGCCGCTGCCCCCCGCCGGGCGGGACACCGGAGCTCCGGCTCCCGACACGGCGTCCTGCTCCGTGGGCAGCTCCAGCACTTCCGTGACCCTGCGGTACGCGCCCACGCCCTGCTCCATGGTGCTGAGGGACTGGAACAGCATGCCGATCGGCTCCACCAGATAGATCATGTACAGCAGGAAGGCGGCGAGATCGGCGATCGACCCCTGCCGGTCGGCGACCCGCATGCCGCCGATGAGCAGCACGACGACGAAGGATCCTTTGACGGCCAGCTGGATCGCCGGTGCCACCACGGCGTCGAGCTTCGCCATCCGCACACTTCCCGCGTACGCCGATCGGGCGCCATCCGCGATGCGGTCGGTTTCGCGCTGCTCGGCGCGGCTGGCCCGGACCGTGCGGATGGCACCGAGCGCGCGCTCCAGATCAGCGGTCATCGCACCCGTCGCCCGCTGCGTGGACAGCGACGCCACCTCGATGCCGTGCAGCACCGAGACGACGATCATGGTGGCGATCGCCACCATGCCCAGCACGACGAGGAACATCAACCAGTCGAGCCAGATCATCAGCGCCACGACACCGATCAGCCCGATGACACCGGTGATCGCTTCGGTGAAGCCCTCCGCGACGAGCAGCCGCAAGGTCGTGCTGTCGGTGCTGGTGCGCGAGATCAGATCGCCTATGCGGTGGCGGTCGTAGACGGCCATGGGCAACCGCAGCACGTGCTTGATCAGGCCGAGCCGGATCCCCAGGACGATCCCTTCGCCCGTCCGGGCCAGGACGAACTGGGCGAGGCCCTGCACCAGTGCCTGGGCGAGGAAGAGGACGACGAGCAGCACCAGGGCGGTCCCGATCGCGCTGCCGGAGGTGGTCGACTCGATCACCTGCTTGACCAGCAGCGGTTGGGCCAGGCTCAGAGCGGAGGCTCCCAGTGTCAGCAGGACGGCGAGAGCCACCCACCGCCGGTGGCCGTGCAGCAGGCGCAGGAAGTCCCGCGGCGCGGTCCGGCTCCGCTCGTCGGTCTCACCCGTCGCTCGGGGCTTCATGGATCACGGCCTCACGGCGGACGGAACCAGGAACGCAGGGCACGGTGAACAGGGGGCGGAAGTAGTCGGGCGGGTGCTCCTCTCCCACCGGCACCCCCTCCGCCTCCACCCAGGCGTGCGCACCGAAGGGCGGCAGGCGCCGCGCGCCCACGCACCAGGTGGGCCACTGGCCGTGCAGGCGGCACAGCAGGACCGTGGCGAGCGACCGGGGCAGGCACCCTTCCCGCCCCCCGCACGCGAGGCTGACCGCGACCACGGAGTCCCGGGCGGCCCGGGTCTGCCCGAGGGTGGCCGGACGGGCGCCCCGGCGCAGCCACTCCAGCGCGGCCCGTATGCGCCGGGGGCGCTGACGGGCCAGGAGCCGCGCTGCTCCCACGGCGAGCCGGACCGGGATCCGGCGCCGCAGAGGAACCGAGCGCGGGTCGTGGAAGATCACCTCCGGTGAGGTCATCGCCGCTCCCTCCCCGCACGCCGGCCGCGCAGGTGCGGCCATCGGCCGCCCATCCGCCGCCGCACCAGCCCGACGGGCCGGGCCGTCGGAGCTCGGGCGCCCTCTCCCGGCCCGTCGCTGTCCGCTTCGCCCAGGCCCGCCGAGTACAGTCCGCCGACCAGGTCCCGGACGTCCCGCCGCGCCGTGCCGATGTCCACCGCGTACTCCGCGCTGAGCGTCTGCGCGGCGTCGTCTTCGCTGCCGCCCGCCAGCAACGTGTGCAAGGCGACGGCGGCGCTGGGATTGAGCGTCCAGTACTGGTTGCGGTCCTCGTCGAGGATCGCGATCCCGTAGTCGGTCTCGGCCGTGAACACACCCTCACGCAGCTTGAACGCCATCGGCCGTCTCCATTCAGCCCGGAACAGCGGTGGTGGCGGTTTCCAGCGTGCGCAGCCACATCTCGCACACCACGGTCTGGTACAGCGCGTCGAAAGGCAGGCTCGGGGGCAGCGGCCGGCCGCACGTCTCGCGCAGCACCTTCGCGTCGATCAGACCCAACCGAGCCAGCCGGGAGTCCTCGCACAGGGCCAGCAACTCGGCACGCTGTTCCCGCATCCCGACCTCCGCCTCGTAGGAACCCTCGTCCTTGGTGTGACGGGTCAGGCTCTCGTCGGGAACGATGCCGCGCATCGCCTCGACGATGAGCGGCTTGTACTGCCAGGGGGTGATCCTGTCCTGCGGCCGCACCGCCAGGCCCGCTTCGACCACCCGGTCGTCGTAGTAGGGGGCGGCGAGGGTGAGCCCGGCGCGGCTGGCCATCTGGCCCACCTGCCGGACCATGCGGGAGTTGTTCCCCATGGCTTCCAGCTCGATGTGCTGCCCGCGCCTCTCGGCCAGTGGTTCGGCGGTACGCGCCGCGGTGCGGATCAGTTCGCGTACGGCCGCGACGGCGTCCGGCGTCGCCCATGGAGGGAGCCGTGGCGGCGTCCCCCAGTCCAGCGCGGGCGTCTCCAAGGGGGGCGGTACGGCGGTGAGCAGGTCGCCGGCTCGGCCGAGCCACGTCCGGTAGGAGCTGTTGTCCCACAACTGCCGCAGTGCTTCCCGGTACGGCCACGGGCCCTGGGCGGCGAAGCCGCGCAGGCGCTGCCACGCGATCCTGGGGTGGGTCCGTGCCAGCGTGTGCAGATGCGCCGGCGAGCCGGAGAGCAACTCGTCCCCGCCGAAGCCCGTCAGGTGTATGCGGGAGCCCTGTGCCGCAGCAAGCCGCGGAATGAGCAGACAGCGGCTGGGATGCATCATCGCCGGGCACGGCTCGTCGAAGCGCTCGTCCACGTCCCGGAGGCCCTCGTACACCATCGGCAACTGGTCTCCGGCGATGACGTGGTGACCGACGTCGCCCAGTCTCGCGACCGTCCGGCGCGCCCAGGTCACGTCGTCGCACAGGGGGTCGAGACCGTCGGCGGTGTAGGCGATGACCTTCGCCGTGCCGCGTGCGGCCAGAGCGCACACCGAGGTCGAGTCCAGGCCGCCCAGATCGCAGCTCACCACGTCCCGGCCCCGGACGCGGACCTCCACCGCCGCCGACAGTGCCTTCCGCAACGCCGACGCGCCCTCGGCCATCGGCACCACCGGCTCGGGAGGCGCCCACCACGCGACGGGCCGTCCCCGGCCGTCGGCGTCGAGCGCCAGGTAGCGGCCGATCCCCAGGGCGCCCACACCACGCCACACCGGTTCGCCGGCCAGCGGGTGCGGCGCGCACGGATTCAGCAGGCGGGCCGCCAGCCGCTGCTCGTCGACCTCCGCGTCGAGCAGAGCGGCCAAGACGTCGGCCCGGTCCGCGGCCACGGTGGTGTCCTCGAGCCTGGCGTGGAACACCCGCCGAAAGCCGGTGACGCTCCCCTGGACACGCACCCGTCCGGCGACCGAAGCGACCAGATGCCAACTCCCGGCCAGGCCGCGGGCCAGACCGTCCAGGTCGCTGATCGTCCGGATCCGGTCGGCCGCCGGGGTGAGCCGGTCGGCGGTGACGGCGTGTTCACCGACGACTGCGATCTTCGTCCGGCCCGCCTCGCCGACGGCCATGGCACCGGGAGACCAGTGGCCGAGCAGCCACGGCCGTCCCGACGGGTGGCTGACCTCCTGGACCTTCCGGGTGCGAAGTGCGGCGGACACCCGGGCCGCCGAAGCACAGTCCGGAAGGACGACGAACCAGCCCGGACCCTCGCCGGAACCAGGAAAATCGACCATGCCGGTCCCTTCCTGTACCCCGAGCCCTGAAGCGATCAAGAGATGTGGGCGGCAGGACTGACGCCCTGCCACCCCTCGGAGATCCCGCACCGGCGGAACAACCGGCGGATCAGAAGAACCTCCTCCGGAAGAACCAGAACCTCTCCGGCCCGTCCCTGAAGCCCAGACCGGTCTTGCGGAAGGAGCCGACCGCAGTCAGCGTCGGACGCTCGTAGGTGCGCATGTCGTTGCACCTCCTGAACTGCGCGCGTCGCTATCGGTTGTCTCTTCCACCATGACACCAAATGGGGTGATTGGCCAAAAAGTCTGGTTTGACCAAAGAGCCAGATAACGTTACTGATTCAACCTTTAGGACTTCTCAGGGGCATTGGGTCGTCGCCAGGCTCGCCCACACCGCGTTGCCCCCCGTGAGGGGTGAGCGGGTGACTCCCCAGCTGTCGGCTATCTCCCGTACGAGCAGCAGGCCACGGCCGCCCTCGTCGTCGAGGGCGGGGCGGCAGTCGGGGATGCCGCGGCCCGTGAGGTCGCCGTCGTGCACCTCCAGCCGGAAGCGTTCCGCCGTCATCCGGCCCACGCCGCACAGGATCCGCTCGCCGGGCGTGTGCAGAACGGCGTTGGTCACCAGCTCGGACACCACCAGGACGGCGTTCGCGCACGCCTCGTCGGGCACCTGCCAGGAGTCCAGCCGCGCCTGCGTGGCATGACGGGCGACTCTGACGCTGGTCCGGTGGGACGGCAGCTCCAGCCAGTGGGTGCGGCCCGGGCGCACCGCGTCCAGGAACCGGGGAGTGGAAGTCGTGTGGGGGGACACGGCATTCGCCTTCCGTGGGGGTGGGCGCAGTCAAGGAAGGGGCGAGGCGCGAAACGGACCGCCCGGAAGGGGACTTGGGGATTCCGGCGCCCTGTTCACACAAGTAACTATGCTCGTAGAGCAGTTCACGCTGCAACCATCTGCCTGATAATTTCAGAAGGAAGGTATCGCTGCTCCGGGCCGCTTGGCGGACGATCAAGTCCCTGTCAGGCTTGCACCGGTGACGACCCCTCAGGAGGCACGGGCGTGAACGACGCGCGATCAGGCACCGGCGCCGGCGCGCCCACCGTTCTCCGCATGATCCTGGGACGCCGCCTCCAGGAGGCCCGGCAGACCGCGGGCCTGTCCCTCGACGACGCGGCCAAGGCCCTGCGCGTCACGCCGCTGACCATCCGCCGCCTGGAGAAGGCCGAGGTCGGCCTGAAGATCCTCTACGTCGAGAAGCTGCTCCAGACCTACGGGGCTGAGCAGCAGGAGATCGACGAGTTCGTCAGTCTGGCCGAGCGGGCCAACGAGCCCGGCTGGTGGCACCCGTACCGCGATGTGATGCCGTCCTGGTTCACCGCCTACGTGAGCCTGGAGACCGGCGCGAGAACACTGCGCACCTATGAGCCGCAGTACGTCACGGGACTGCTCCAGACACCCGGGTACGCCCGTGCCGTGCTGCGCGGCGGCTTCCCGAACGACAACGACGAGGACCTCCAGCGGCGCGTGGAGCTGCGGCTGCGCCGCCAGAGCCTGCTCACGAAGCCGGACGCGCCCACGCTGTGGGTGGTGATGGAGGAGGCCGTGCTGCACCGGGTGGTGGGCGGCCCCGAGGTGATGCGCGAGCAGATCGACCGGCTCCTGGAGGCGTCCGAGCTGGAGCACGTCAGCGTCGACATCGTGCCGTTCACGGCGGGCGCCCACGTCGGGGCGTGCGCGCCCTTCACCTACTTCCGGTTCGAGGAGCGGGAGCTGCCCGACATTGTCTACAGCGAGATCCTCTCCGCGTCCGTCTACCTCGACCAGCGCGCCGACGTCGTGGCCCATCTGGAGGCCCACAACCGGCTGTCGCTGAAGACCTCGTCAGCGGACAGCAAGGCGCTGTTGAACCGCATGCGGAAGGAGTACTCATGACCATCGCCGAGGGCGCCGTGTACAACGGGATGCCCGCGTCGGACCTCGGGGAACAGGGCTGGGAACGTCCGTGGAGCGGCCCCAACGGGGGCCAGTGCGTGGAGACCAAGCAACTGGCCGACGGCCGCGTGGCGGTTCGGCAGTCGGCCGATCCCGCCGGTCCGGCGCTGATCTACACGCCCGAGGAGATCACCGCGTTCGTCGCGGGCGTCAAGCAGGGCCTCGCCGACCATCTCACGGCCCTCTGAACCCCCGCGATCCCCACAACCCCCACCGAGCCGGACCCGCACCACCACCCCCCACCGAGAGGCACGGCATGACCCACTCGCACGCGTCACGGGACATCGACACCAGCAGGCCGCACTCCGCCCGCATGTACGACTACTACCTGGGCGGCAAGGACCACTTCGAGGTGGACAAGCAGGCGGCCGAGCGGGTCGCCGAGGCCTACCCCGCCATCTTCGTCTGCGCCCGCGAGAACCGCGCCTTCATGCACCGGGCCACCCGCGTCCTCGCCCGCGAGCACGGCATCCGCCAGTGGCTGGACATCGGCACCGGCATCCCCACCGAGCCCAACCTGCACCAGGTGGCCCAGTCCGTGGTCCCCGACGCCCGCGTGGTCTACGCCGACAACGACCCCCTCGTCCTCAAGTACGCCGAGCGCCTGATGCGCAGCACGGCCGAGGGCCGTACGACGTACATAGAGGCGGACGTCAACGACCCCCAGGCGCTGCTGACCGCACCCGAACTGGCCGAGGTCCTCGACCTGAGCCGCCCGGTCGCGCTCTCCCTCAACGCGCTGATGCACTTCGTCACCGACGCCCAGGACCCGTACGGCATCGTGCGCCGGCTGCTGGACGTCCTGCCCTCGGGCAGCGCCCTGGCGCTGAGCCACTGCACGCCCGACTTCGACCCGTCGACCTGGCAGAAGGTCACCGAGATCTACACCTCGGCCGGGACGCCGGTGCAGTTCCGCTCCCGGGCGGACGTCACCCGCTTCTTCGACGGCCTGGAGCTGCTCGACCCCGGTGTCACCGTCGGCCACCGCTGGCGGCCCGACGCCACCGACGGCGACGCCCCGACGGACGCCGAGGTCAGCCTGTGGACCGGGGTGGGCGTCAAACCGTAGTTCCCTGGGCCCGCAGCACCTCCCGGTACCAGCGGTACGACGACTTCGGGGTCCGCTCCAGGGTCTCGAAGTCGACGTGGACCAGGCCGAAGCGGCGGGCGTAGCCCTCCGCCCACTCGAAGTTGTCGAGCAGGGACCACACGAAGTAGCCGCGTACGTCGACGCCCGCCTCCAGCGCCCGGTGCAGGGCCCGGATGTGGCCGTCCAGATAGGCGATGCGGTCCTGGTCGTCGACGTCCGGGTACGAGCAGCCGTTCTCGGTGATGACGACGGGCGGGAGCCGGTCGCCGTAGCGGTCGTGGAAGGTGGTGAGGAGCTCGGTCAGGCCCTCGGGCACGACCGGCCAGCCGAAGTCGGTGACCGGGTGGCCCGTGATCTCCCGTACGGAGAAGGGGAGTTCGGCGGGCATGGCGACGCCGCCGAAGGTGATGTCGGTGCCCTGCGGGGCGCCCACCCGCGTCGGCGCGTAGTAGTTGACGCCGTACCAGTCGACCGGCTCGGCGATCACCTTCAGGTCGGCCGCGACGTCCCCGGGCATCAGCTCGCCGATGCCGTCCGGGTAGCGGCCCAGCAGCAGCGGGTCCGCGAACAGTCGGTTCAGCAGCACGTCGTAGAACTCGGCCGCCTCCGCGTCCGCCGCCTCGGTCGACGCGGCCCAGGTCGGGCCGTGCGAGTTGGCGATGCCGATGTCCGTGACGCCCGAGGCGCGCAGGGCCCGGACGGCCAGGCCGTGGGCCAGCAGCTGGTGGTGGGCGGCCGGGAGCGCGTCGAACAGCAGCTGCCTGCCCGGCGCGTGCACGCCCAGGGCGTGACCCAGCAGGGTGTGTTCGGCGGGCTCGTTGAGGGTGATCCACTTCGTCACCCGGTCTCCCAGGCGGCCGGCGACCAGGGCCGCGTACTCGGCGAAACGCGCCGCCGTGTCCCGCTCCAGCCAGTCCAGGTCCGTCGGCAGGTCCCAGTGGAACAGGGTCGGCACCGGGCGGATCCCGGCCGCGCACAGGTCGTCCACCAGCCGGTCGTAGAAGTCCAGGCCCTTCTCGGAGCGCACGCGCGGCCAGGACACCGAGAAGCGGTACGCGTTCACGCCGAGGCCGGCCAGCAGTGCCACGTCCTCGCGGTGGCGGTGGTAGTGGTCGCAGGCCACCACCGCCGTCGAGCCGTCCTTCACCCGGCCCGGCTCGGCCGTGAAGGCGTCCCACACGGAGGGCTCGCGCTCGTCCGCCGCGCCCTCGATCTGGTGCGCCGAGGTCGACACGCCCCAGAGGAAGCCGGCCGGGAAGCGGGGGATCGGATTGCCTGCGTCAGTCGCCATGCGCTGGATCATCCGTACCGCCGGTAACAGAAGTCAACAGGCCGCCGCGGAGCACCTGTTGCCCCCGCCTGTCACGCCCCCTCCTTCAGCACCCGGGAGATCAGCTTCCGCTGCTCCTCGGTCAGCCGGGGGTCCGCGCAGTACACCGTCTTGCCGTCCACCGTGATCTGGTAGCCGAAGCCGTCCGGAACGCCGATCGGCGGAGTGCTCCGTCCGGCGGCGAACGCCTTCTCGGCCAGGGCGTGCCATTCGGGGGCATCGGGGCGGCCGGAGGTGTCCACCTCGGCATGCCGTTCGATGCCCGCGAACCCGCCCGTGCGCCTCACCTGAATCCGCATGGCACCTGTCTAGTACGGAACTACAGGGTCCGCACCCCGACCTGCTCCCAGGCCTTCGACACGGCGTCCAGCTCCTCCCCGTCGCCGAACCGCTCCCGCGCGGCCTTGACGGTGAGCGTGGCGAAGTCGGCGAACATCGCCTGCTGCTTCAGCTCGCCGCCGGTCAGCACGTCGTACCAGACCTGTCCCGCGCGTTCCCAGGCGTGGCCGCCGAGGGCCGTGGCCGCCAGGTAGAAGGCGTGGTTCGGGATGCCCGAGTTGATGTGGACACCGCCGTTGTCGCGGCCGGTGCGGACGAAGTCGTCCATCGTGGCCGGCTGCGGGTCCTTGCCCAGGACGTCGTCGTCGTACGCCGTGCCCGGCTCCTTCATGGAGCGCAGCGCCTTGCCCGTCACCCGTGGGGCGAGCAGGCCCGCGCCGATCAGCCAGTCCGCCTCGGCGGCGGTCTGGCCCAGCGTGTACTGCTTGATGAGCGAGCCGAAGACGTCCGACAGGGACTCGTTCAGCGCGCCGGGCTGACCGAAGTAGGTGAGGTTGGCCGTGTACTGGGTGACGCCGTGGACCAGTTCGTGGCCGATGACGTCGATCGGGATGGTGAAGTCGAGGAAGATCTCGCCGTCCCCGTCGCCGAAGACCATCTGCTCGCCGTTCCAGAAGGCGTTGTTGTAGTCGCGGTCGTAGTGCACGGTCGCGTTCAGGGGCAGGCCGCCGCCGTCGATGGAGTCGCGCTGGTACGCCCGCCAGAGCAGCTCGAAGGTGGCGCCGAGGCCCGCGTAGGCGCGGTTGACGGTGGCGTCCTTGCCGGGCTTGTCGCCCTCGCCGCGGACCTTGTGGCCGGGCAGGTCGGTGCCGTGCCGGGCGTCGTGGATGGTCCGCTGCGGCTTGCCGTCGGCGACCCCGGTGACGGCGGTCGCGCCGATGACCGTGGTGAGGCGGCGCTGGGTGCGCTCGAAGGCGTCGCGCTGCAGCGTGCGGCGGGCGGGCCCGGCGAGCGCGGGGTCCTCGGCCTGGGCGAGCTTGTCGAGGACATGCGGTGGAACGATGGTGCAGAAGACGGGCTCGAAGCCCCCGTGAGTCGTCATGCCCGGCACCCTTGCACTGCGTGACGGAGCTGTCACTAGTCGCCACCATGATTGGTGAAATACCGGGACAAGGGCCTTCACCCTCCGTGGCGAAGTGGTATAGCGCACTTTTTGTCCCGTATGTGCGCCCGGTCCCGCATACTGATACGGACCCGCGCACCCGGAGGGCCTCGGCTAGCATGCTGCGCATCATGCGTTTCGGGCTGCTTCTCCTTAGCTGCCGCGGCGAGGGCCTGTAGTCGAGGCCGACTCCCTCCCCGCGGAGCTTGGTGCTGCGTCGTCGGCCGTCCTTCCGGACACTCTGAGGAGCCCCCGCATCATGGCGAACCGCCAGCAGCCCAGTTCCATGCCGATCCACAAGTACGGCCGCTACGAGCAGGTCGACATCCCGGACCGCACCTGGCCGAACAACCGCATCACCGCCGCCCCCCGCTGGCTCTCCACCGACCTGCGTGACGGCAACCAGGCCCTGATCGACCCCATGTCGCCCGCCCGCAAGCGCGCGATGTTCGACCTGCTGGTCAAGATGGGCTACAAGGAGATCGAGGTCGGCTTCCCGGCCTCCGGCCAGACCGACTTCGACTTCGTGCGCTCCATCATCGAAGAGCCCGGGGCCATCCCCGACGACGTCACCATCTCCGTACTGACCCAGGCCCGCGAGGACCTGATCGAGCGCACGGTGGAGTCCCTGAAGGGCGCCAAGCGCGCGACCGTCCACCTCTACAACGCCACCGCCCCCGTCTTCCGCCGGGTCGTCTTCCGGGGCTCCAAGGACGACATCAAGCAGATCGCCGTCGACGGCACGCGGCTGGTCATGGAGTACGCGGAGAAGCTGCTGGGCCCGGAGACGGAGTTCGGCTACCAGTACTCGCCGGAGATCTTCACCGACACCGAGCTGGACTTCGCGCTGGAGGTCTGCGAGGCGGTCATGGACGTCTGGCAGCCCGGCCCGGGCCGCGAGATCATCCTCAACCTGCCCGCCACGGTGGAGCGTTCGACCCCGTCGACCCACGCGGACCGCTTCGAGTGGATGGGCCGCAACCTCTCCCGCCGCGAGCACGTCTGCCTGTCCGTCCACCCCCACAACGACCGCGGCACGGCCGTCGCCGCAGCCGAGCTGGCCCTGATGGCCGGTGCCGACCGCGTCGAGGGCTGCCTGTTCGGCCAGGGCGAGCGCACCGGCAACGTCGACCTGGTCACCCTGGGCATGAACCTCTTCTCGCAGGGCGTCGACCCGCAGATCGACTTCTCCGACATCGACGAGATCCGTCGCACGTGGGAGTACTGCAACCAGATGGAGGTCCACCCGCGCCACCCGTACGTGGGCGACCTGGTCTACACGTCCTTCTCCGGCTCCCACCAGGACGCCATCAAGAAGGGCTTCGACGCCATGGAGGCCGACGCGAAGGCCAAGGGCGTCACCGTCGACGACATCGAGTGGGCCGTCCCGTACCTGCCGATCGACCCCAAGGACGTCGGCCGCTCCTACGAGGCGGTCATCCGGGTCAACTCGCAGTCCGGCAAGGGCGGCATCGCGTACGTCCTGAAGAACGACCACAAGCTGGAACTGCCCCGCCGGATGCAGATCGAGTTCTCGAAGATCATCCAGGCGAAGACGGACGCCGAGGGCGGCGAGGTCACGCCGAAGGACATCTGGGCCGTCTTCCAGGACGAGTACCTGCCCAACCCCGAGAACCCGTGGGGCCGGATCCAGGTCAAGAACAACCAGTCGACGACCG